>JAKVCR010000160.1 GCA_022448985.1 Roseibacillus sp.
CGGAACCACTTGTCGCGGGCCCCGTAGAGAATGTTGACCATTTCAGCCGAGTAGCCGGCCCCGTCGGTTTTCACTGGATAGGCCCGGGTGACATTGGGACCCGCATCACAATGGATGACCTGGTTCTGGAATCCCGCGGGAAGCAGGGAGCCTTCATAGACCACGATGCCAGTCGGGGATCCCTGTCCGGTCTGGAGGAGATTGGGAACGACACCGGGGTCGTTCAAATGCCAGTGGCGCAGGGGAATCTCCTTTTCGATGTTGGTGCGCTTGTCGCGCCATCCCCTGCCGGTGAATTCGTCGCGGAACCCGTAGTTGCCGAACTCCATCACGAAGTTGATCCGCACCGCCTTATTACCGTCGTCGTCGTTGTCGCTCTGCCAGACCGTGCCGAAGGAATCGACGCAGAGTTCCCAGTTGTTGCGGAAGTTCCAGCCCAGGGTCTCCATGTTCGATCCGTCGAGGTCACAGCGGAAGGCCATGCCCTGCTGGTAGGGCTGGCGGCTGGCTTTCACCTCGTTGCCTGCCTTGTCGGTGATGATCTTGCCGTCGGCATCGGCCAGCTGGCGGGAGGCGTTGCCGAAGTTGAAGTAAAGCTTTCCGTCGGGCCCAAAGGAGAAGGCGTGGATCCCGTGGTCGTGCTGGGCGCCACCGATCTTGGTGAAGAGGGCCTCCTTCTTGTCGGCCTTCAGGTCCCCGTCCTCATCGGTCATGATCCAGACGTTGTCCCCGGCGGAGATGATGACCTTGTTTCCAAGGACACAGACCCCGTGCACGGAATCGATCTCTCGTCCCTGGTAGAAGACCGTCGACTTGTCGGCCTTGCCATCCCCGCTGGTGTCCTCAAGGACGAGGATGCGGTCTCCCTCCTGGCGCTTGTTCCGGTGGCCCCGGTAGTTGACAACCTCACAGACCCACACGCGGCCGAGGTGGTCGATGTCGATGCTGGAGGGACTCAGCATCATGGGCTCCGAGGCAAAGAGGGTGGTTTCGAGTCCGTCCCCGATGTCGAGATTGGCAACCGCCTTCTCGGGGGGCTGCTTGGCAAGGGCCGGGAAGGCCAGGGCCACGAGGAGGGCGAGAACGGAAAGGGCGGGTCGGCAGTTGATGTGCATGATGAAGAAATAGCTTGGCCAGTGGTGGATCAGCAACGTGAAAACTTGCCCCGGTCCATCTGCAGGTTTCTGTCACCTGTCCCACCATATGATCGGGCGACTCTCCCGGCGGAGGGTCAACCTTCAGCGATTGACCTCGAAAAACAGGATGGAGGCCGTCGTTCCCCTGCTTCCCGGGTTCTTCTCCTCCGCTAGCTGCAGTTTCAGGACGTGTTTCCCGGGTTTCAGATCCGTGCCGAAGATTACGCTGCGCGGATAGTTCAAGCCGCGGCTGTAGCGATGATAGAGGTCGTGTCGAGTGACCGGTCCACCATCGATGCGGGCCTCGAGAATGCCGGCATCGGGCCCCGCGAGGACGAAGGCCCCGACCGTACGGCCGGTGAACTCAAGGCTCAG
>JAKVCR010000161.1 GCA_022448985.1 Roseibacillus sp.
AGAGGGCCGCTGGGAATGGGGGCTTCATCCCAGTCCAGGTGGTTATTCCCGAGGGTGACCAGGAGCTCCTTCCATTCCTCGCCAGAGAATCGCACGAGGTGAACGGGGAGGGCATCAAGGATCTCGTTGGCGAGGATCACCCCTCGCCTCGACCGATGGACTTTGGAGGTGGACACCACGGAGAGTTTTGGCTCCCCGGTGGCGGCGAAGCTGGAAGCAAGGGCTTCGCGCTTGCGGGTGCTGGGTTCGCAGGCCACGTAGTCAAGGGCACGGTGGAAGCTGGGGTCCTGCTTGCGGGCGGCCCATAGGATGTCACGGGCAAGGGAGCCGTCCTCGGGGCCAAGTTCGAGGACGGAGAAGGAGGCTGGTTTTCCGTGTGCCTCCCAGGCCTGGTAAATTCGGATGGCGAGGAGGCGGCCGAAGGCATTCCCCACACTCACACTGGTGGCGAAATCCCCCGTGCGGCCGACGCGGGTGCGAGCGGGGTCGCTGTAGTAGCCGTAATCTTCGTGGTAGAGGGCCAGTTCCATGAAGCTGGCGAATGGGAGCGGGCCCTCCCGTTCGATCAGGGGACGCAGCACGTGGTCCAATAGAGGGGTTGCCCCGATCCCGGAAGGCGGGTAATTTTCCCGGACAGGTTGCTCCCGGGGCCGGCTTGGATCCCTCGATTCCATGGCAAAACAGAAAACGAAAAACCGACGAAAGCGTCGTTTTTACAAGCGCAAAGGGCTGTGGGTCTTCCTGCTGCTCTGCATGGCGGCCGGGATTGTGGGCCTGCGGGTGGCCGATCAGAAGCTCCAGCCCTACAAGGATCAGGCCGCCCAGATTGATATCTCGACCATCGATGACGTGGAGATCCCAAGCATGATTCTGGATCACAAGGGCCGGGAAATCGGACGTATGTTCGTGGAGAACCGGAGCAAGGTTGCGATCGAGGAAGTGCCCCAGAAGCTTATTGATGCCCTTATCGCTCAGGAGGATCAGCGTTTTTTTAAGCACAACGGGGTGGACCAGATCGGGGTGGCACGTGCGGTCTGGCTCAATCTGAAGGCGAGGGCCGTCACCCAGGGAGCCAGCACCATCACGATGCAGCTGGCCCGGAATGCCTTCGACCTGAAGTCGCGGGCCCTGTCCCTGGGGCAGTCGGGAATCGAGCGCAAGATCGTGGAGGCCTTCCTGGCCCTCCGGATTGAGAGGCACCTCCTGCAGGGACTGGTGGCCGACTATCCGGATGAAGTGGAGCGGAAGGCCCGTATGAAGAGGGTGGTGCTGGAGTATTATCTCAACCGGATCCCTTTCGGCAACGGCTACTACGGGGTGCGTTCCGCGGCTCTGGGTTACTTCGGGAAAGAGCCCATGGCGCTCACCATTGAGGAGTGCGCTTCCCTGGTGGCCTGTGTGAAGAATCCCACCCAGATTTCCCCTCTGGCCAACAAGTCGAAGAATCGCAAGGCGCGGGATCATGTCCTGAACAGGATGCTGGCCGAGGAGATGATCACGGAGTCGGAGTGGATGAGTCTTTCGAGCAAGCCGGTAACGGTGAATCCAAAGCCGTTGCGCAAGCGCAAGTCGCACTTTTACGAAATCGTGGATGATATTGCCCTTGAGAAGGTGGGGATCGAGGCGATGTCCCGGGGAGGGTTCCGGATCTACACCACCATTGATCGTGACGTTCAGAACCAGGCGGAGCGTAGCCTGAAGGAACATCTCGGGCAGATCGAGGCCCGGGAAGGATACGGTCACCAGAAACACGGGGACTTCAAAGCGGCACCGGGGAGGGTGCCCGACTATCTTCAGGCGGCGGCTCTCATGATCGATCCGGATACAGGTAACGTGCTGGCTTACGTGGGAGGACGGGATTACGCGCACTCGCAGTATGATTTCATCGAGCTGGGGCGCCGTCCGTTTGGAACCGCCTACCTTCCCATGGTGTATGCCGCGGCCATGGAGTCAGGGTATCACCCCTGTACGACGGTGAGGGATGAGGCCATGGATGCGCGGGCAGTGGCGGTGGGGGCGCAGGAAGGAATTCTGGGCGAGTGGGGAATGGAGGTTCCCAATCCGCAGTATGAGGGCCGGATCTCAAGCAGGCGTGCGCTGGCCGCCTCCAAGCTGGCCGCCACCGTGCGGCTCGGGCGTGAATTGAGCCTGGAGAAGGTGGCTGCGCAAGCGAGGGCCTTTGGCCTTTCGGTCGGGAGCGGAGAGCTTCTCACCCGGATGCTGCTTGGGCATGATTCCGTTTCGCTCAAGGAGGCGGTCGGGGCTTATTCCGCGATTTCCCG
>JAKVCR010000162.1 GCA_022448985.1 Roseibacillus sp.
CTTATCACTATTATATGCGAGGGAGGCCTGTATTTCGACTCCATCAAGGGCCAAGTGGTCTATCTTGACGAAATCGTGGTGCAGGAACCCCGCTTCCGACTCCGTTGCAGTAAAAGCATGCGAATCACCCTCACCGAACGGGAAGCCCCGGAGGGCAATCATCTGAAGGGACCGGAAGCCTTCTCCGACGTCGACAAGATTGTGGCCCTTGGGAATGTCATGATTACGCGTATTCCCGAAGCTGGCGCCCCGCCAGTGATCGCAAACTCCGCTGCCGCCACCTATGAAGCTGCCTCTGGAACCCTTGCCCTGCGCGGGGGTCGGCCGGCAATCCGCCAGGGCAAGAGCTTCTTTGAGGCACGAGAGGACGGTCTTTATATCCTCTTTTATCCCAATGGCAGCTTTGAGCTCTCACGTGGCTCCTGGGAACAATTCTTTGACCTGAAAGACAAAAACTTCGAAAAGCTTCGCCAGAAGCAATCCGACTGAAGCAGGAAGGCACCATGGAAGCAGACGCCGACAAGCAGCAAAACGCCGTGCCGACTCCCGGAAAGGTTAACCCCGTCCTGGAGGTAGAGGGTCTTCGCAAGGTTTACAGCGGGCGTCCAGTGGTGGAAAGCGTGAGCATGACAGTCGGACCGGGCGAAGTGGTGGGACTGCTCGGACCCAATGGCGCCGGCAAGACCACCACCTTCTACATGATCGCCGGTCTGATCCCTCCTGAAGCAGGCCAAGTATACATGGGAAACCGCAATGTCACCCGCCTTCCGATGCACAAAAGGGCCCGACACGGCCTCGGATATCTTCCTCAGGAGGAATCAATATTTCGGAAACTCAGTGTGGAACAGAATCTCATGGCTGTTCTCGAGACCCGCCGTGATCTGAGTCGCAAGGAGCGGCTCTCCCGCTGTGAAGAACTGCTTGCACGCTTCGGCATCGACGGCCTGCGTCGCTCTTCCGCCCTTACTCTCTCCGGTGGCGAGAAGCGACGTCTCTCGATCGCCCGGGCCCTCTGCACCGATCCCAGTCTCCTCATGCTCGACGAACCTTTCAGCGGCGTCGATCCCATCGCGGTCCTTGATATCCAGGAGATTATCAAGCAACTCCGTGACGACTACGGCCTGTCTCTGCTCATCACCGACCATAATGTCCGGGAGACCCTGCAGATCGTCGACCGGGCCTACCTCCTCCTTGAAGGCCGGGTCGTGCTTGAGGGGCCTTCCAGTCAACTTGCTGATGACCCCGTGGCCCGCCGTCACTACCTAGGAGAGAACTTCTCCATGTGATATCTCCTTTCATCCCGGCCTCAGGACTCAGGCTTTCTGATCCAGTATGCCGGGACAGCCCTCCTGTCAGGCAGGGAGAGATACGCAGGAATTGAATCAGTCATGCCGCAAAGGGGAGACCTCGCATCCTCCGTTTTCCATGCTATAGTGAAAGATGGTGGACGACCGGTCCTTCCTCATCCTCCCGAAAACACTAATTCCATGCAAAGCGCGAACCTCGACCCGCATGTTACCATAACTGTCCGTCACGAACAGGCCACCGACTCCCTGAAGGCGTATACCTTCCGGAAGATCGCAGGCCTGCATCTCGACTATCCGAAAATTATCGAGGCCAGGGCCATTCTGGATGTCCAGGGCAGACGTCACCGGGCTGAGATCATACTCTTCTGCGCAAATCACATTACAATCGATGCTTCCTCGGAAACGGCAGATATGTACAGAAGCATTGATGAGACCATCGACAAGGTCGCACGTCGCATGCGGAAGCACAAAACGCGCCTTCTGAAACAGCACCGCCCTCCCGAAGAAGTTCGTGACGCCTTGAACAGAACCCTTTAGGCAGAGCTTCATGCCCCCGGCGCCTTATTTTCCCATAGAGGTGGCCCCTCGATGGCCCTCGGCCTAGAATAGCTCTAAATCCCGAAACTGAGATTTAAGATTCCGTATTTTACCGGAGCCATTACCTTAGCGACATGGCATCCCGGGTGAAAAAGATCACCTCCATCAGCGTCGGTAGCTTTTACGAGCGTCATCACGAGGCCCTCAAACTCAGACTGGTCGGCGACTCACAGGAAGGATTTGAACGTAGCATCCGTGAACCGGCTCCGAACCGCCCCGGACTGGCCCTGTCTGGATTCTTCACTTATTTCGCCAACAAGCGTATCCAGGTGATCGGCAACTCGGAGGCCTCCTACCTCAAGAAACTGTCTCCCGAACTTCGATCCGAACGGTTCCGCCAGCTCTGTGAAAAAGGAGTCCCCTGTATCGTCTCTTCCCGTGATCACGAACTACCCGACGAGCTCCTGGATATTGCCTCTGAGCACAAGCTCACGATTTTCCGTAGCCCGATGGTTACAATGCAGTTCCTGAACCTCGCTTCCATCCTCCTTGAGCAGGAATTCTCGGAGTCGATCTCCCTGCATGGTTGCATGGTAGATTACCGCGGGGTCGGCATCCTCATCATTGGCAGCAGTGGATCAGGAAAGAGTGAAACCGCCATTGGCCTCCTCGAACGCGGAGGCGCTCTTGTAGCTGACGACGTGGTCCGTGTTCAACGTCACGGAGACGAATTGATCGCATCCTGTCCCGACTTGGCCCGCGGGTATATCGAAATGCGCGGTATCGGCATAATAAATGCAGCCAATCTCTATGGCCTCTCTGCCATTCGCCCGGAAAAGCGCCTCGACCTTGTGGTGACCCTGAAAAGTGACAGCGACCTCAATAATGTCGATCGTCTGGGCCTGCACCGGGAAGGGTATGTCATCCTGGACCACTCGATTCCGCACGTAGAGATCCCGGTAGCTGCGGGGCGGGATACTGCCCGTCTCGTGGCAGTGGCTGCCCTCGACCTCCAGCTCCGCCGCCTCGGATACGATATGGCTGATGAATTCAACCAGAAGCTCCTCACCAAGATGCAGAGTAATGATCCTGTAATCTGAATAAACGAGCTCAGCTGTTTTCCGGGGAAATCCTCCCGCAAAGTCAGCTGGAGAGGGCAAGTCGGGGCCCGACAGGCTGCAAACGGTCAAGCCAGGTGAAGTAAATGACCGTATCTTCACGGAAACTGGGGAGTTTTCTCTTCACAGCAGACCGGACTGCCTCCTAGACTTTCCCCGCTGAGATCCAGTCCATGCCCAGCCAGGAACTAACCATATCCAACAAGCTCGGAATTCACGCCCGACCTGCGGCTCAATTCGTGAAGACCGCGAGCAGATTCGAAGCCCATATCCGGGTGGAAAAGGATGGTGAGGAGGTAGATGGAAAGAGTATCATGGGATTAATGATGCTGGCTGCAGGGCACGGATCAGTGATAACCGTGATCGCAGAAGGCGCTGATGCTGAGGAAGCTTTGAAGGCTCTCCAAGATTTAGTGAGCCGAAATTTCGAGGAGGTCTGATCATTTTAGGCTGAAAAATGCCGCCTGCCCCGGAGGCATTGACCACGCCTTCCCCCCGCTTCAGACTCACGCCGATGGGCGGCATCAGGAAAGAAGCGGTATACGTGGGAACACCGGTCTCGCGCGGAATCGTCTTTGCTCCCGTCCACGTGATGGCTCGGGGTTTTTCCGCACCAGAGGTCTACCCAATCGCCAATGTCACCCGCGAAACCGAGCGCTTCCGGGACGCCCTGAGCCGCACCAGCAGGCAGCTCGAAGGGCTCCAGGAGCACATGGAATCCCTCTCTGGCAACGAAGAAGGCCGTATCTTCGAAGCCCATATGCTGGTTCTGGAGGACCCTATCGTCCTCACAGGTGTGCCCGAGGCCATTCAGGACCGTCGGCAAAATGCAGAATACTGCTTTTATGCAGTAATGCAGAACCAGCTCGAGTCGATGCGACGGATCCCCGATCCCTTTTTCCGCGACCGGACCACGGATATCGAAGATGTCTGCCAGAGAGTCCTGCGCAATTTCGATACCGAACACGAGGATCCTGCTCCAGATGAGCCTGACCATCAGCACATTCTTGTTGCCTATGATCTCAGCCCCTCTGCCACCGCCGCGATGGATCGGCACCAAGTGCTGGGTTTTGCTACTGAACAGGGCAGCATCACCTCCCATACGGCCATTATGGCCCGAAGCCTAGGTATTCCGGCAGTGGTGGGCCTTCGCAATGCGGTCTTCAACCTGCACGCCCTCGATCCCTGTATCTTAGATGGCTACGAGGGAAAACTCATCTCCAATCCCACTCCGGAAACGGTAGCGAAATATCGTGAACTGGAAGAGCAGCATCAACTACGACGCGCTGAACTCGACAAGCTGCATGATCTTGAGGCGGTCACTACCGATGGTCACTCGATCACCCTTTCTGCCAATATCGAATTTGAGCACGAACTGGATCTGGTTGATCGTTCAGGCGCCGAGGGAGTGGGACTGTTCAGAACAGAATTCTTCCTGCTCGAGAGCGAGGAATGCCCTGACGAGGAGAAACAAGCTGCTCTTTACTCCCGGGTGGCAGAACGGGTCTCTCCCAGCGAAGTGATCTTCCGCACCCTCGATGCCGGAGGAGACAAGGTCCCCGGTGAAGCGTTGAGCGAACCGGAGCCGAACCCGTTCCTCGGCTGGCGTGGCATCCGATTCTCGCTCGACCGCCAGGATCTCTTCAAGGAACAGTTGCGCGCCATCCTGCGTGCTGGCACCTCGGGCCGCGTCGGACTCATGTTTCCCCTCATTTCCGGGGTTGGGGAAGTCCGCCGGGCCAAAAGCCTCCTCTCTGAGTGCATGGATGAACTGACAGAACGCGGAGTGGAGTTCAACCGGGAGATCGCAGTAGGGGCCATGATCGAGGTCCCTTCAGCCGCCATGGTAGCTGCCGATATCGCTGCCGAGGTCGACTTTCTTTCCATTGGCACCAACGACCTCGTCCAGTATACGGTGGCAGTTGACCGGGTAAACCCGCGAGTGGCAAAGCTCTACCGTTCGGCGCACCCGGGAATTATCCGCTTGATCAAGACCATTATTGAGGGTGCTACCCAACACCACATCTGGACCGGAATCTGCGGTGAAATGGCGGGGGTCCTGACCCTGCTCCCCCTCCTGATAGGACTCGGAGTAGACGAACTCTCGGTGGGAGCACCCCTTGTTCCGCTGGTCAAACAAGCTGTCCGCCTGCTCGACTTCGAGGAATGTTCAGCCCTCGCCAAGCAGTGTCTGAGGGCCTCGGAAACGAGACAGATCGTGCAACTCTGCAGCAAGGCCGCGGCAACGACATACCCGGAACTACTTCAGGAGGCCAGCGGAGGCGCTAGCGCACCTTCTTTCGCTGCCCACCCTGCATGACAATCGTAAAGTGACCATCGGTCCTCTTGGCCAAGTCTTCCATGGCATCATGTGCCTTGGGTTGCATCATCGCAACACAGTTGATCTTGACCCCTCTGCTCTTCGCCCTCGCTCCAATCTCCCGGGCCCATCTGTCGGATCCTTTCGCAACTCCATCCGTCATGAAATAAATGACCTGCGGGGGCGGCTCCATGTCGAGAGCCATCTGAAGAGGGTTGTCCCAACGAGTTCCCCACACCAGGCGGGTTTCCTTGATGATCTTGCGGGACCTGGAAAGCTGTCCCTCTGTAGCGCTCAGCCAGTCAACCGGCTCTTTCTTCCCGACCTGGTCCCACTCATGAGCAGTCCCGGGAGATTTCCACTCATACTTCCGGCGTCCCTTTCCTGTCACGGTGGCCTTTTTCTTCGTCCAGTCCACCTCATCACCCGCAACCCACGCGGGACCGGCAAAAAAGATCAGGGCATAATTTGTCTTATGGGCAATCTTGTCCACCGAGCGGATCAATTCCTTGCGCATCAAGGCCTCTCTCCCCTGCCCTCGCATCGAGGCTGAATAATCAATCACATAGGCGATACGTTCCGCCCGGGACGGCACCCCGAAAAAACTGGTACCACCACCAAGCCCGGATCCCGATCCCTCTCCCCATCCGTCTCCGAAATCATCCCCGTCCCCGAATTCCACTGACGGGTCGGGAGTCTCCGTATCCGGAACCGGGACCGAAGTGGGAGTTGGAACCGAGGTGGCAATCACCTTTGCCATGGCGGAACTGGGTGCCGCAGGTTGACGTTGCACCTGGGGAGTCACTTCGGGCCGCTCCATGACCTCCTCTTCCTTTGTCTCCGCTGAATAGGCGACGATGGGAGGCACCTCCATCCTGAAGGCCGGAAGAAGAAAAAGAGCAAGAACAACGGCCACCAGCACTACCGTGAGAATGGCGATCACCAGACTGGTGATACTCGCCATCCGACGCTGGCGCCTGAGAGATTCGGCGGCTTCAGGACTGGCGTAGCTGCTGACAATACTCATGGTCAGGGGGTCTCGGGAGGGCCAAACAGGAACTCCGATCTGCCCCCATTCTGGATCTCTCCGTCCCCTCTCACAAGAAGGAAATCTACCTTAACCTTGCCCGGAGAGGCCCGGAACGCTAAGCGCTCGTCCATGAGCACAAACGCTTACCGGTCCCTCTGTGAACTGGCCAGGGAACGAGCCCTCATTTCAACCACTGCCTCGGTCCTGGGCTGGGACCAGGAAACCCGCCTCCCCCCCGCGGCCCTCGATTACCGTGCCAGTCAGCTGGCATGGCTCTCGGGCAAGGCTCATGAACTGGCCACTTCCTCCTCTTGGCTCAACGCCCTTGAGGAAGCGGAGTCTGATGGCTGCAACGATCCCGTCATTGCAGCCAATCTCCGGGAATTCCGTCACCACTTCGACCGAGCTTCCAAATTGCCAACGGAACTGGTCGAGCGTGACACCAGGACCTCGTCACGTGGCAAGGCTGCCTGGGTGGAGGCTCGCGGAAAATCCGACTTTTCTATTTTTGCTCCCGCTCTGGAGAACCTTCTGGAGATTGCCCGGCAGAAAGCAGAACTATGGGGCTATGAAGGAGAACCCTATGATGCTCTCCTAGAGGAATATGAGCGCGGCTCAAGCACCGCTGAGGTTGCTGCCCTGTTCGACGCATTCAGAGAACCGGTCATCGATATCGCGCAGGAGGCCGTTGAAAATTCCAAGGCAACCCCACCCGACCTGCTGGATGGAAACTATCCCGTCGAGGATCAGAAAATCTTGAATCGGGAAATTGCCGAGAGTCTCGGCTTCGATTTCGAGGCAGGCCGTATCGATACAGTTACTCATCCCTTCTGCACTCACCTCGGGCCCAATGACACACGCCTGACTACCCGCTACGACGAAGGGGACTTTCTATCTTCCCTCTTCGGAGTGATGCACGAGGCAGGTCACGGCCTCTATGACCAGGGACTGTCAAAGGACCAGCACGGCCTACCCTCGGGACAGGCGGTCTCTCTTGGCATTCACGAATCACAGTCCCGACTCTGGGAAAATCATGTGGGACGCGCCCGCCCCTTCTGGGAAAAATGGCTGCCAAGGGCCGCCGAGATCTTTCCCGGTCTCCGTCGCCTTTCGCTTGATGAGTTTCTCCTCGGGGTAAATCGTGCAAAATACTCCTGCATCCGCGTGGAGGCCGATGAGGCCACTTACGACCTTCACATTCTCCTGCGCTTCTCGATCGAAAGGCGTCTTCTCAACCGTGAACTGGAGATCGGCGACGTGCCGGGAGCATGGAATGACGAATTCGAGGCCCTCTTCGGCTTCCGCCCCCCCGACGAGGCCAATGGGTGTCTGCAGGACATCCACTGGTCCATGGGCGGACTCGGTTATTTCTCGACCTATAGCATTGGTAACCTCAACAGCGCCCAGCTTTATAACACGGCAACCGGTGAAAGGGACGTCGCTTCCGCCTGCAGCCGTGCCGACTACCTACCCCTCCTCAAGTGGATGCAGGACAAGGTTCACTCCCGAGGATCCACCCTGCTGCCCCAGGAGCTGATGGAGTCCGCCACAGGCAAGCGCACCGACCCCGGCGCTTACCTCACGCATCTGCGCACACGGTTCTGCCAAAACGGGTAGGGATTACGGAGGGGGCAGGAAAAAATACCCGGCAACCCGCTCTACCTGATTTCCATGCCGGTCTTGGCGTAGATCCACTTGACCACCTTGCCCTTCTGGATGAGAGCCTTGGCCTGAACCACCTTCTCTCCGAAGATGGTCTGTGCCTTGTATGCTGCCAACCCGGTCTGGTACATCTCACCATCAACGTTCTCCTCTTCTCCCGCCTTCCATCCTTCAACCTGCTCAAACTTGAATTCCTTGATGCCTCCTCCCTTTACGCTCTCCTGCATCGCGGCCACAATCTGCTCAGCATTCAAGCTCGCTGGTTCCGCAGTAGGTTCTGGTTCGGGTTCTGGTTCGGGTTGAGGGGCCGGACTGGGAGCTGGATCAGGATTGGGGGCCGGACTGGGGGCCGGATCAGACTTCGGAGCCGTGTTATCCGCGACCTCTGGGAGAGTAGGGGGAGGAACAGGGCTCGGCGGGGTATTGTCTGCGATGGCAGCATCACCACCAAAATGGCGGCGTGCCCGGTAGGCAATCACCTGCTGAGCAAAATCGGTATGGGCAATGGGAACCACACCGGTAAGCGGACCCCCCGGCGAAATGTCCAGCAAGTAACTTTCCTTGATCATTTTCCGGACCTGCACCGTCGTTCCCTTCTCCAAAGCAGTCTTCTGGCTATTACCCTCGGAGGACACGTCAACCCGCTTCGTAAGGGTGACACTCCTGGGCATTTCAGCCTCTTTGATGCTGCCCAGATTAATTTTTATACGGAGCTCATTACTGCCGACCCCGAACCTTACCTCCTGTATCGACTGAGAAACCGTTCCAGACTCCGTCCCTCCGGCAAGAAGGGATCCACTGAGGGGCAAATACATCACGCGCCCGATGAAGAAGCTGAGAATGATGGCGACAGCCCAGATGACGTATTTGTTCATTTGTTCGAATGGTCTACCCCCGAATAAAGGGCTATTTTCACCGATTTGTCAAATTAGGGGAAACCGTTGACCTGAGGACCTCCCCCCGGGATCCTCCGGCATGCAGCGGCTCTTCCTGCTCGATGGCATGGCATTGGCCTACCGGGCACATTTCGCCCTGATCCGTAACCCTATTTTTACCTCTAAAGGGGTAAATAGCTCCGCGCTATACGGATTTGCCAATACCATCCTGACCATCCTTGAGAAGGAGAAACCCACCCATCTGGCCGTAGCCTTCGATACCCGGGCTCCAACCCCGCGCCACAAAATCTACCCTGATTACAAGGCCAACCGGGAAGAGATGCCCGAGGATCTGGCCGCTGCCCTGCCTCATATCAAGCACCTCTGTCAGGCCTTCCACATACCGCTCCTGGAAATCGACGGTTACGAAGCCGACGACATCATCGGAACCCTCGCAAGACAGGCCGATGAAGACGGCTCCGTCGAAACCTTCATGGTAACCCCGGATAAGGATTTCGGGCAACTCGTCTCTGAGCGATGCGTCATGTGGAAACCGGGACGGAAGGGAAATGAACACGAGATCGTCGACCTGCCCTCCCTTCGCGAACTCTGGAACATCGAACGCCCGGATCAGGTCATCGACATCCTCGGTCTCATGGGCGACGCCTCCGACAACATCCCGGGGATTCCGGGAGTAGGTGAGAAAACTGCCCGAAAACTGGTCGCCGACTGGGGGTCGGTAGAAAACCTGCTGGAAAATACCGGGTCCCTGAAGGGCAAACTGAAAGAGCGCGTGATCGAAAACGCTGACCAGGCCCGACTGTCCAAGGAGCTTGCCACGATCATGAGGGATGTCCCCGTAGACAAGAAGCTTGATGATCTTGCCCTCCAGACACGCGATGATGAGGCGATCAAATCGCTCTTCACGGAATTTGAATTCAACTCCCTGGGAAAACGTCTTTTCGGCAAGGACTTCGTGGCGGGACGCGGAAAGACCACAAAGGCCTCCTCCGAGAATGGAGAAGAGGTTCTTGCCGCCGAACTCAGAACCATCAGCGATCTCAACCCGGCCTACACGCTGGCCGACACCGATGCCAAGCGCCGTGAACTGGTGAAGTCCCTGGAAAAGCAGACCTGCTTCTGTTTCGATATTGAAACCACCTCCCTCGACCGCTTCGACGCCAGGATCCTGGGCATCGCCTTCAGCTGGGAGAGCGGGGCTGCCACCTATGCAACCGTTCCCGACGCAGAAGCCCTGGAAACATTTCGGAGTGCACTGACGGGTCCGGCGGAAAAGACCGGGCATAACCTCAAGTATGATCTCGCCGTCCTGCGCAACCACGGAATGCAGGTGGAGCCTCCCTTCTTCGATACCCTTCTGGCGCATACCCTGCTTCACCCAGACCAGCGTCACACCATGGATTACCTGGCGGAATCCCTTCTTGGCTACACCCCCATCAAGTTGAGCGAGTTAACCGGCGGAGATCCGTCCACCCCGGGCGGGAAAGCTACCCAGGGGGATCTCTTCCAGGATAAGGACGTCATCGACATGGCCTCGATTCCCGTGAAACAACTCGCCCGCTATGCTGCAGAGGATGCTGACATCACCTCCCAGCTTGCCGACAAGCTACGCCCCTGCCTCGAAGAACAGGGACAACATCGTGTGTTCTATGACATAGAAGCACCGGTTCTTCCCGTTCTGGTAGCCATCGAGAATGAAGGTATCTCTCTTGACCTTGGAGTCCTGGCATCATCCGGAAAGGCTATTCAGCAACGTATCGATGCCCTCTCCAAATCACTGGTCGAACAGGCCGGGCGCGAATTCAATCTCAACTCCCCGAAACAACTGGGAGAAGTTCTCTTTGATGAGATGAAGCTTGTGGAAAAACCCCGCAAGACCGCCACCGGACAATATAAAACCGATGAACAGACCCTGACCTCTCTCGCAGTCAACCATCCCTTCGTGGCCGACATCCTTTCGTACCGGGAAGCAGCCAAGCTTAAATCAACCTATATCGACCGTCTTCCCGGGTGGGTGGCCGCCAAGGACGGCCGTGTTCACACACAGTTTCACCAGCTGGTGGCCGCTACCGGAAGACTCGCCTCCAGCGACCCCAACATGCAGAACATCCCGGTCCGGACCGAACTCGGACGCGAAATCCGGACTGCCTTCGTGCCCCGGGGCAGGGGCTTCCTTCTCCTCTCGGCAGACTATTCGCAAATTGAATTGCGGGTCATGGCTGCCATGTCAGGAGACGAAGGCATGATCGAGGCTTTTGAGAAAGATATCGATATTCACACCGCCACAGCCGCAAGGGTGAATGGCGTCGACCCCGGAGACGTGGAACCATCCATGCGCAGTGCAGCCAAGATGGTCAACTTTGGAATCATCTACGGCATTTCAGCCTTTGGTCTCAGCCAGAGGCTCGGAATCCCCCGGACGGAAGCGGGAGAAATCATCAACACCTACTTCGAACAATATCCCGGAGTGAAGGACTACATGGATTCCACCGTAGAAGGCGCAAAGAAAAACGGATATGTCGAGACCTTGGCCGGGAGGCGACGTTACCTGCGCGATATCAGCTCAGCCAATGCTACCGTGCGGGGCAATGCCCAGCGGGCGGCCATCAACACTCCCATCCAGGGGAGCGCGGCTGATATGATCAAGCTCGCCATGATTCGTGTGCAGGAACTCCTGCAGGCTGGCAAATACCGAACCCGCATGCTTCTCCAGGTTCATGACGAACTGGTTTTTGACCTTCATGAGGAAGAAGCGGACGAACTGATTCCGGAAATCGTGTCAGCGATGCAGACCGCCCTGCCCCTCCCCCACGATGTTCCTATCAAGGTTGACACCGGAACTGGAACGAACTGGCTGGAGGCCCATTAGTCCTTCCCACGGATACCTCTCTGACAAATCGTGGTGGGAAAACGCCATGATCCGGTCCCTCTCCATCCGGGGCATGCAGACTCCGGCAAACAAACCACTGATTTCTAGCCATCTGCCCGAACTGGGGTAGGATAAAGCCCGCTGGCATGAGTGAGTTCGAGACAACAGATCGAACCCCGACTCCGGAACCCGGGAAAGGTTCCCGGCGGAAGCGACCCAGCTACCGACGACTCCTCATTTATTGCCTGGGAGCACTCGCTCTCTACCTGATAGGACAGACCATTTCAATCAACCGCTACGGGTTTCGCGACGACGGAAGGAAGGCTCACTGTGCCATCGTCCTCGGGGGAGCCGCCTGGCATGACAAGCCCTCTCCGGTATTCCGGGAACGCCTCAATCACGCCATCCGTCTTTACCTCGATAAACGTGTCACCGCCCTTGTGCTGACTGGAGGCAAGGGTACTGGCGCTCCCTACTCGGAGGGGGAGGTGGCCCGCGACTACTGTCTCAAACGTGGCATCCCGGGAGAAGCGCTCTTCATGGAAGGCAACTCCCGTACTACCGTTCAAAACCTGGAGGAAGCCAGCAGAATCCTGAATCAGCAGGACTTTACCAGTGCACTAATCGTAAGTGACCCATGGCATCTCAAGCGCGGAGTCCTGATCGCCCGGAGACAGGGCATGGAGGCCTCCCCCTCCGGCACCACTACCTCCAGATTCGAATCATTCAAATCCCGCGCCAGTTTTACCCTGCGTGAGCTCTACCTTTACCACCTCTACCTGCTCTTCAACCGATAGCAGGATTCCCCGGGTGCAGGTAACCAGGTGCCCCATGAAAAGACATACCCCGAAGAACCCTGTCCTTATCCCGCTTCGGGGAAGGAACCGGTCGATGCACTTGCTCACAGCCTTGAAGACACAGCCCCGAAGATAAGGACAAACGGACGACCTGACCCCTGAAAAGGAAAGACTCCACTGGTAAAAAGATGCTCAAGGGGCCCCTCTGGAAGAGGTCATCGGGGACCTCTAGTTCTGTAGGAAGCTCTCACTGGCAACCACGGCTTGGATGAGATCCCGAAGACCCTTCTCAGGCCTGGCCATTTCCTTGCCGATCCCATCGATACTCGGGCGATCACTGCTGTTCAATTTGCGACCGACAGCGTAGGTGAGCAACTTCTTGGTCAGACAGCGGATGAATGTCTTGTCCTGCCCAATCATCAGCTCCCTGAACTCGGCATTGGTTGAAAATATCTTTCCGCCGGGCAGTTTCCCGGAGGGGTCCACCTTGAGCTTGCCATCATATCGATCACGCCAGCCACCGATGGCATCAAAATTTTCCAAGGCGAACCCTAACGGATCTATTTTACGATGGCACTCGGCACAGGTTGCTATTTCCCGATGCTTTACTAATTGCTCACGAACAGTCGAAGCACCACGAATGTCAGGCTCGATCACAGGGACGTCGGGCGGAGGCGGCGGTGGCGTGTAGCCAAGTATCTTCTCCAGTACGTAAATACCACGGACGACGGGCGAAGTATCCACGCCGTTAGCCGATGCAGTGAGAAATGCACCTTGCCCGATCAGACCACCACGCCTGCTTCCCTTGAGTGAAACCCGCTGGAGCTTGTTGCCCTGAACACCTTCTATGCCATAGTGCAAGGCGAGCTCCCGGTTGAGAAAGGAATAGTCCGCACCCAAAAATTCACGGAGCGGCAGATTTTGATCGAGCACGTGCTTAAAGAAGGTTTCCGTCTCCGCACGCATTGCGGTCTCGAGGTTGTCGCGATAATACTCCAGAAAATCCGCTGACGGCGGCATGGTGCCAATATTGTCCAAATCCAGCCAACGCCGGACGAAATGCCCGACGAATCGATCAGACTTGGGATCAAGCAGCATACGTTTCACCTGTGCTGACAAATTGGGTCGCAGTTTTCCCGCGGCGGCCAGCCTGAGTAGCGGCTCATCGGGTGGTGATGACCAGAGAAAATAGGACAACCGCGACGCCAACGCGACTTCGCTCAGCTCACCTTCACCCATATTCAGATAAAGGAATCCGGGAGAACAGAGAACAGCCTGACACCCCAGCTGAAGGGCCTGCAAGGGTTCCACACCTTCCTTGAGTTTGCCAGCAACGAGATGCTGGATCGGCGCCAGCTCCCCTTTCAATGGCACACGACGAAAGGCTTTCTCGGCGAAGGACTCCAGACGCTGGGCAATCGTCTTGGTGTTCAGCTCTTCCGGCGTCAGGTTGCCGTACAACGCACGATGACCGGCCGGCGGCCAAGCATCGATGTGCGGACCTGCGACGTTGATTTCCCAAATCCGCAGGCGCGGCCCCTGATAAGCCTTAAGCACCCCATGAGCCTTTTCATAGCCGGGCTTCATGGCGACGAACGGCTTGAACTCCGGTTTATCAGCGGCCTGGGTTGTCAGCACCCGAACCATTCGCTTGGCCGCGAGCGGGCCATTGCGAAAGCGGACTTCCGGCTCGTATCCGGCTTCCATGTAGACCTTCCACTCGAACCATTGCGGTTGCTCATTGGTCAGCTCAATACGCGCCAGCGAAATCATCTTCGAAACGTTGCCCGTACTGGTGACACTTCCGCGTCGATCCACTGCAGCGATTTCCATCACCAATGGATCCCCATTACGGAAATCACCGAGAGCTTTGCCGTAGTCATGAATGCGGCCGACTGCAGCAGCCCGAACGCGAATAGTGTAAGTCCCACTATGAGCGACGCCTCCTTGCTGAAATAATGGCAGGAAGCCGATATGCCCACCGCGATAATGACGACCATAAAGATCGGTATACGGTGTCTCGGGAATAAAACGGAAGCGGTCCTCTTGAAAAAGTTTGGGCAAATCCTTTGACTCTTTACCATTGAAGTAGAACGGCGTTTGCTGCGTATACTTCCTTAATATCGGCCGGGCTCCAAACTGGGTGGCCCGCCGAATGGCTTCTTCGGCCGCGTCTAAATAGTGGTTCATCAACCGGCCGGAAGTGACCAGACCGGCTCCATTATTATCGAACCCATGGACTTTCACCTCTTCGGGAAAATCCTCGGTGGGATTCCAGACGTCGACGTTGAGCCCAAGCAGATCGCCGATCGTCTGCCGGTATTCCCATGAGTTGAGCCGCCGCAGCACACTATGCCCACCTGAATCACTCAGTTCGGCCCTGGCTGTCACAAGTTTCTGCGTCAGGTGAGCAATTACCCGTGCACGCTCTTCCGCCGTCGGTTGGGGTTCGTCTTCGGGTGGCATTTCGCCGAGATTAAGAAGGTCGACGATCTCCTGATAGCGCTCCAGGTCATTAAGGCTCTTTATCTGCGACGAAAGCGTATCGAAACGCCGATCCGCTTTTTGCTTCTGGCTGCCGTGACAGCGGATACAGTGCTGCTTGAGAAACTTTGAAGCTCGTTCGTCAGCGCTGGCAATAGTGCTGACCGCGATCAAAAGCAAGACGGTGCCCCGGATAGTGGTTTTCATGACCTGCCCTACCCTATTTCCATCGGGGAGAATGTTCCCGTGCTCCTGCTAAATTGATCCGCCTCGGAGCCGAACCATCGTAGCACGGATAGCCACAGGTTCGAAAGCGGCACTCGTTTATGCTGTTCGGCCGGACAAACCAGATGACCCTGGTGTTTCAACCCGCCACCGGCCAGCAACACCGGAAGGTTTCGGTTACTATGGCTTGAGCCGTCACTCATACCGCTACCAAAGACGACCAATGTGTCATCGAAAATCTGCGCTTCTTTTAGTCGATCCATGAAGCCGCTGAGCTTGGCGGTCAGGAAGGCTTCCACGACTTTGAGCTGGTCAATCCGGCCGGGCGCCTTCCCGTGATGGGAAATCCCGTGATAGCCGTCCAGGTCCAGTTCAGAGGTACGAAAACCCATGCCGGTTTCCAGGGTCGCAACCCGGGTCGAATCAGTCTGCAATGCCAGCGCCATCAGATCATAAAACAGCGCCACCTCGTCGAGATGTTGCCGCTCCTCATCCAGCACTTCGTCAATCGGCGCTTTGGGCTTGGGCTGGTCGAGCCATTCCCTGGACATCTGCAAACGCCGTTCCACATCGCGCACCGAGGTCAGATACTGGTCCAGTTTATTACGGTCGGCGACATTGAGAGTCCGGTTCAGGGCGCCAGCCGATTCTCGCAGCGCATCGAGCACGCTGCCCTGATGCTGCAAGCGAGTGCGCTCGGCTGCGCGTTCGTTGGCGGGCAGGTTAACGAAGAGCGCTCGGAAAAGGGCGGCGGGATTGCTGACCGGCGGCACATGCACACCGGCACGCGTCCAGCACATGTCCGTACCTTTGTAAATGCCCGTGTTGACTGAGGGAAAACGAGTGCCGCTGCCGACATGCTCGGCCGCAGCCTGATCGAGAGAGATATTCTTTGCCGGAAACCCGGCAGCCTCCTCCTTCTTGATACTCGTCAGAAAACCTTGAACCGCTCTATGACCACCGTTGAGCTCGTGATCCAAATGCGAAAATACTGTCAGATCATCGCGATGCATCTGAAGCGGCTCCAGCGTCGATGTCGCCACGTAGTCTTTCCCGGACGCCTCCGGAAAGAAGTTGCCCGGATAGAAACCGAGATGATTGCCCACACACACCAAACGCCTGACCGGGGGCGAATCTGCCATCGCCGCGCTCTCCAGCCATGGCAACGCCAGCACTGCACCCATTCCCCGTAGAAATCTTCTACGATCAATCAAATGTGATTTCACTATACGCATGCTGCTTATTATTCGCCTTGTTTCATTATGACAACACCGGCTGAGGACATCACAGAATTCAGGAGCTGAGCACTGGCCCTAACGATCGCGCTCAGGCTTGAACTGCCTGTCAAAGAAATCCATCACTTCCCTGACGACTTCATCGTTGGCTGGTGTCATCTTGGAAAAACCGTGCTCTCCGCCCTTGACCACATGAAAAGTTGAGGGGACGCCAGCCTTCTTCAGTGCCTCATGTAACAGTTCGCTTTGGTTGAGCGGCACAACAAAGTCCCTGTCTCCATGGACGATGAAGCACGGAGGGTCGCCTTTGCTGACATAAGTGATCGGATTGGCCTGCCTGCACTTCTCCGGCGCCTCCTTGATGGGGGCACCGATCAGGCGCGAGGGAGCGGACTGCCTCCTGGAATAATCCTGGGAAGCCTTCACGTCATTGAGCTTCAGGAAATCGGTGGGACCGCACCAGGGACTGGCCGCCTGAATAGCTGATGAGGCCTTCCGGGTGACCGGATGTTTCTGGAATTCATTGGTGTCGCTGGTGGTCGCCAAAAGGGCAGTCAGGTGCCCTCCTGAAGATTCGCCCGCCGCCCCGAAACGTTCCGGGTCCAGGTTAAAACGCTTGGCATTGAGGCGCAGAAAACTCACCGCTGCCCGGCAGTCGTTGATAACCGCGGGAAATATTTCTTCCTTGCTCTTGGTGTGGGTCACCCCCGCGATGGCATAGCCGCGTGAGAGCATGGGAATCAACGGTTGAGAGCGGTCCTTATTGCCCCAGTCCCACGCCCCTCCATAAAACCAGATCACCAGCGGCAGCGGCTTATCGGACTCGGGGCGATAGACATCCAGCAGCATCTCACGCTCACCATTGGTCGCGTAGACGATGTCGCGTTCGATAATCGTTCCCTTGGGAAGACGCTCGAGAATTTTCTGCGGGTCATCCTTGGCAACGACGACGCCCACCACCACGGCATTCAGGAAAATGGCGAACAACTTATTCATCGCAATGCAGCACTTGGTATCAGGAGCGGTTCACCTGTATTCACAACTTAAAACAGCTCTATCCCGCAGAGAAGGTAAAACCATGTTTGGAAATCCGCTTCTCTGCTTCCGTTTACCCCGATTTTGAAGAGGTTAGCTGCTTGACCGTGATTTCCTTGAACCGGACGGTGAGAGTTCCTCCACCATGCACCTGCAGACCGATATATCCTTCAAGAGGGATCCTGGCATCCTTCTCGGTATAATCGGCACACGCCACATCGTTGAGCCACATGCGGATGCGTGGACCTTCACAGAGAATGCGATAGTGGTTCCAGCCATCTGCCTTGACCGCCTTGGCGAGGGCCTCCGGATCCAGCACCTTGGAAATAACCTTCCGGCGGCGCGATTCATCGTAAATTTTCCCCCAGTAGTTCTTAGCCGCATCCGCCTGATATCCAATCATTTCATGGTGGTTTGCAATCCGCTGGCTCCGGATCTGGATGCCGGAATTAATCCCGCCCTTTACCGGCGTGATCTTGAACTTCAAATTCAACTCGAAGTCCTTGTAGGACTTGTCAAACACGCAAAAGGTGTTGTGGGGGACGTGCTCGGTGAGCGAGCCACCCTCAATCGCACCATCAGCCACTTTCCACCACTTTTCCTCTCCCTTGTTCACATTCCATCCCTTGAGGGTCTTCCCGTCAAAAAGGACCTCCGCCTTGCTTTCCTTATGATTATCCGCAGAGGCAACCGGGAGGACAAGGGCCATTGTTCCGGCAAAAATGGGTAACGCTTTCATCATGTCCGCACTCTGTGACAGATCGGCAGACCTGTCGAGAACGAGCCCTCTCTAAGCTTGTGGGTGCGAGCCGCCCTCTTCCATCAGCTCCAGCAATTTTCTCACACAAGCGTTGGCGAATTCCTCGCTATTGATCTCAACCTCCAGCTCCTGCACCTCCACCTCGGCCTCTCCGCGGATCGCCTTGAACAGCTCGGCATCGGCGGCAGGATCATGAAACACCTCACCGGGGGCACTAATCAAACTGATCGCCCTGGCCGGGATCAGAATGGCGGTCGGAGCCCCGTTGGCGTTGGCTTTCCGTGCCAGAATTCTGCCGAGCTCGTCACACTCTTCTGCACTGGTGCGCACGAGGGTAACCTGAGGGTTGTGCTGGTAAATGGCGCGACCTTCGAATTCCGCCGGCACCGTCTCCCGCTCTCCAAAATTCACCATGTCCAGACACCCGGGTGCAATAACCGCAGGCACCGCCGCCCTCGTCATGGCATCAAGGCGGTCCGATCCGGCTGCCAGCACCCCCCCAACAAGTTCGTCGGCCCACTCGGTGGTGGTCACGTCCAGCACCCCGGCCACCATTCCGCTCTCGATAAGCGCTTCCATAGTCCTGCCTCCCGTCCCGGTCGCATGAAAAACAAGAACCTCATAGCCCGCTGCTTCCAGTTGCTCACGCGCCATCGAAACCAGATCAGTCGTATTCCCAAACATGCTGGCCGCAATAATCGGACGGGCATCACTTATATCGACCTTGCTATCCACCATTCCCGAGATCGCCCCCGCCGCCCTTGTGAAGATGGTCCGGGAGACCGAATTCAGACCCGACACGTCTACGATGCTGGGAATCATGACAATATCCCGCGTTCCTACATAATGGGCGGTATTCCCACTCGCCAGCGTAGAGACCATGACCTTGGGAAACCCTATCGGAAGAACCCTCATCGCTGCGGTGGCAATGGCCGTCCCACCACCTCCTCCCAGTGAAATCACACCCTCGATTGTTCCCTTTTCCACCAGCCGAGCCAAGAGGATGGGAGCTGCCCTGGTCATTGCCGCCACACATTCTCCCCGGTCCCTCCTGTCCAAAATCGGCTGCAGATCAATCCCTCCGGCCTCCGCCACTTCAAAACGGGACACTCCCGGCCTCACTCCCGGATCACTACCCGTACCCACATCTATGAGGAGCACCTCATGTCCGCGCAACCGTATCTGATCTGCCACGAAGGCATGCTCATCACCCTTCGTGTCCAGGGTCCCCAGGACGGCAATGGTGGCCATCGTTACCTCCTCCTGACCGGGATGGATTTGAACTCACGGGTAAGGCTGGTAAGCGAGTCCTCCACCGCCATCCTCTCTAGACTGGAGGCCCCCACAAAACCTACCGCATCCGTATGCTCGTTGATGTAGGCTGCATCCTCCGGCGTCGAAATGGGCCCCCCGTGACTGAGAAAGATCACATCGTCCCGAACCGACTTGCCGGCATCAATAATCTCCTGAGTCCGCACCGCCGCCTCCTCCAGTGTCATCGTTGCATCCACCACCCCGACCGATCCTCCAATGGTAGTACCCACATGAGCTATGATAGCGTCGGCTCCCACTTCTGCCATATCCCGGGCTTCCTCCGGTGAGCCGACATAGACAATGGAGAAAAGATCCATGCGTCGCGCCAGTCCCACCATATCAACCTCCTTCTGAACACTCATCCCGGTCTCTTCCAGGATCTGGCGAAACTTGCCGTCCACGATGGAATGGGTGGGGAAATTGTTCACCCCGCTGAAACCCATGTCCTTCACCTGCCCGAGAAAGTGCCACATCCGCCGCCGGGGGTCACTGCCATGTACTCCGCAGATGACCGGAACCTCCTCCACAACGGGAAGCACCTCGAACTCCCCGATCTCCATGGCAACCGCATTGGCATCCCCATAGGCCATGAGACCCGCGGTTGATCCGTGACCTGCCATGCGAAAGCGCCCGGAATTATAGATGATGATCAGGTCCGCCCCTCCCTTCTCGATAAACTTGGCGCTGATCCCCGTCCCGGCGCCCGCGGCGATGATGGGCTCTCCTCGCCCCTGAGCGTCCTGCAAACGCTCGATGACTTCTTCCCGCGTGTAGGGGTTTCCTTTTCCTGTCCAGGGATTCGGCATGACTTCGCGACTCGATTGTTGGCCTTCCCCTTACCGCTCCCGAGGCCCCGGAACAAGTCTGCGCTGCTTACTTGACCCGGGGAGTAGAGTCTCTCCATGAACCACCCTGGCCGAATCGCTCTCCTGTTCGGCTCCCTAGCGCCCTGTCTTCTCATGGCTGAACCCGTTCCACCCCGCGCCAAACGCATCCCTCACCAGATCACAGCTCCGCATGGCCACACTCGTGATGACCCCTATTACTGGCTGAAGGAACGGGAAAACCCTGCCGTCATTTCCTATCTGGAGAAGGAAAACACCTACACCAGAAGCATGCTCAGGGAGAGTGAGAAGCTGCAGAAGGTCCTCTTCGATGAAATCGTCGGCCGCATCGTCCAGGACGACTCAACCGTTCCCTACCGGAAAAAAAACTACGAGTATTATCGACGCTACCGTAAGGGCGACTCCTACCCGCTCTCATGCCGGAAGCGCGTGGGAACGGACAAGGAGGAAATCATGTTCAATGTCCCGGACATGGCCAGGGAGCATGATTTCTACAACCACCGGACAGGCCAGCTAAGCACCAACGAGAAGCTGGTCGCTTTCGCCAC
Organism: Roseibacillus sp.; assembly: GCA_022448985.1. GTDB lineage: Bacteria > Verrucomicrobiota > Verrucomicrobiia > Verrucomicrobiales > Akkermansiaceae > Roseibacillus_B. The sequence continues at coordinate 20,983 of JAKVCR010000162.1, forward strand.
AGACACACTGGGTCGCCGCATCTATACCCTCCGCTTCAAGGATCTCGAAACCGGCGAAATCCTCCCGGACAGGATCGAGAAGGTCACCGGCAATCATGCCTGGGCCAACGACAACAGGACTATCTTCTATACCCGCCAGGACCCAGGAACCCTGCGCTCCCACCGGGTCTACCGTCATGTGCTGGGCACACCCGTCCGGGACGACGTTCTGGTCTTCGAGGAAAAGGATGAGACCTTCCGCTGCTATGTCTACAAGACCAAGTCGGAACGCTTCATTGTGATCGGATCCAGCCAGACCGTGTCCGACGAATACCGCCTCATCGAAGCCGACCGCCCCGGGATGGAGCCACGCATCTTCAGCCCGCGCCAACGCAACCTCGAGCATGACATCGATCACCTGGGCAATCAGTTCTTCGTCCGGACCAATAAGAACGCGCCCAACTTCCGCCTTATGAGCACCCCCCTCGAGAAAACCGGGGAGGAGCACTGGAAGGAGATCATTCCCGCACGCAAGGACGTCTACCTCAGCAGCTTCGAGGTTTTTCGGGACTTCCTTGTGGTGGTAGAACGCCGGGATGCCCTCAACCGCATCCGCATCCGCAATAATAGGAATGAATGGCACGAGATCGACTTCGGCGAACCAGCCTACGCAACCTGGCTCGGAAGTAATGCGGTCATGGAGACCGAGGTACTTCGCTTCAACTTCGAGTCCATGCGCACTCCCGGCAGCGTATTCGACTACAATATGCGCACCCGGAAGAAGACCCTTCTGAAAGAGGACAGGGTTCTGGGAGGGTTTGACAGGAGCAACTACCTCACCGAACGCCTCGACGCCACAGCCCGGGATGGCACCCGGATCCCCATCTCGCTCCTCTATCACAAGGACGTGAAGAGGGATGGCTCCGCTCCCCTCTATCTCTACGCCTACGGCTCCTATGGGTCGAGCACCTCCCCCTCCTTCCGCAGCACCATGTTCAGCCTGGTGGACCGCGGGTTCGTCTATGCCATTGCCCACGTGCGCGGCGGCCAGGAGCACGGCCGCAACTGGTACGAGGAGGGCAAACTCATGAAGAAGAAGAACACCTTCACTGACTTCATCGACTGTGCTGAACACCTCGTGAAAGAAAGATACGCGGATCCTGCCCATCTCTTCGCGGGTGGAGGAAGCGCGGGAGGACTCCTCATCGGAGCCGTGGCCAACATGCGGCCAGACCTCTTCCAGGGAATGATTGCCGATGTTCCGTTCGTGGACGTAGTCACCACCATGCTCGACGATACCATCCCGCTGACCACCTTCGAGTATGACGAATGGGGGAATCCCGCCGACAAGGAAGCCTACCACTACATGCTCTCCTACTCACCTTACGACAACGTCGCAAAAACCAGCTATCCCGCTCTTCTCATCCTGGCCGGACTCCATGACTCTCAGGTCCAGTACTGGGAACCGGCCAAGTGGGTTGCCCGCCTCCGACACCGTTCATCCGGAAGCAATCCCATCCTTCTCAAGACCGACATGAAAGCAGGCCACGGGGGTGCCTCCGGCCGATTTGACCGCTATCGAGACATCGCTCTTGAGCATGCATTCCTCATTAATCTTGCGGAATTGGACTGAATAGACCGTGGCATGCGGGAGTCTCATCCCCTGTATGCCCCCGATTTCCCCCCTTCTCCTGAACCTGAACGCCTGGCGCTGCAGCACCGCAACCGCTGTCATCATGCTGGGGATCTTTGATTCCCCTTTGTGGTGGCTCGCGGCCATCCCCTGGCTCCTGCTCAATCTTCCTGGCCTGCTTTTAGCTGCCATCCCGGCCCTTCTCCTCCTTACGCTGCCCGCAGGAAGCACGCAGGCCGACTGGATGAGCGAGTCCCTTTTAATAACTCTCTGCGTCGCCCTGCCTACCACTGTTTCCATGGTGCTGAGCCGCTGCTGGCAACCACTCCTCAGGAGAACGGGTATTTTCGACCAGTTTCATTATCCTGAGGCGTAATTATCGGAGGTTTGACTCCGTCTATAGCACCTCTACCCCCGGGAATGGGCGAATTTCCCCCGATTGGGGCATGGCGGCTCCTCTTCTGGACTGAAAATCCTAAGAAAGATCAGCACTTGGTGTCCGCTTCTTAGTGGCCATCCTTCTTGACCATGGCATGGCTAACATGCACTCCGTCCAGATCACCCAATAAGCTCATGAACAAAGCATCCCGATTCACCCATCCTCTCATGCTTGTCTCTGCCTTCCTGGCTATCCTCACTCCCAGGGTCTGCGCCCAGCAGGAGATCGGCTTCATCGAGGATTTTGCCCTTGCCGCTGACCGGAAGGAAGCTCTCCGACAGCTTATCCCCGGAACCGAGGACTACTACTATTACCACGCTCTTCATTATCAGAACACCAAGCAAAGCAGGGAACTGGCTGAAACACTCACTCAGTGGCACAAGCGCTTTCCCAACTCCGGCCTGCGCAATCTTATTCTCAACCGCGAAGCCCTCATCAATTATCCCCGCGATCCGAAGAACTCGCTGGAACATATCCAGCGCCAGTTGAACCTGCAGTTCAACCACCAGCAGGAAGGCAAGGCCAGGGCCCGGGAATTTACCTCGGTCCTCAAACAGTCGGAAATCTCATGGGACAAATTCCTGGCCGATGCCCTCCGGGGCACCCGTACCCTCCAGAATATCAACCAGGATGAATTCTTCGCCCTGCTCAGCAGCGGGCATGCCCTCACCGCCCCGCAACGGCGCGATCTTCTCAGTCGTGCCGACAACCCCGACCTCCCGGGGCTGGTCAACCTGATCCTGGAGGATCTCAAGAGCCAGGAAAGCCGGGGGTTCGGTGAGTTCAACATTCATCGTGCACTCACCGTCGCCCAGCTCGATGAGCTGCGTGGTGGACGAAAGGACCTCCTCCTCAATGCAAATTATGTCCACTCCTACCTCGCCAAGCTGCGCCCTGGTTACGATGCCAATCCCGTGGCCAATCCGGAGACCCGTAAATCCTACCTGCAACGTGCCTGGAAGTTCGCCTCCCGGCTCGGACCCTCCTTCAATTCCCTGAAGGCACACCTTCTCTACCAGCGCCTTGTGTTTGATTACTCTCAGGGCGTGCATGATGCCGACCGCTTCATGACATACGTCAAGCTCCCCCGGCGGGTATCCTATGTCCACCCGGACTGGGCTCGAAAGGAGCGTGAGCTCTGGCGTCACCCCGCAAATCTCGGCCAGAACTTCCGCAAGGTGACCGGACTGGCCCCCATTGGCACCGACGAACCTGTCGTCCGGAACTATCTCCTTCATTTTCTCAGGGAATCCGAGGACTACAAGGCCTACGCTCCCTATTTCAGGGAGAACTGGCTCAAGGCGATCTTTGCCGAAGCGAAGATCGTCAACGGGATCGGTGACCCCGAGCGTTGGGCTTCCCTGCTGAGCCCCAGCCAGTTCCAGGCCCTGAAGGACCGGGTCGACATCGAGTTCGATCCCAGCAATCCAGAACACTTCGGGGTCAGCGACAACGTCAGCCTCCGCGTTCACCTCAAGAACGTGCAGACCCTGATCGTAAAGGTCTTTGAGGTGAACACCCTCAATTACTACCTCAAGCACGGCACCGAGATCAGCACCGACCTCGCCCTCGACGGGCTGGTCACCAACCACGAACGCACCTTCGATTACAAGGAGGCCCCGCAACGCCGTGTCCCCCGCGATTTCGAGTTTCCAGAGATCGAAGACCGGCGCGGAGTATGGATCGTCGAATTCATCGGCGGCAGCAAGAGCAGCCGGGCCGTCATCCGCAAGGGCCGCCTCGAAGTCCTCTCCGCCACCAGCAGCAAGGGAGAAGTAATCACCATCCTGGATGAAACGCGCAAACCAGCCCCCGGAGTCGCGGTCTGGTTCGGAGGCCGCCGCTATGAATGTGACGAAAAGGGCCGCACCCTCATCCCCTTCTCCAACGAGCCCGGCACGCGCACCCCCGTCATCGAAGCCCCCGATGGCTTCGCCAGCCTCGCCCACTTCCAGCACTCGTCGGAATCCTACCAGCTCCACGCCGGTATTCGCCTCGACCGTGAGGCCCTCCGTCCGGGTGCCAAGGCCACCATCATTGTCCGCCCCACCCTCACCGTAGCCGGACAACCCATCTCGCTGACACGTCTCGAGAAGGTCCGCCTGGTCCTTATTTCGACCGACCTCGACGGCATCTCCACCACCAGCACGGTTAGCGACTTCAAGATCGCCTCCGACCGGGAAGCCACTCACGAGATCCGGGTTCCCAACCGTCTCTCCAGCCTCAACATCCGATTGGTCTCCGCTGTCAAGGTAGCCAGCGAGGGGCAAAAGGAGATCGAGCTCTCCGCCGACCAGTCCTTCACAATCAACGGACAGCTTCGCAGTGACCGGATCAGGGACCTCTTCCTGAGCAGGGTGAACGGAAAGTACACCGTTCAGCTCCTCGGACGAAGTGGAGAGCCTGGCGTGGGGCAACATCTCAACGTCACGATCCGACGGCCCAATTTCAAGAATACCCGGAGCTTCACCCTGAAAACCGACAAGTCAGGGGGCGTTGATCTCGGTGCTCTCGATGGTGTCGCGAACATCACTGCCCGGACCGCTGACAACCACCAGCGCGTCTGGCAGCTTCCCCGTTCCCGCCGCACAAATCCCGGGTTAATCCATGCCGTGGCCGGGGACAGTATCCAGATCCCCTACGCCGGGACCCTGACCCGGAAAGAACTGGCCCTCCATGCCATCTCTCCGGCCGGAATCACTTCAGACGCTTTCAAGGCCCTGTCTCTCAAGGACGGCTTCCTCGTCGCCGCCAACCTTGCACCCGGCGACTACCGCCTCCTCCTCAAGAAGAGCAACCAGTCCATCACCCTCCGGGTTGCCCGGGGAACGGTGGCCAACGGACACGTCTTCAACAGCGCCCGGACCCTCGAGTTGGTCGACCGGGACCCCTCGCACCTGACAAAGCTCTCCGTCGACGGCAAGTCTCTGAAGATCAACGTGGCAAATACCGACAAGGCCACCCGCGTACACATTATTGCCACCCGCTTCCTGCCGGACTTCGACCTCTTTGGCTTCCTCGGCCACGCCCCCCGGGGCGGACTCTTCAGCGGCACCCCCGGCCACCTGCCCAACCTCTACGTCAGCGGTCGCAAGATCGGAGACGAATTCCGCTACGTCCTTGAGCGCCGCTATGCCCGGAAACTGCCGGGCAACATGCTCGAACGCCCTGAGATTATCCTCAATCCCTGGGCCGTGCGTGATACCGAGACGGAAGAGGAAACCCTCACGGATGGGGAAGATTACGATCGCGCCCTGACCGGCCAGGCCGCCAAGTCCAAAAGAGCATCCTCGCCTTCTGCGCGCCAACAGGCCGGGGAGAAAGTTCCTACCGGCAGTGCGGTCGATTTCCTCGTCAACAGCCCGGTCAGTCTTCTCAACCTGCAACCGGACGAGAAGGGCCACCTCTCCATCGACCTCGATGCCTTCGGGGACCGCCAGCACGTGCACGTCCTCGTCCTCGACCATCAGGGGGCAAGCTACGCCGAACTCTCCCTCCCGGAACGTGCAACCGAAATCGCGGACCTGCGCCTCCGCCAGGCCCTCGACCCGGATCGCCACTTCACCGAACAGGACTCGGTCACCCTCCTGAAGAAGGGCGAGCGCCTGGAGATCGAGGACCTGCGCACCGCGCGCCTTGAGGTTTTTGAGAATCTCTCCAGCGCTTACCGTTACCTGCTTGCCGTCCGGGAGGACGCAACCCTGCGTCAATTCGAGTTCATCCTCAACTGGCCGGATCTCAAGGAAGAGGAAAAACGCACCAGGTATTCTCAGTTCGCCTGCCATGAGCTGAACTTCTTCCTCTGGAAAAAGGATCCCCGGTTCTTCGCGGAGGTGATCGCACCCTACCTTGCCAATAAACGTGACCAGACCTTCGTCGACAAGTTCCTGCTGGGATCCAAGCTCAATCCCTATCTCGAACCGTTCGAATACGAACGTCTCAACTCCCTGGAGCGCATTCTCCTTGCCCATCGCTCCGAAGACCGCCTCGAAAGCACGCAGTGGGATTTTCGCGATCGCCTCGCGCTCCACCCACCCGACCTCACCCGCTCCAACCTGCTCTTCAATGGAGCACTCGCGACCGGAGGACTGACTTTCAGCGACCTCAATGCGGCCCGGGACAAGGCCAACGGCTGGTTTGGCCGGGTGGCTACTGATGCGATCTCCGCACCAGCAAGCCCCCCGGTTGAGGGAGAGGCCTTCGGAGCCGGGGGTGGTTTCGCCGATGGAAAAAGCCGGGGCCGGTCCCTGAGACGCAGCCTGGAGAGCAATGCCCTGTCCCTGGATGAGGCAGAAGGGGCCGTACCCGAGTCAGCCGTTGAGGAAATGAAGAAACTGGGTGCGGCACAGGACAAACGCCAGGCCAAGGCAGAGCAGGCACGGAAAAAGACCGAACTTCACAGGAAGGATTTGGGCCAACAGGAAGTTGTATTTGACGCCTATGCCGAGGCTGGCCTCGACCTTTCCGCCGTAGACGCACTCTACCGTCCAGTGGAAACCACCAAGGAGTGGGCCGAGACGAATTACTACCGGCTGCCCATTGGATCCCACACCCATGACCTCATTGCCGAGAGCAGGTTCTGGCTCGACTACGTCCGGCATGAGAAGGGGAAGGCCTTCGGTTCGAGGCACCTGGGAGAAGCCACCCGGAACATTCACGAGACACTCCTCGCCCTTGCCGTTCTTGATCTGCCCTTCGATTCACCGGAGAGCAGCATGGATATTGATGGACCCAAACTTGTCTTCACCGCCGCGGACAGCGCCATCGCCTTCCACCGTGAGATAAAGGAAGCCGGACTGGCCGACAACCGTCCTCCCCTCCTGGTAAGCCAGGCCTACTTCCGCCACGGCGACCGCCACCGGATCGAGAATGGCGAGCAGGTCGACAAGTTCGTCAACGATGAGTTCGTGACCAGCGTGGTCTACGGGGCCCAGGTCGTGGTCACCAACCCCACCAGCACCAGACAGAAACTCGACGTCCTGCTCCAGATTCCGCAGGGGGCCATGCCGGTGCTCGGTCACCGCGCCACGGGCACGCGCAAGATCTCCCTCGATCCCTACACCACCCAACGCCTCGAGCACTTCTTCTACTTCCCGGCCGCTGGCGACTATCCATGCTATCCGGCCCATGTCTCCAAGAGTGGCGCCGTCATTGCTCACGCCGAGAAGTTCACCTTCAAGGTGGTGAGTGAACCCTCGAGGGTGGACGAAAGTTCCTGGGCCCACATCAGTCAGTGGGGCACCGGGGAACAGGTCCTCACCTACCTCTCAAAAATGAACCTCCACAACATCAATCTCCTCCAGGTTGCCTGGCGCTGCCGCGAGAGCGAGGACTTCTTCAGGAAAGCCCTCGAGATCCTGCACCGCCGGGGCAAGTACCATCGCGAACTCTACAGCTATGGGCTCTTCCACAATCATATGCCCATCGCCCGCCAGTTTCTCCTCGTGGACGGACGCTACCTCAACAACTGCGGTGACTATCTCGCCAGTGAGCTCGTCACCATCGATCCCGTGGCCCGTCGCGCCTACGAACATCTCGAGTACAAGCCTCTCGTCAACAATCGCGCTCATGTCGTAGGGGGCACGCGTAAGATCCTGAATGGCCGGATCCGCAATCAGTACCAGGGCTTCCTGCGTATTCTAAGCCAGAAACCCTCGCTTGATCACGCCGACCAGCTGAGCACTACCTACTACCTCTTCCTGCAGGACCGGGCTGCGGAGGCCCTGGCCAGGCTGGAGACGGTGAATGCGGAAGCTCTCCCAACCAGTATTCAATACGACTACTTCCGCGCCTACAGCGCCTTCTACCGGGCTCAACCGGATGAGGCCCGCGCCATTGCCGTGAAATATGCCCAGCACCCGGTGGACCGCTGGCGCGAACGCTTCGTCAATGTGATCGCACAGGCCGACGAAATCCAGGGCAAGGGACCGCAGATTGCCACTGAAGAGGACCGGAACCAGCAGCAGGCCAGGCTTGCCGCGGCGGAACCCTCCCTCTCTCTCAGGGTCGAGGGATCCCTCGTCACCATTGACTACCAGAAGGTGACCACCGTGCAGGTCAACTACTATGAAATGGACCTGGAGTTCCTCTTCAGCACCAATCCGTTCGTATCCAGCAACAGTGGCAGCTTTTCAGTAGTGCGACCCAACAAGTCCGAGCGTCTCCAACTGGCTGACAACAAACGCTCGCAGAATTTTGAACTTCCCCGCGAGTACCAGTCCAGGAATGTTCTCATCGAGGTGATTGGAGGAGGCAAAAAACGGTCCCTGGCCGTTTACTCCAACGAGCTGAACACCACGGTCAGCGAACGCTACGGGATCCTCACCGTGCGCCACGCCGGTGACAACCGCCCCCTGCCCGCCACATACGTCAAGGTCTATGCCCTGACCAGTTCCGGTCCACAGTTCTACAAGGACGGCTACACTGATCTCCGGGGCAAGTTTGATTATGCCAGCGTGAGCACAAGTGACATTGGTGATGTAACCAAGTTCAGCGTCCTTGTCATGAGCGACAAAAATGGGGCTACTGTCCTGGAAGCACCCGTTCCGCAGCGATAGGGCCCTACTCCGGCCAGTCCCCGTGATTGACCCGCCACGCACCCGATCCGTCTTCCTGGAATACAATGGAAAGCGCCCGGGGAGGATTAACATCCTCAAAGACCCACTCCCAGACGAGGGCCCGCCAAGGGGTCCCGGCCGCCCGGCCATAGATCTTGTAACCCGCCTTGTCAGGAGGGCCGAACATGGCCTCCACCACCCGCTGGGGCATCCCGATCTTCACCGAATCGGAGAGCTGCTGCGCATTCCGGTAACTGGGCTTGGCCCGGAACGTCCCCCCGTCAGAAGAAGCGCCCCGTAAATTCTCCCGACCGGGTGCCGTCTCACGGGCGCTCCCACCGGAATTCTGGGTGCACCCGGTGGCCAGCGCAAACAATACGCCGGCCAGAATTAGGCTGCCATCGCGAATCATGATACGGGGGTCTAACAGGGCCCAGCCCACTGATGCATTAAAAAACGCAACGGAGACCGCACAACATAACACGGCCAGCGAGAATCCCTCCCCATGCTGAAACAGCTCCGCAGTTTATTGCTGAAGCAGGGAATACCCCGATACCGAAGGGTTCCCACTCCCGGGTGGCCCCCAGGGGATCCCCCCATTGTCTGACTTCTTTCCCCTGTTACCCGGCAGGCGACAGGTGTAAGGAGCAAGGATGCGCTGGAACAACTCATCCACATACATCCGCCAGGGTTTCTTGATCCTCGCCCTCCCCGCCCTTCCACTTCACGCCGCTATATTCGAGGACAAGAGTGAGCAATTCGGCCTCGCAGGAGGGAACGACGCCTCCTGGTTCGACTTCAACAACGACGGCTGGACCGATATCTGCGTCGGCGGGAAGGTCTACCGCAATGAGAAGGGCAAAAAATTTGTGAAGGTAGCCGACACCGGAGCCTGCGTGGCCGCCGATTTCGATAACGACGGCTTTCTCGATCTCTACTCCTGGAGTGGCCGCAAGGTTTACCACAACAAGGGTGGCAAGGAGTTTGTCCCCCTTGAACTGCCCGAATTGCCCAAGGGCAGCTCGCTGGGGGCCTGCTGGGGGGACTTCAACAGGGACGGGTTTGTTGATCTCTATGTCGGCGGCTACGAAACCTGGCCCAATGACACCTATGCCGACTTCCTGCTCACAAACCAGGGAGGGAAATCCTTCAAGTTGACCTGGAGCGAGGTCCGCTACCGGGCCCGCGGCGTGACCGCCTGCGACTTCGACCGCGATGGGGATCTCGATATCTACGTCTCCAACTACCGGCTTCAGCCGAACATCCTGTGGCAAAATGATGGAAAGGGCACCTTTTCGGATGTAACGGGTGCCTTTGGCGTGATCGCAAATGGTCCCGGCTTCGGGGGAGGACACTCCATCGGCGCGGCCTGGGGAGACTTCGACAACGATGGGAACTTTGATCTCTTCGCCGGCAACTTTGCGCACAAGGACGGTCGCGGCAACCAGCCCGAGTCGCTCTGGCTGCGCAACAACGGGAAAGAGGGCGAATTCAAGTTCGTGAGCAAGGGCCAGGGCGGAGTCTTCTACCAGGAATCCTACGCCAGCCCCTCCGCCGCCGATTACGACAACGATGGCAATCTCGATCTCTTCTTCACGACTGTCTACGGGGTGGCTTCCTTCGGCCGCAAGAACAACTCGGTTCTCTTCCGCAACGAGGGCAACTTCAAGTTTTCCAATGCAACCACCGGGAGCAAGCTGGACGGATTGCCTCCCACCTACCAGGCGGCCTGGGCGGACTTCGACAATGACGGGGATCTCGATCTCATGGCGGCAGGCAGGTTCTTCGTGAATGGCGGCGAGAAAGACCACCACTGGCTCAAGGTACGCCTCCTCGGCGACCGGAAGAAGGTGAACCTGTTCGCCATCGGTGCCCAGGCGCGGGTGGCTCTGCCGGACGGCAGAATCCTCACCCGCCAGGTGGCAGCGGGAACCGGGCAGGGGAACCAGAACGACCTCGTCCTCCACTTCGGCCTCGGCGCACACGACAAACCCGTTCAGGTAGATATTCTCTGGCCTGACGGATCGACCCGCACAGTCAAGGATGTAGCCGTTGACCAACGGGTGACCCTGAAGATGGAGGAGTAGGGGGCGCTATTGTCTTTCCAGCGGACACACAATTCCATAGGATAGATCCAACCATGGATTCTCCCGTGAAAGGGGGGATCCGGAGAAACGGCCATCCATGTTAACGATCGCAGATCAGCGGCCCGGGACATCACGACGCGCGCTTCTGCGCCTCGGCAGCCTCGGCCTGGCTGGCCTCTCCCTTCCTTCCATTCTTGCCAGCCGTGCTGCTGCCACGAGAACGCAGGACAATCCACTCAAGGACAAGTGCGTGATCTTTCTGTTCCAACAGGGCGGACCGAGCCAGCTGGAGACATTCGACCCCAAGATGGATGTGCCGTCCGAAGTACGCACCGTGGGCGGCACAACCCGCACCTCGCTGACCGGGGTACACTACGGCGCCACCATGCAGCGCCTGGCTAAACTCGCCCACAAGTTGACGGTCGTCCGTTCCTTCACGACCCGGAATGCCGGGCACAACATCCAGCCGATCGTAAGCCCGTCCTCGCATGAAGCCAACATCGGCACGCATTATGCGCGGGTGGCTGGCGCCACCCGCCGCCTCTCGGGGATGCCCACCAATACCGTTATCTTTCCCCGGACCGTCCTTCCCGGGGCTCCCAAGCCGGAGGCCCGCGGAAACCTGGCCGCCACCGGCCCCTACAACTCCTCCTTCGCTCCCTTCCTCTCAGGCGGCGGAGGCGAGTTGCAACAGGACATGACCTTACAGGTCAATCGGGAACGCTTCCTCGCCGACCGGCGGGAACTTCTCGGCAAGCTCGATGGACTCAATCGGTCTATCGACGTGGGAGGCAGGATGGAAGCACTCGACGAATTACAGCAACAGGCCTTCCAGGTGCTCCTCAATGGACATGTTTCCAACGCCTTTGATCTGAGCAGGGAGGACCCCCGGGTAGTCTCCCGTTATGATACCGCCCGCTTCGCAAAACCGGGCCAATGGAACAAGGTAAGCCGCGGGAGGAAGGGCTACTACACTGCGCAAGCCCAATCGCTCGGCAAGCTCCTCCTCACTGCCAGGCGCCTGTGTGAGGCTGGATGCGGTTTTGTCACCATCCACGCAGGCTATGCCGGCGTGTGGGACATGCACGCGGATGGCAACAATCTCAACATGCAGGATGGCATGCAGGCGGTGGGGCGTTCCTTTGACCACGCGGTAGCCGAATTCATCCTCGACTGTGAGGCTCGCGGGCTGGGCGACAAGATTCTCCTGGTTTGCACCGGGGAAATGGGCCGCACCCCCAAGCTCAACAAACGGGGTGGACGCGATCACTGGGCCCGTCTCGCTCCCCTGCTCCTCTACGGAGGAGGAATGGAAGGTGGGCGGGTGATCGGACGTTCGACCCACGACGGAGGCGAACCCAACAGCACACCCTACGGCCCCGATAACCTGATCTCGACCCTCCTCAACACCATGATCGATATCGGGAAGCTCCGCCTCGCTCCCAGTGCGCCCAAGGAGGTCCTGGAACTGGCTGGCTCCCCCGTGATTCCTGGCGTAGTGACAGGTTAGGGCCCGAATGCCCCGGGACCCCGAAATAAGTCCCCGGCACTGAGGTTGTTGCCCCCTCCCTGCCCATTTTGGGGTAAAAACGGACCTCTAATCCCCTTAACTAGGGGAATTAGGCCTCCAGAGGGGCACGAATCCACAAGCTATCGGATAGACATGGGACCGCAAAACGCGTATGTACTCAAAGCTCCCTTTTGACCTCCGGGCGTCACTTTTCCCCATGAATTTGCGAATACTCTCCGTTCTTGGCCTCGTGAGCCTGCTTTCACTTCAGGCTCTCTCCGCGCGAACCTGGGTCAATTCCACCGGCCAGCCCATGAAGGGCAGCTTTCTGGAACTAAGCAATGGCTCAGTGAAGATCCGCCTGGATGCGGATGGGAAGGTGGTGAATGTCCCACTCAAGGTTCTCTCCAAGGCGGATCAGGAGTTCGTGAGGAAGCGGGCCATGACTGGCAAGGCCGACCTCGTGGCTCTCGCGGTAAAGCGTATCGATGCCGCGGTGGATGCCGGACTGGAGAAGCAGAAGCTGAAGTATAACGAAAACCTCAACGACCATATGTACCTGCGCCGGATCTACCTTGATCTGGCCGGACGTATACCGAGCTATAACGAGGCCAAGGAGTTCCTCGACTCACGCAACAAGAACAAGCGCCAGGAACTGGTGATCCAGCTTCTTAAATCGTGGGACTATGCAAGTCACAACTACAATCACATCGCCGAGCTTCTACGCGTCAAGACGACCTTCCCCGGCACGGTGCTGCGTAACGACTCCTTTATCTACTGGCTCAAGGAACAGATCCACACCAACACGCCCTGGGATGAGCTGGTGCGTAAGATGGTTACCGCAGAAGGACGCATCTGGGACAACCCCGCGGTAGGCTACCACCTCCGCGACAACGGGATGAAACTCGACCACGTGGCCTTCATGGGCAAGGTCTTCCTCGGCACCAACATCACCTGCGCTCAATGCCACGACGATCCCTTCAGTGACTGGACCCAGTATCAGTATTACGAGTTTTCCGCCTACCTCGCGGACCTCGAAACGAAAGGCAAGGCCCAGAAGGCCAAGATGCCGAACAAGAAGGAGCTTGAGACCTACATCGCCACTACCCGAAAGCTCGACCCCAAGAACGAGGAGCAGAAGCGCCAGATCAACAATATCGTCGGACGTTACCAACGCTCCCTCCAGGACATGAGCCGCGCCAGTGAACTTGCCGTTCACACTGTGTCCAACCGTTCGATGAGGCTCCCCGATAATTACCAGTATGAGGACGGCTTCCCACGGGACAAGGTCGCTCCGTGGGTGATCTTCGGGAAGGAGAACGGGACCGCCGCCGCAGCCCTGACCACGCGCCAGCGCCTGGCCGTCTGGCTCACCTCACCGAAGAACAAGCGTTTTGCCATGAACATCGCCAACCGGATGTGGTCGCGCTATATGGGCCGCGGAGCAGTCGAACCTCTCCATGACATCAATCCGGAGAACACTCTCAATGCTGATCTCCTCAAGGTCCTCGCCGAGGAAATGGTGGCCCTCAACTTCGACCTCAAGGCCTTTGCCTGGGCTATCGTGAACACCAAGGCCTACAACCGTCTGGCCACCCGTAAGAAGGTCAATGTCACCGAACCCTACTACTTCCCCGGTCCGCTCCTCCGTCGGATGAGTTCCGAGCAGGTGTGGGACTCCCTGATAACGCTCATGGTGGAAGAACCGAACCAGTTCCGCCTTGATTCGGGAGATCGTTACAACCGGCTTATCAACGCCTCGCAATCGCCGGGATCCCCCAAGGAGTTCGTCACCCGGGTCGACGAATACAACCAGTTCAAACCTGAGCACACCCTCGTTAACGCCAAAGGCGTCTCCATCGTGAATGCCAAGCCGCCCAAGGGAGAGAAGCCCTTCGGGCAGAACGCCCTCAGCCGGAAACCCACTGGTCCCACTGATGAGGAAATGATGATGGCCTTCATGGAAGCGGCCAAGAAACGTAAACTCCTCCTCGCCCGCGCCTCGGAACTCCCGCAGCCTTCCGACCCAGCCCACTTCCTCAGCAAGTTCGGCCAGTCCGACCGCACCTTTGTCATCGATGCCAGCTCGCTGGACGGGTCTGTCCCTCAGGTCATGGAACTCATGAACGGCTACGCCACCGAGATCCTGACCCAACCGGGATCCAAGATCTTCCTGGAGATGAAGAACCTCCGGTCGAACTTCGAAAAGGCCGACGTGGCCTTCATGAGTATCCTCAGCCGCCGTGCCATTGGCAGCGAACAGCACCTGCTGGATCGTGAATTACGTGCGGGAGGCCCGACGGTTTTCTCCGATCTCATCTGGGCCCTCCTCAACACTCCTGAGTTTTTATTCGTCAAATAAGCTAACCCCAGCATACTTCCATCTGTTGCCATGAAAGACATTGTCCACAAACTCGATGAACTAGATCGCCGTAATTTCCTGACCGGAGCCGCAGCCTCCACTCTCGGCGTGACCATCCTCCCAGGCCTCGCCGGAGCAGCCGAGTCCACGGTCATCAAGCCAGCCGCGCATGCCACTGCCAAGAATGTCATCTTCCTCTACATGGCTGGAGGCATGACCCACGTCGATACCTTCGATCCTAAGACCACCAGCGGCATCTCAGGCCCCTCGCAACCTGTCGGCACCAACGCGGATGGCGTGCAGATCTCCAACCTGCTTCCAGAACTGGGCAAACAGGCTGACAAGTTTGCCGTGGTTCGCAGCATGACTACCAAGACCGGCGACCATGGCGGGGGAAATTACCTCATGCACACCGGCTACGCGCGCCGCCCCGGCGTCTCCCACCCGCAGATGGGCTCCTGGGCCCAGTACTTCCTGGGACGCCGGAGCAAGCTCGTCCCCGACAGCATTGTGGTGGGCGGAGGCAACCCCGGGCCTGGATTTTTCCGGCCTGACCACAGCCCCCTTCCCATCGGAGATCCCAACCGCGGAATCAAGGATCTCCTTCCGAAGATCAACAAGACCCAGTTCGAGCGCCGTCTCAAGTATGCCGAGACCTTCCGCGAGTCATTCGCAAAGGGTTTCCCGCATGACGACGTGAAATCCTACGCCGACTTCTATGAAGAGACCGTCAAGCTCTTTGACAGCAAGACCACCGAGCTCTTCGACATCAACAAGGAGTCTGCCGGCGTGAAGAATCTCTATGGAAACTCGCGCTTCGCCCGTGGCCTCCTCCTGGCCCGTCGCCTCATCCAGAACGACGTGCGCTATGTCGAAGTCCAACTCGGCGGCTGGGATGGCCAGCATGGCAATGCCGGGACAGCGGCCAACCGCACCAATGCCATGGACGCTCCCATAGCAGCCCTCCTGCAGGACCTCTCCTCCCAGGGCATGCTGGACGAGACCATGGTGGTTCTGACCACCGAGTTCGGCCGGACTCCAAGGATCAACGGTCGTGGCGGACGGGATCATTTCCCCAAGGCCTTCTCCATCATGATGGCCGGAGGCGGCGTAAAAGGAGGCCAGGTCATCGGCAAGACCGACGAGGTGGCCAGCAACATCCAGACCGAAGCCTACGAACCGAAGGATCTCCACACCACCATCGCCTACGCCCTCGGCCTCCCGGTCGAGAAGCGGATCCACGCCATGGGCGGACGCCCCTTCTTCGTGGGCAACCGTGGCAAGATCATCAAGGAGGCCTTCGGTTCCGCCTAGGATCCTGGACCATATAGCCCACCCTGTGCCCAGGCACTCAATGGGGAATTCCCTTCCTCACAGGTAAGGGAAAATCCGTCCCTTTGTGCGAGCCATATGGCAAAGATCCGATCAGGAGAATCGATCGAGCAGTGGATCGCGAGAGCCCCAGACAAGCTGGGCCCTGTTCTCCGGAAACTGCGCAAGGCCATTCTCGATTTGCCCTCCCATCTTGAAGAGAGGGTTAAGTGGTCATCCCCATGCTATGGCATCGATAAAGCGAACGCGTTCAATTTAGACTGGCATGCAAACCATGTAACTCTGCAACTTTGGGTGGGAGCTCATCTGCCTGATCCAGCAGGAATTGTCGAAGGAACTGGAAAGAGCCTCAGGCATGTGAAAATCAAATCCGCAGACTTTGATAATTGGGATGCGGTTGAGCAACTGATGATTGAGAATCTTCGTCATCTTGGGTGGCTGGATCCGGAATAAGTCCGAACAAAAGACACCTTCATCCTTGCTCGTCCGGTTCATTGAAAACCAGGCGGTTTTGGCCGCGCCGGATAACGGAGAGGCCCTGTAATTCAGCGTGACTGCCTTGAAGGGCTGGAGATAATTCGGGGGCATGACCGAAGGGCTTCCCACTTTCAACTACCAGGACGTCGTCTCGCATGACCCCTCGCTCCTGGAAGCCCTGCGGGCCACCTGTCACCTCACCGGGTTTTTCTATTTGCGCCATCCGCAGCTGGCCTCGGGCCCCCTTGCCAGAATGTTCCACTACGCCAGGGAGTATTTTGCTCTTCCGATGGCAGAGAAGAATGCTATCCACCTCAGCCGTTCCCCCCACTATCGGGGCTACTCAGTCCTGGATGAGGAAGAGACCCAGGGGGTCCCCGACCACAAGGAGACCCTCGACCTCGGTCTGGAAGCGCCTCTGCTCGATTCCGAAGTGGACTACCATGTCCTCCAGGGCCCGAACCAATGGCCCGCGGATTGGCCGGAATTCCGACAAGCGAGCGAAACCTACCTTGAAGAACTTCGTGCCCTCGGCGAACAGCTCATGCGAACGCTGGCTCTTTCCCTGCAATTGGAAGAAGACACCTTTGCCCGGCACTTTGATCCCTCTTACTGCATGCTGCGTCTCATCGCCTATCCCCCGATGGCGCAGGGATCCACCGATCGACAGGGCATTGGCGAACACACTGACTTCGGGTGCCTTACTATTCTAGCCCAGGACGGAGTGGGCGGACTCGAAGTGCGCTGCGCCGACGGAACCTGGGTTGCAGCAGGTCCGAAACCCGATTGCCTGGTAGTCAACCTGGGCGACATGCTGGAAGTCTGGACCGGGCACTATTTCATGGCCACCCCTCACCGGGTGAACAGTCCTCGCGGCAGCTCCACGAGGTATTCCATTCCCTTCTTCTTCGAGCCCGGCCTGGACACCGTGGTAACGCCCCTGCCTCCCCACCACCTTCCACCGTTCGAGCGAAATACGTTCCGCGATCTCCCCACCGAACCCATCCTCTACGGTGAACACATGCTGAGGGCCTTTCGCCGCAGTTATCCGGGCATCGAGAGCGATTCCTGAAAACTACCCCCGGTTTACAAAGCCGTGATTAGCAGGACCCTCTTGCCGGCCTGGAGACGGCCTCCACCTTATCGCACCAGCTTCCTGCGCTTGACCAGGACAACTGCGTTACCATCCGTGCGAACATCTAGACGTGCGAAATCGGCAACGTATTTCAGAACCTGGGCAACAGGAACGTTCTGGAGCTGAAATGTCACCGACGTAGAGGGATCCACCCCCGGACCGAGAAGAATATTGATCCCCTTCTTCCGTGGATCCAGCTGTCGGCTCGCAGTGGCGATGTCGTCAATTATCTGGCGCAGTTCCGTCCCATCAAATTCAACCTTGGGCATCACAATCTCCGCCGCCCGGCGCAGGGTCATGGGACTGCCACGCCTGAGGAAGGCCTTAACCGTTGCCTTCGGGCTCCGAGGCACGATCCGGATCGCGTGCCGTTCCTCGCGGTAGTCGAATCCCCCGAGCTCGGCGGCATAGGCAAAGGCCACTCCCTTGGTAACATCGTGAAGGGTCAGGGTCACCCTGACATTCCTGTTGACCCCCGGATCAACCACGACGTTGCGGGCTTTCCCGGTCGCTCCCTGGCGCAGGAAATCAACAAGATCTTCCAGACTTGCCTCGTCGAATTCAACTTTCTTAATCCTTGCCCCCTGCGCAGACCCTTCATCCGCACTCAGCAGAAAAAACGCAGGAACCAGAGTCACCGTGATCAACAGATGCCGGATGAATCGTACGCACATAGCTAACCCTACATGGAAATCCCCGGTATTCAATCCCACGTCCGTTAAAGCGCCGGGGAGCAATGCCCTCTATTTCCCCCGGAGGTCGTAACAGACCAACCGCGGTCCGAAGGCGTTCTTGTTCACGTAGAGCAGTCCACGGCTCACGGTGGGCACTCCCCAGGTCTCCGGGGCACGAAAAAGCTGGGTCTGCGAGGAAATCGTTGCCCCCTTCGGGGAAAGATTGAGCCAGAGAAGGGTTCCCTGTGCCCCAAGGCACAGGAATGCGCCATCCACGTGAAGCAGGCTGGCCCGTCCGAGCCGGGCATCTCGAATGTCAATGCCATCCCGCCACATTTCGCGACCGCTCTTGATCTCATAGCAGACAATTTCCGTGCCCCCCGTTCCAGCCACTCCGTAGAGATAGCCCTCATGGGCTACCGGGGTCGTGAACTGGCTGCCGAAGCGCTCGGCCTTCCACCGCAGGCTGGCCTTGCCGTCTGCCGCGAAATCAACGAGGGCTCCCCCCTCGGTGTAGCTCTCGGTCACGAATACGGCATTTCCTACCGGAACCGGGGAGGCCGCATTTACCGATGCGAACATGCGGGCCCTCCACGAAAAAGCATCATCCACCCTTCCGTTCCCAGGGTCTATACTGAGCAATCCCCCGGTGGGGGGGTCAACCATGCCCCCGGTAAAGACCAGGATCCGCTCCTTCCCGTGCAGGGTAGCCGGAACCGGGGAGGCATAGCTGGCATGCCAGTTATGCTTTGTGCTCCAGAGCAGCTTGCCGGTCCGTTTATCAAATCCGCCGACACAGATCTTCCCACCCACATTGACGATGAGCTGGTCACCGTGAACTAACGGGCAACTTCCCCGGCCAAAAAAGAGCGGAGCGGGGCCGTGGTCCTTCTCGAGGTTTTTTTTCCAGACTAGATCACCGCTCTTGAGATTGAGGCAGTGCAGGTCGCCCCGCACACCCACTACGAATACGAGATCACCGTCGATTACAGGTCCCGAGCGCGGCGCATCGTTCACTCCGAAACTCGATCCCATCCTGACCGCATAATCGAACTTCCAATAGCGCTTCCCGGTCTCGGGGTGAAGGCACTCAATTACTTCCCTGCCCTGAAGGGCATGAATCATCACGAGGTATTCACCGGCCACCACCGGAGGCGCGTGGCCCGTACCACGCTTCACTTCCCACACCGCCTCCAACCCCCCTTTGGGGAGCGCCTTGAGGAGCTTGGTTTCCTTCGAATGCAGATCGTGCCGCGGTCCAAGAAAACGCGGCCAATCCTCAGTCGCAGCACCTGCCGGGAGCGCTTTGGGTGGCCCATGATAAGTCAGCCGATCAAAGGTCACAGCCTCCGGCGCCGCCAGGACCAGCGGCATGCCGGCTGCGAATAGAACAGGTTTCAATAATCTACCAATCATCCTTCCTGGGAGTTTCTCTCATATCAGGCAAATTCCAGACGAGCAGAATATCACGAGAAGATGGCGGGAACGGGACCCACACGACCAACCCTCCTGCATGGACTCTCCCGTGAAGGAGAGTAATCCAAGCCCTCCTGCCGCGCATTCAGGGCTGAGAGACCCCCATCGTAAAGGAGGACACCTTGCTAAAGGGACCAGGCCGCGACTTGTGCAACTCGGTGATTAATTCCTCCGACTGGTAGGGCGTGATCCTAGTAATTTCAGCCAAATCGCGCCGGTTCCAGAGTTGCACTTTCCACCAATAGGTCCGGCCTCCGGCAAGCGCCGGCCCATCATAGGTCACCTCCCATTCCGTGTTCGTGACCTTCCCACTGTCCCACAGGTCGCCCTCGCCACGATCAAGGAGCGCCTTACTGCTGGACACCAGAAGGCGATAGGCCACCTGCTTCTGCGTCCACCCACCGGAAGCTGGCTCCCAGCTGAACTGCGGAACAGCTTCCGAGTTGTCACACCTGGGCTTTTCAGCGCGCAGACCCAATCGCCGGACAATTGGAGCAAAGGGATCTCCGGGTCGTTTGCCCAGATCGACGTAGCGGGAAAGATCCCGGAGGGCAATCACGGTCGCTCCCGACTCCTTGAGGTAATCCATGTCCTTACGGAAGCGTACGATAGGGGTGGAGCAATGGCGATTAACATCGGGCACGCCATGATAAGTAAGAACGGTGATCTGCCCGGAATGGGCCTCTGCCAGCGCCTGCGCGATACGGTAGTCTTCCTGCGCCCCGATCCCGCGGGTCATGCTACTCGGAATGAGGAAGGGGTGATCGTCCCCCGGGACATAAGCCCTCCCATTTCCTCCGTTGTCCTCCAGAGGGCGTTCGGGATCCCTCCCCCGCCGCGCAATCCGGTAGCCGAGATCCTGCAGGATGGCGAGAACGCGCCGATCAAAATGCCCCCCCGGGTAGGAGAAGGACACCGGTTTTTTGATCTGGTTCTCGGCACAGGCGCGATCAAACACCTCGATCTGCCGACGGATTTCCCCGGCAGTGAGGGCCAGCAGATTGGGATGGCTCACAGTATGGCAGCCGATCTCGAAACCCTCCGCCTGCAGTTGCCGGACCTCAGGCCAGGTCAGTCGCTGCTCACCTCCCAGCCACCCGGATGTAATGAAGAATGTTCCCCCGAATCCATACTTCTTGAGAAGCGGAGCCACTGTAATCAAATCCGACTTGTTCCCGTCATCAAAAGTGAGCACCACCAACTTGTCGGGAATAGGGAGCCGGGCCGCCGCCTCCTTCCCTCGAAGACCGGGGCAAAGGAACACAGTCAGGGCCCAGGAGAGAGCTCCAATCCTCAAGAACATGGCAACACCCTGACGAACTGTCCTCTCGTCGTCGAGTGGCGATCACTTACTGGCAATGCTCCCCGTAGTCTGGCGGTGGAAGCAGGATTGCAACTCGCCGGGCAACGGCTACAAGCGCGGTCTGAGGTCATATCGC
>JAKVCR010000163.1 GCA_022448985.1 Roseibacillus sp.
CCCGTCAGCAGGCCGAAGAGGCGAAGCGCCGTGCCCTTGCTCAGCAGAAGACCGAGGAGGCCAGAAGGCAGGCTCTCGCTCGCCAGAAGATGGAGGAATCCCGCAGGCGGGCTGAAATGGAGGCCCGGCGCAAGGCCCAGATCGACGCGCAGCGGAGGGCAGAGGCAGATCGTGCGCGGGTTGAAGCTCAGCGCCGGGCTCAGATTGAGGAACAGCGGAGGGCAGCAGCCCTGCAGGCCCGGCGTCAGGTAGAGGCCCAGCAGGCAGCTAGAGCGAGGGCGCAAGCTCAGGCACAGGCCAAGGCCCGGGCAGAGCAGGCCTTGAGGCAGAAGATGGAACTGAACCGCAGAGAGGCGGCCAAGAACTCACGTAGCCGCAAGACACGATAAGGCAGGTCCGGGTTATCGCTTCAGTTTCCGGTCGTGGTAGGGGTCGCCAGCGGGGGGGCGAATGGGCATGAGGAGCCCCCCTGACTCACCGAGCTCCTTAAATAGCTGGGTGCGGAGGGCGTCGGCCTTTTCCCGAAAGGCGGGGACCCTGATCAGATTGTGGCGTTCATGGGGATCGGTCTCGAGGTCGTAGAGGCCATTGATATCCCAGTGGCCATGGGTGTAGACATACTTCCAGCGGTTGGTACGAATGGCAAGGGTGGTGGGTTGGGCGGGAAAGTTCCATTCCCAATGGTATTCGTAGAGGATGTGTTCGCGCCATGGGGTGGGAGGCTTTTGACCCCTGAGGAGGGACAGGAAGGAGCGGCCGTCGAACTTGGGGGCATTGGCAGGGGCCTCGGTGCCGGCGGCCTCGAGGAGGGTGGGAGCAATATCGATGTTCTGGACCATTTCCTCGATCACGGTGCCGGGCTTGATGCCCGGACCCCGGGCGAGGAGAGGAACCCGGATGCTCTCCTCGAAGGCATCGCGCTTGTCGTAGAAGCCGTGTTCGCCGAGGGCGAATCCGTTGTCTCCCATGTAGACCACGAGGGTATCCTTGGTGAGTTCACTCTGGTCAAGGTGGGTGAGGAGACGCCCGATGTTTTCATCGAGCCCGTGGATGGTTTCGCAGAAGTTGTAGTAGAGTTCGTCGAAGTCAGGGACTGGGTCGTGGTCGAGGGGACCGGTCTGCATATGGTCGATTCCGTGGATGCCGAAACGGCGTTCGCGCACCCAGCGGGGTTGGGAGGCGTAGTTCTCCTCTGTATTGGCCATGGTGGCGGGATAGGGGATTTTTTTACCTTCGTAACGAGTGGCATGGCGGGGAGCGGGGGTGAAGGGGTAGTGGACGGCTTTGTAGCCGAGGTAGAGGAGGAAGGGTTGGTCGGCGCGTCGTTCCTTGAGCCACTTGATGGCCTGGTCGGTCAGGATGTCCGCATTGTATCCCTTGAAGGTCTGGCGTCTGCCGTTGATGTTAAGCTCCGGATCGAAGTAGGTGCCCTGTCCTTTGAAGCTGACCCAGTGGTGGAAGCCGGGCCGCGGTTCGTCGTTGTCGTGGCCCATGTGCCACTTGCCCACGTAGGCGGTGCGGTAACCGGCTTTCTGGAGGTGCTGCGGGAAGAAGACGGTTCCCTTGGGGACGGGGCGCTGATTGTCGACCACCCGGTGGTGGTGCATGTACTGGCCGGTCAGGACGGAGGCCCGGCTGGGGGAACAGAGGGACGTGCTGACGAAGGCGTTGGCGAGGTGAGCCCCTTCCTTGGCGAGCCG
>JAKVCR010000164.1 GCA_022448985.1 Roseibacillus sp.
AGGCCCTGTTGCTCAAGTCTCTCGCGCAGGATCCGGTAAAGGGCAGCACCCGGCTTGGCTACTCCATGCTGGTAGGAAAAGAGGCAGAGGTGAGAAGTAAACCCAAGGTCGGGGAGTTCCCGTCCGAGAAGGGCGGGGAAAAGCCATGGGGTGTAGAACTGGGCGTTGGAGACGATCCCGAGGGATAAGCCACGGGCGCGAAGGGCGGTGAGTAGTTCTGCGGCCCCGGGCATGGGCCATACCGGATTCATTCCGCATTCGTAGCGCAGGGCGATGTCCTCAAGGAGAGCGTCCGGGGGATGGTCGAGGAGTTCGCTCCAGAGATCGCGGATCTCGACCTCCGGGAAGGGGATGCCCCGGCCGCTGTCCGTGGCATGTTCCCGCCTGATCAAGTCGTGGAGCCGGGTGGTAAGAGCGGTTTTCCCGTCGGGCGGACGGATGCCGTGGTCGTGGAGGATGGACCGAAGGAGGTTTTCTGCCCGGGGACCATCCGGAAGGAGGTCCCGGGAGGAGGTGAAGAGGGTGCCGTAGACATCAAAGATGACAGCCTTGATGCCGGGGAGACCGGGTAGGACAGGGTCACAGGAGGAGGGATCCGGTTTAATCTCCCGGGAGAGTTTCCGGATGATTTGAATGGGGTTCGGATTCATCATCAGGACCGCAGGAAGTGAAAGCGCTCAGGTCTGAGGAATTGTCTCAGGAGTATACGCCGGTTGAGCCAGGAGGGCTTTGCCGGGGTCACGGTGGTGAGTTGACGGTAGAGGTCCTGGTGCGCCTCGGCGTAACGACTCAGGGCCCAGGGTTCAAGGCTACCGGAATCTGCCGATGGGCCACGATTTTGTAAGGCAGAGGTTAGCCATTCGGTAACAGGGACAGAGGATTGGCTGCTGTGGACGAGGACTTCACCCGGAGCGATCCGGGCCCGGGGGAAGATTTCGAGCTGCAGTTCCTCGGGCAGGTTGCCAAAATCGAGATATTCGCCGTGTGTCAGTACGGCGTGAGTTTCCTCGAAGATCCGGGGGGGAAGAGGCTCCCCATAGGAGCGGTACAATCTGCAGAGGCTGTCGTCGAGCAGGGCAAGGAAACGGCTTTCATTTATCCAGGCGCGAGGCACGAGGAGTCGTTGGTAGAGGCATCCAAGGCCGGCCCCCTGACTGACAAAGTCAGAGGTGATTTCAGGGAGGTCGCGACCGAGAAGAGGTTTTCCCAGAGCGATGGGCTCCAGAAAAGTGAGGCCAAATCCCTCCGCGATGGAGGTCGTAATGAGATGGGTGGAATGGGCAAGCCAGCTGGCGTAGGAGGAGTTTGTGCCACCGGGGGGAGTTGATTGCCCGACAACCCCCATCTTGACGGGGAGTTTGTCCTGCTCAACCTGGCGCTGCCATCGTCCATATGCTGGGCCCCAGCGGAGATTATCGGGGGCGAGGGCGAGGGCGAAGGAGGAACCGGGCGGAGCGAGGGCGGAGAGGAGACAAAACTCCCCAAGGTTTTTCCGCCGGATTCCCCGTACAGGGTAAAGGATGAGAGGCGCGTGAGGATGGAGGGTTCCCTCGTTGCGTGGAACAGGTGGGGTGACAGCGTTCGGGAGCAGACTGGTTTGTCCTTCCGGGATCCCGGCGGCAAGGAGAAGTGAATGATCTCGCGAGTTGATAGTGGCGTAGCGAATCTGCGGAGCGAGGGGATAGAGTTGCTCGTGAGCGGGAAGCATTTCGTAGTTCTCCGGCCGTCCATCCTCGGCAAAGTCATGGAGATGGAGCACGAGGGGTACGCGCCTTTCGGCAAGTTCGGCTACGATTCCAGGAAAATGGACATTTTTGCCCAGGATCGGGTTGTGGAGATGCCAGCAGGCAGGTTCCTCGCCCAAGGCCCGGGTTGCGATTTCAAGGAGTTTCCGGGTGAGTCGGGCACCTTCGGGTTCTCCGTTGCCCTGATAGTCGAGAGAGGGGACGACCGCTACAGGAATCCGGCTGGGCTCCTCAGGCGGGGTCCCTGCCAGAACGACGTGAGAGACCCCAAGCTGGGTGAGAGCTTCGGACTGTCTCTGGATCACTCGCGTCACTCCACCGGGACGAAGGTGGTAGTGTATCAGGGCGACTGACATGGGGAGAAAGCCTGTAGCGGAGTTTAGCGGGTCTCCCGGCGGTGAAGTTGGCCCGGGGGATTCACGGCGGGGATATTCTGAGCCGGCTCCTGGTTGTGGCAGGGAAACTTCCGGAGGTATTCGGGGAGGTTGACGAGCGGAGGGCGTTCTTCTTCAACGATCGTGGAAGTCACTTCCTGGTAGTGTGGTCCGGCGATCTCAAGGGCTCGATAGACATCCGAAATTTCTGCCGGGGTGGTGATCTTGTCATGGGTGCGAAGGCGGCTCAGGAGAGATTGCAGGATCCCGAAGGACATTCGCCCAAGGGCGGCAGTTGGCTGATTGCGGTGAACCCGTTTTTCGAGATCGACCTGTGCAAAAGCGCTCATTCCCCATCGGGTGTAGACGTCGAGGAGATGCGAAGTCTCCACGCCGTAACCAATCGGGAAGGGGATTCTCTCCAGCACTTCACGGCGGACGGCATACTCACCGGAAAGAGGTTGGAAAAGCTGGGTCAACTCGGGGTAGAAGAGGGAGAAGAGGGGGCGGACAAGGATCTCGGTAACCCGGCCGCCCCCGGTGGAGCGGATTTCTCCGGGAGATTGCACGAGTGGACGTTCGTAGAAGGCCTTTACGTATTGAATATCTGCATCGTGAATGAGGGGCGCAACCAACCCGTAGACGAAGCGTGGGTGAATGTTGGAGATGTCGGCATCCACATAGCAGATGATATCGCCGCTGAGTTGGTAAACCGCTTTCCAGAGGTTCTCCCCTTTGCCGCGCTTGAAGCCGTGGGAAGGGAGGATGTCGCCGGAGTGATAAAAATCGGCGCCGTAGGAAGTGGCGATTTCAGCGGTCCGATCGGTGGATCCGGAATCAATGACGGCTAACTCATCAATCAGAGGAAAACGATCCATGAGTTCGCTCTTAAGGACCACGATTTCCTTCCCGATGGTTGTCTCTTCGTTAAGAGTGGGGATACAGAGCGAGATACGCAGCCCGGACTTTTTCTTGGCCCTGCACAATGCATCAAGGTCACGAAACTCCCGGTGGTGGAAGGTGTGGGAGGTCAGCCAGGACACGGTCTACAGGGGAGAGTAAAGTGGAGTAGAGATCCCTCTCACACGCTGCAGGTCACTTGGATCGGACACAGCGAAACCCGGTGTGGTTGGTGGGAGAGAGGGACTCCGAGTAGTGTCGGGCGGCTGGTCGGTAGCGCAGGCAGTAGGTGTGGTGACAGAGATGAGATCCTCCCTTGGTGACCCAGAGCCATGCCAGGCGGTGGAAAGGTTCCTCGGCGGGGTAGTTCTTGCTTTGAAGAAATTCCTGTACCATGGGCTGGCTGACCGGTTTGTCGGGCCCCTTGGGATTGGCCTTGGGCTCAGGGAGCTTGACGAAAGTTGCGTAGTAGTCGGGTCGATACAGGTCAGCGCAGTGCTCCCAAACATTCCCGGCCATGTCGTAGAGGCCGTAGCCGTTCGGCGGGAAGGATTTTACGGGGGCGGTACCCGGGAAGCCGTCCTTGGCGGTGTTATTGTGGGGGAATTCACCTTGGAAGACGTTGGCCTGCCATTTCCCCCCGGGTTGCGCCTCGTCTCCCCACATGAAAAGCTTGTGATCAAGGCCTCCCCGGGCAGCCCGTTCCCATTCGGCTTCGGTGGGGAGTCGTTTTCCGGCCCATTTGCAATAAGCAAGCGCGTCCTCGTGGGTGATGCAGACAACGGGATGATCCATTCGGTTCTTGATGCTTGAAGTCGGCCCTTGTGGATGGCGCCAGCTGGCACCCTGTATGAACTGCCACCATTGCCACTCTGAACCGGGTCGGAATAATTCCACCTTGGCGGGAGGAGGCTTGAAGAGAAGTGCTCCGCCCTTGAGTTGATCGGGAGGAGCGTTGGGAAAGTCCTTGGGGTCCCAGCCACGTTCGGCTTGTGTCCGGTAGCCGGTCTCCTTGGTGAATTCCATGAACTGGAGGTTGGTGACTTCAGTGAGGTCCATCCAGAAACCGTCTACCGTCACAGTATGGACCGGTGCCTCTTCCGGATATTCTGCCCGGGTCTGGTTGAATTTATGGCTTGAGCCGCGGATGTAGCTCCCCCCGGGAATCCAAGCCATGCCTTTAGGGGTGGCCTGTGCGGGGTCCTTGCCAGGCAGAGGTGCGGTGCCGGGAGTGGGATTTTCCTGTCCTGCGGACGAGGACGCTCCGAGGCCGAGGAGAAGCAGGGAGAGGAAGGGGTTGCGCATTGTGATTTGGCTTTCTGTGAATAAATGATCATTTTCACGCACTGGCTATGACCAAATTTCGGCCATGCATCGACTTGCACGACGGTAAGGTGAAGCAGATCGTGGGGGGGTCCCTTCGTGATGACAGTTCCGAGCCGGAGGAAAATTTTGTCTCCGACGAGCCTACCAGCGGGGTGGCGGGAAAATGCCGGGGTGATGAGCTGACAGGGGCGCATGTCATCATGCTGGGACCGGGAAACGTGGATGCGGCCCGGGAGGCATTGGCGGCGGGGCCGGGAGGATTGCCGGGGGGGGGGGGCGTTACGTTGGCTAATGCCGTGGAATGGCTGGAGGCCGGAGCCAGTCATATCATTGTGACTTCCTGGCTTTTTGATGAGAACGGCAGATTCATGCCAGAGCGTCTTTCCTCCCTTGCGTCCGAGGTTGGTTCGGACCGGATCGTAGTGGACCTGAGTTCACGGCGAAGTGCCGGGGGATGGACGGTGGCCATGAACCGGTGGCAGACCCTCACCGACCTTGAGGTCAGCGGTCATCTCCTGGACCGCCTGGCAGGGGGTTGTGCAGAATTCCTCGTGCACAGCGCTGACGTGGAGGGAAAGTGTGGGGGTGTCGATGGCGAGTTAGTCGCTCTTCTAGGCTCCTGGGGAGGCATCCCCATCACCTACGCCGGGGGTGCGAGGAATCTCGAGGACCTCCGTCTGGTGGAAGATGCAAGTGGAGGCCGGGTTGATGTGACGGTTGGGAGTGCCTTGGATATCTTCGGTGGCAGCGGGCTTACTTACAGCGAGTTACTGGATTGGAATACAGGTGAGCGCTGATGGAAGGGTTGGGGGTCATTGTTGCGATTATTGCTGTCGTTTTTCTGGCAGGGGGGCTTCACCGGGGGGTCAGAAAGCGGCGACGGGAGGAGGCGCGCTCCACTTCCTTGAGCGAAGAGGAGAGGGTCCTCCTGATTGAGAAAGTTCCGCTCTATGCCCGTATGCCGGGTGACCTGCAGATTAAACTCGATGGGTTAATCCAGGTATTCCTGATGGAGGTCGGATTTGAACCCTGTGGACAGTTGCGGGAAGTAACCCGCGAGATGCAATTACTTGTAGCGTCCCAGTCCTGTCTGTTGCTGCTGGGAAGTGGCTATGAACACTTTGGGCGTTTACGGAGCGTGCTGATTTATCCCGATGCCTACGAGGTTCGGGATGAACTGGGAGTGGAGAGTATTCGGCTAGGCGAAAGCTGGACGAGTGGTAGTGTGGTGCTGTCGTGGGAGAGTGTGCGGCAGGGTGCGCGGAATCCGGAAGATGGGCTTAATGTCGTGCTTCACGAGTTCGCGCATCAACTGGATCAATTCGACGGGGTTGCAGATGGACTCCCGGTGCTCCGAGAGCGGCGGGATTATCCGCAATGGGCCGGGGTCATGCAGGCCAGTTACGCCGACCTGCTTGAAAAGGTGAAAAAAGGTCGCCGGACAATTCTGGATGACTACGGAGCGACTAACCCCGCCGAATTCTTTGCGGTCGCGACCGAGACATTCTTCGAAAAGCCCGTCCAGTTATTGAGAGAGCATCCGATGCTTTATGGAGAACTGAAGAGCTTTTATGGGCTCGATCCCATCGAATGGGAATAACTGGGAGACGTGTAATTGGCTCTTTTGGAGCAAATTAGAGATCCTTTCTTGATTTAATTAACATTTCTTAATAACTTATGGGCCCTGCCAAATGACCGACGACGATCGATTTCTTGAGCCCGACCCCTTTCAGGAACCCCTCGCGCCGCTTCCGCTTCAGGAGTCCGGCAAGTCTGCGAAAGCAAGGAAGCCAAAGGCCGTAACGGCAGAGGTGCCGTCCGATGAGAATTCGGAGTCCGGTCAGGCCCAAACCAGTGTGCTCGGTCGCGTGGAGCGCGTTGAAGAGAGTTCTGGGAGTGGGACGGCAACAGTTTCCCGATGGAAGTTCTGGAAGCGCCCTAATAAGAATGACGAGCAACTTGAAGCCCTGCGGCAGGGCGCGACCGAGATGGTTGGTCTGATGCGTTCGATACGCGATCACCTTGAAGGGGAGCACCGTGACCGCGATGGCCTTATCAGGTCTCTGAGTCCCCTGCCCAGCGCAGTCGAAAGTCTCCAGTCAATGAGTGACCGACAGGACGAGACCGGTCGCACCCTGGAGGGTTTGCGGACAACTCTCGAGCAAAGGGCAAAAGGGGATGGTCTCGTCCTTCGCTCCCTTGATCGAATGGGCAATACCATGTCTCACGTGGAGGAGACCTTCGGTCAACTTGATCGGACCCTTGCGGGAATGGATGAGTCCAATCAGCACACGGCGAGGAACATGGAGTTACTGGGCGAGCGGGTCGCCGATTCCGGGCGTTTCATGAACGAGTCCTTCGTTCAGTTGCTGGAAGCCGAGCGGGATTTCACGGATTTTATTTCCCGCAGTTCCCGTCGCAGTGGGCTTGGTATGGCAGCAGTCTGCAGTTTGCTGGCGATGTCAGTCGTGGCGGTAGGGTTCATGTTCCGGGAGAACCGAAACCTGCTGACGGCGGTCCAGCAGAACGGCGCGCTTGTGGTCCAGGTGCCGCAGAATACTGCTCCCTATGAGTCTCCACAAAGCCTCGCTCTCTTTGACGAGCAATTGAAGCAGGTGGATGATGGTATTGAGGAACCTGATCGCGAGATGGTGACCAAGCCCAGGGATCCCAAGGCAGAAGGGGTGAAGGAGGTTGTTCCGGTCGACACGGATGGATCCGGGTTGCTCTCCATCAATAAGGCCCTGCGCAGGAAGTAGGGTTTGATCTGCAGGTTTGCGATTTTCCCGCTTCACAGGGTCTGGGTCGGCATCCTAGCGTCGGTAAAGAATGGAGAGTGTGTGGTATTACCTTCAAAATGGCCAGCAAGCCGGACCCGTTCCGCGGGAAACGCTCCAGGGATTACTCCAGAGCCAGGCTCTCCCGGTGACTGTCTCCGTGTGGAGGCGGGGGATGGCTGGCTGGCTTCCCGCGAATGAGGTCCCCGATTTGATTTCGGGAGTGGTTGGGGGCCGTCTGCCGCAGCCAGCCCCCGGTGCCCCTTATCTAATGACGCCGCCATCACCCAATGGGATGGCGATTGCAAGTCTCATCCTGGGAGCGATCGGGATACTTGGGGCGGCGATCTTCACATCATTTCCTGCGATCATTTGTGGTCATATTGCACGACGGCAGATTCGAAATGCCGAAGGGCGGGAGGGGGGCGATGGAATGGCGATGGCTGGGTTAGTCCTGGGTTACCTGGTCACGCTTCTATCTCTCATTTTCATCGGCGTTATCGTCTGGGCGATCTGGTATGCAGCGGTGAGCGCTCCGCCCCCCAGGCCGCCCAGCACGCCAACGGTTCCGATGGCTCCGTGAAGGCCGCCTGAAGGTGGATGGCGGCAGGCATGGTCAGCTCTTGGGTTATTTCCTTATGATGATCGTTCGTGGCAGGGGGGCCAAGAGTCACTATCCCTAGCCCTTTGAAAATCTTGACAATCGGTCCTCGCGAAGTGGATTAATCATTGTAAGCGATGGAATGGTATTACGCGAAAAACGGTCAGCAGACGGGACCGGTCACTCTTGAGGCCCTGAGGGGCATGATTTCCTCAGGGGAAGTGGCTCCCGCGGATCTGATCTGGAGAGAAGGCATGGCCGAGTGGACTCCTGCGGGGCAGGTCGCCGAGTTTTCCGGTAGCGGAGTGGGTCACACGGCGGGGATGGCGCTTCCTCCGGGCGGTTCACAGATTCCGCAGACCCTGCCGCAGGGTGCTCCCGGTGGGTTGATTGCGGGGATGCCCCCCCCGACTAATTCCAAGGCCATTACCAGCATGATATGCGGCATTGTGGGATTATTCGCTCCATGCTTGTGTGGTATTCCCGTGATCGCCTCAATTGTAGCGATCATAATGGGACACGTGGCCCGAGGGGAGATACGGGATACGGGAGGTCTGCAGAGGGGAGAGGGGATGGCTTTGACGGGCCTCATCTTGGGCTATCTGATGGTAGCGGCTATTGCTGTTCTAATTGTAATCAGTTTTTTGGAGGGTTTGCTTTCCTGACGGTTCCTCAAGATCTCTTGATAGAGGTAGGCAGGTGCCGATTGATCACGGGAGAACGGGTCACTGGTGGCACAGGGTCCTCGTGAAGGAAGAGCGGTTTCGAGACTGGGGCATGGGGAGGTGTAGATTGAGTCGCCAGGGGAAGGGCTTGATATATTCTTACTGGCCTTGGATTGAGCTTGAGAATATGAAATAACCATGGAGTCCGATGAGGACACGGGTTGTGCCCGTCGCCGCATTATTATAACTAGAGGAATACAAGCGAATGGAATGGCATTACGCAAAAAACGGTAAGC
>JAKVCR010000165.1 GCA_022448985.1 Roseibacillus sp.
GTACTTCCTCATCTCTCGGCTCCAGTAATTTTCCCGGCTTACCCCGCTTGCCTGCTCCTTTCCGCAATCGCTCCGGTAACCCCTGCTGGTCGAGACGGAAACCGTACTCCGGAAAATGACCGGTCTCGATCACAAGCGGCCGGGGAGCGATCAGACGGGCGATCTCAGCATCCGAGTGACCGCGCAGCAAACCGAAGACCGTGCGATCTGCGGGCTCATCCCAGACCCGGCTCCGCGGACCGAAATACCCGCTTACCAAAGTCCCATCGAGCCGTTCGTCGAGGGCCGCAGCATAAAGAGCAAGCCGTCCGCCTTCTCCCCAACCAACAACTGCCAGCTTCCCGCTCGTGCTTTTCCCGGACCGGCTCGGGTCGTCTCTCCGGAAGCAATCGACCGCCGCCAGGACCTTGAGCACCTCATAGCCCGCGAGGGTACGCCCCAACTCCCAGGCCGGACGGTGCAACCACTCTCGCATGGGCATGGCATGATGCTCCGTCCGCTTGATCAGCACTGGCACCAGGACACGACAGCCGGCCAAGGCCATTTCCGCCGCAAAGGGATGGGTCTGCTGACTCTCGGAATACGGTTCCATCGCCCCCAGTTCTTCCGGATCCTGATCCGCATCCGGCAACGCAATGATATCCACCAGCGGCGCCCTGCCGCTCGGCTCAAAGAGCAGACCCACCGCCTCCGTGTTCCCGAAGGTCTTCCAACTCACCTCGTTCACCGTGTAGTTCCGTCCATTGCCAACCGGTCCCCAACGACGCCCCGCGTAGCGAAACGAGTTATCCTTGGGATTCTGGTCCCGTGGCAGACCGAGAATCCGGGCCAGTTCTTGACGCGTTCCTCCCCTGCGCTCCTTCAACTCCGCCGCTATCTCAGCATCGAGAAAGCGATCCCCCCCCGCCACCATCGCAATGGACAGGTCCCCCCCGGCTTCAAGAAGTCCCGTCCCGGCAAGGGCCTTCTGCTCAGTTACAGGCTTGAGCACCGGCCAAGCCGGATCTCCCTGTGCCAGGACCGTGGCGCAGATGAAAATCCCGATCATCAACAGTTGTCTCATGCGGGTACGCTAGAGTGACGATCCCGGGATTGGGAGGGGAAATCCAGTCCAATCCGATCTGCACGGTCGCGGGCCCACAGGCCCGGTCTGCCGCCCGCCTCTTCTTACTCCGCACCCAGGTAGGCCGCCCACCGGGTCTGCCCAAGGCATGGCGTCAGACACAGCGAACCGGGAGGGCCCTTCCCCACTGGCGCAATCGTAAGGGAGGTTCCTGCCTGGGAAGACCTGAAGCGCGCCAGCTCCAGCGCAACCCGGCCCATCGTATACCGCGGGTTGATCTCCACCACCGGCTTCCAGCGCACTGCCCCTTCCTGGTTCCGGTAGAGAAAGCTATCCACTCCCACCGGTCCGGCATAGTGGTGCTTCTCCAACAGGGATGCCAGCCCTGGCTCCAGGGTATCTTCCATGAACTCGACGAGATGACCCTGCCGGGAGGCCCCCTCAAAAAGAACACGACGCACCTCCTCCTCGAGAAAATCAGTGAAGCGATTCGCTACCATGGCACGCCGAAACTGTCCCCGCTCCGTATTTTCCAGCACCACCAATCCCCTCCTCCTCAATCCACCATCATCCATGTCGTAGTGCACCGAGAAGTCCACAAGGCGCTCCAGCCAGGGCTCGATCACCAGGGGCCCCTGCCTGCCAATCAGTTCCTCAACAGCTACCCGCACCCCGTCCGTAACTCCTTCCGCAACCCTGCAGATCACCCGGTCCCGTCCTGCCGTACTGAACGGGGCCTTCACCACGCATTGGGAAAATGACGATGCCTCCATCCAATCCTGCACTTCGTCCACCGAACCAACCGTTGTGCCAACATCCTCCGGGCCACAAAGCACCGGATTGGTGACATTCTCCAGCAGGCTCCGCAAAAACTCTGCCTGCAGGGCCTTGGAAAACAAGTCCCGCGAAGCAGGGACACACTCCACCCCCAGGCTGTCGATTACTGGTTGCGCATCGGGCGTCCGGGCCCAGGGACGCAATTCGTGCAGTTTTCTCTCCCTGATCTCCGGGAGACGCTCGGCGGCCACAATCTCCGGAAGCTCGATCCCGGCATCCAGTAACTCTGTGAGGAAGCTGGTTGGCGGCAGGACAGGCACAATCACAACATCTTCCCTTCGCGCAAGGTAAGCCGGAAGCAGGGAGAGGTCCCGTTGCATTTCCCCTGCTGCCCGGGTAGGTACAGACCCTGGGGTCACAAGACTCTCCTCAGCCCCGGGATTGAACCAGAATACATTCGGGGTCCGCCCTTTCGATTGTGCACAGACGCGCAGTTCCCGGATAAAGTCCTCATCGAAGCCAGCCTCCCGGCGACCCTCTTCGTTGAACGGAAATGCCCCCTTGGCCCGTGCTGCCGAAAGGGGCAGGTGCAGACCGGTAACGAACTCCTGCCAGTCCGAACCTTCGCTCTTCCATCTGCGGAACCACTTTAACCCGTAACTCACGTGTCCGATCTCATCGCGGTAGATCCGCTCCAGAATCGCCGCGGTTTCCCGATCTCCCGACTCGGCAAATACTTTGGCGTAACCCCGGGCGTAATCGAGATTAGCCTGCTCAAAAGTCAGGGAGAGCCGGGTAACGTAGTCGAGCGGCGTTGTCATGGAGGAAACCGTCTTCCAGAAGAACCCGTTGACCGGAAGATCTCCGAACTCGACTCCGCACTCGGCCATCCGCTTCAGGTAGAGCTTGGTGTGCATCTGTTCCTCCTTCAGGGTCCGTAATACCCCCGCACGAAACTCAGCCGGGGCCTCGGGAAACTTCAGCAGCACGAGGGCCATCAACTCGGTTGCCAGCAATTCATGGTTGGCAAAGAAATGCAGTAACCTCCCCCTCTGTTCCTCATCTTCAATTCCTGCCGTCCCCGGGAAATCAGCCCGGACACCATCGCTTCGCAACTCCAACCCCTCTGGCCGGGAAGGAGTCTCCGGAACAACTATTGCATCACCGCGACCGTCATCAACAACACCCGGTGGCGGAGGAGCCAACTTCTCCTCCAGGGTTGTCCCGAAGAGAATTCGTTCCGCGACCTCCCGCACGATCATGATGTCTCGCTGAAGACAACCTCACCCCACCGGTCCGGCAGGTGCATGTTGACGGCCTCCTGGGGGCTCCAGACCCAGTTGTCCTCCGGATGCTCCTGTTCCTCCGGGTTGAGACTCTCGGCAATCGGGGTCCCATGCGGAGGAATCCGGACGTAATTTCCCTCCACCACTTCATGCCGCCACTGTACCCGCGAAAAGTTCACCTTCCAGATGTCCCCCGGCTGTGGAGGGGTAGAGCTTTCCTTGTTAAACCTGGCGAGGCCGGACCAGGGAAAGGCCACCGCCACCGACCAGCCCTCGTCCTCATCAGAAGGGTCATTCACCGTACCCCGGACCCGGACCGCACTCCGCAGACCAGACAGGTTGCATCCCAGGACCGGAACCCCGCCTTCTCCATAAGGCTTGGGAAGGCTCAATTCCCAGATGCTGCCCAGGGCGTTGATTTCAAATTCATAGTAATCGAGGCCGTCCCCATCCGGGTCGATAAAGACTTCAAAGTCGTTGTCTTCGAACATGACCGCATTTTTCTCAGTGATTGTTCCCCACACATGCGGCTCCTCCATATCGGCTCCCACGTAGAAAAATTTGTCATCCCAAGCCATCCTGACCCGGGTTCGAAAGCGGGGCCGGAGAACCGGGGACCCCGTGATGTCGACGAAGTCCTCCGTCCATGCCAGATCTGACCACCCCGACCCGGACACTGATCCGTCAATGACGAGGGGGCTCTCCACCCGCCGGCAGAGGTATCTCCTTGGAACCCTCGCTTCTCCTGCGCTCACCACTTCAATCCTGGAACTTCAGGTGCAATCCTGCGCTCGCTACCGATGTCACATCCGGCCGTTCCCGCAACGAGCTCCAGATGGCCTGCACA
>JAKVCR010000166.1 GCA_022448985.1 Roseibacillus sp.
AAATCTCCCTCCATCACCCCGAACACGTGTGGCAACTCGGTCATGGACGCGATCCCGTACTGGAAAGGAAAGCGCGTCCGCATCCAGCGCGTCCGGAAAGAAACGGAACCAACACTAAATGAGGCGGACATGGTAACGCCCACTGAAACGAAGATTTTCACCCGGCACAAGCCTCGCCTCCGAACTCATCTCTCCGGAGAGAAGACTTTTCCATCGACACCATCACCCCTTCTCCGTTGAGATGAAGGAACCGTGGACAAGGGGCCTCTTCTCACCGTTATCTTTCTCGTCGCTCTCGTCCTGGGACCGGGACCCGGTGCGACCCTGATTGACGGCACGAAGGAGGCCCCGAACATCTGGTTCGGCATTCCGGCCCTCTACCTCTGGGTGGTGTTCTGGTTTCTCGTGATGGCAGCATGCATCGTGACCGCTGCCCTGACAGTGTGGAAGGAAGCCGACTAGAGGCAGGTCATGTTGGAACTCCTCGCCACCACCAAGACCCCGCCCAGTCTGGGCGCCTGGCCGTATATCGTTCTGACCTTCTACCTGGTCGGATTGCTCGGACTCGGGGTGATCAGCCTTCTCCGGAGCCGTCGTGCTGACAATGCGGAGACCGACTACTACCTTGCCGGCCGCGGACAGGGCGTTGTGGTGACCTCCCTCACCATCATGGCAACCTACTTCTCCAGTTTCGCCATCCTCACGTTCCCGGGTTGGATGTATGAGGGAGGAATTGCCCCCATGCTCTACGCCCTCAATCTCCCCGTTGCCGCAGCTGCAATCTACCTCCTCGGCAACCGCATTCGCAGAATCGGACGCAAGCGAGGATATATTACCCCCACCGACATGGTCACCGACTATTACGGCGACTCCTCCATCGTCCGGGGACTGGTGGCTCTCACCGGGGCCCTCTACGTGATTCCCTATGTCATCATGCAGATCAAGGGAGGAGGCCTTCTTGCCGACGGACTCTTCCGTGAAATCGAACATATCAACCTGCTGGGCTGGAGAATCACCATGGAAGACGCCGGGGTGGCCGCCCTCTCGCTCGTGACCATGGTCTACGTCATCATCGGCGGGATGCGTTCCGTGGCCTGGACCGATGTGATGCAGGGCATCATCCTCCTCAGCGCCATGGTCCTTTCGGGAGTGGCGGTGATGTATGCCCTCGAGGGCCCCTCGGGATTCTTTTCCCGTGTCTCCTCCGAACTTGGTGGCGACCTCCTCACCGTCCCGGAGCCTGGAGATGCCAATCCCCATAACACCTGGAAACTCCTGACTTTCTGTGCCTTCGCATCCCTCGCCAGTATCATCCAACCGGCCCAGTGGATGCGCTTTTATGCCGCCCGTGACTCTGCCACCCTGCGCCGCTCCGCCATCGCCTTCTCCACCATCCTTCCAATCTGCTTCATCTTCGGCGTATTCCTTGTCGGCCTGGGCGGGCGGGTGCTCTACGAGCCCCAGATCATCGAGGGCACGATGCACCTTACGGATGGATCCAAGGTCGATCAGGTGTTGATTCATGTCATCCAGGATTACTTCCCTGAAATGTTCGGAGCAGTCGGGATTGTCCTGGTCGCCCTGATCCTCGTAGCGGTGATGGCGGCCTCCATGTCAACCGCCGACTCCAACCTGCATGCCCTGAGCGCCATCGCCACCCGGGACCTTTATCAACCGCTGAAGAAGAACTCCTCGGGACGGGAGAGGACCTGGATCGGGCGACTCGTCATCGTGCTTGCCACCATCATTGCGGCCACCATCACATTCATGGGTAAGGACCAGAAGGGCCTCCTCGACACGATTACCGCCTTCTTCTTCCTCGCCATGGCTTTCTCCGCCCAACTTCTTCCCATCACCATCGACATCCTCTTTCTCCGCCGGGGCAGCAGGACCGGGGCAATCGCCGGACTGGCAGCAGGCCTTCTAACCGTCTGCCTCTTCCCTCCCCTTGGGAAGATGATTCTAGGAGAAACCAGCTCGCTACTCAAAGGCACCTCCAACCTTAAGGCACTCTTTGATGTGGGCATGTGCGGGATCATCGTCAACGCTCTGGTTTTTACCATCGTAAGCAGATTCAGCCCGACTCCAGACCAGAACCACCGCGAAGCCTTTGCCCGGGACCTGAGGGGCGGATCGTAACTTGCAACTTCAAGCCCGGAACTTGAGACTCCCCCTGCAACGAATCAGCCGCGGCCACGCATGCACACAATCACTCCCCTTCCCGACGACCCGGGAATCCTGTCTACCACGGTCGGATCCTACCCCGTGCCCGACTGGCTCAACGCCCTTCCATCCGAACAGGCCGTCATTGATGCCACCCGGGTCATCTTCGATACCCAGCGTCAGGCCGGAATCGACCTGCCTACTGATGGAGAACTCTACCGCTTTGACATCAACCACCCGGATACCAATGGAATGATCGAATATTTCGTCGCCCCCATGGGGGGGTGCGATAAGACCATTGGGCGGGAAGAAGCCGAGGCCTTCCGCTCCATGCACAGCATGGGCTTCCGAGCCAAGCCTGCCGCCGTCGTTCGAGAGGCCCTCCACGGTGGCGGACTCAACCTGATCGAGGACTGCCGGCGCGCGGCCGGCCTCGCCGGGGGGGCCTTCAAGTTCACCGTTACCAGTCCCTACATGCTGGCCCGCACCCTCCTGGACCAGCACTACCATGACTTTACAGCCCTGACCCTTGCCCTCGCAGACGTCCTCGCCGAACAGGTTTCGGGCTGCCCCTGCTCGTGCCTGCAGGTAGATGAAGCAAATATTCCCGGCAATCCCTCCGATGGACCACTTGCGGCCGAAGCCATCAACAAGGTCCTCGACGCCTTCGATGGCCCCACCGCCGTGCATTTCTGCTTCGGGAATTATGGTGGCCAGACCATCCAGGCCGGTGCGTGGCAACCTCTCCTGCAATTCCTGAACTCCCTTCATGCCGATCATCTCGTTCTCGAACTCGCCCATCGCCCCAAGGATGACCTCCAGGCCCTGAAGGATCTGAACCCGGAGGTTGGAATCGGCCTCGGGGTGGTCGACATCAAGGTCAACGAGGTGGAGACTGCGGAGGAAATCGCCCGATCGATCGAGGAGGCCGAAAAGGTCATCGGAGCGGGACGGGTCCGGTATATTCATCCCGACTGCG
>JAKVCR010000167.1 GCA_022448985.1 Roseibacillus sp.
GAGCCATGATGAGATCCGGTAACTACCGGTCATCCCCCTGCTGACCAACTTTCGACTCAATTCCTCTGAGCGCCTTGACGAGATCAAGGGAAGCCACAAACAGCAGGCAGTAGGCCAGTAGTTCTGACAGTTCCTCATAAAAAACATGATGACGGAACCCGAAGAGATCTTTCTCGAAGGCCCTGCTCAGCGCGACGAGAAGAATGGCCGCCTGGACAAGATGAATGCCAAGCGATGACCGCAGGTAGAGCATTCTGTTGGCCAGATAGTATTTCGCATCCTTCAGCAGCAGGGCCAGCAAGACCAGGGCCATGACGAAAAAGATCGCCCGGCCCTCCTCCGCGAGCAGGAAGATCAACCATGCGGACACCTCCAGCTCATCGACATCCACCTCCCGAAACGAAAAAATAAAACAGAGAACGGACAGGAACAGGGCCAGGGCCCTGTGCTTTTCTCTCAGGGCGAATCCCGCGAAAGCAAATACCACGCAACTGACCAAGAGCACCCCTGCCTGGATATTCTCCATCCAGCTGTTTTCTTCATAAATAAAATCCATCCCCCGGCCGACCGCGAGATACCAGAGCGCCAGGTTCCCGGAGAGAAGCACCGACAGCACGATGAGATTCCTGCGATCCAGGAAAACGAATCCCGTTGCGAACAACGCGCCAAACAGAACCGCAATGAGAAAGGAATCCATGAGGGGGCCGGGTTCAGACCTTGCCAGTCGAGCTGGGGTGCTGGCCCATGGCGAAACTGGCAGGCTCGGTTTCAGGAGAAATCAGGAGATCCCGGGAACGGTTTCCAACTTGGCCACGAAACGCCATCATCGCGTGGGTTCCAGTATCACGGCCAGTTCCAACATCCAAGATAGGATATCCCGCAACCGGACTATGGA
Organism: Roseibacillus sp.; assembly: GCA_022448985.1. Taxonomy (GTDB): domain Bacteria; phylum Verrucomicrobiota; class Verrucomicrobiia; order Verrucomicrobiales; family Akkermansiaceae; genus Roseibacillus_B. The sequence goes on from JAKVCR010000167.1 coordinate 896, forward strand.
ACCACGGGATGCGAGTTTCCCCAGTCCGCCTTCCGGGCCCTCCACTCCCCGGGACCTGGTGTCATCCATTCCTCCGGATCCACTCCCAGTCCGTCCGCGACACGATTGATGTAGTTGAAGTAGCCTATGACCTGCACCGCGATGGTAAGGGCCTCATCGTCAAGACCCTCCTTCCGAAGGGAGTCCAGATCCGCCTCCCCGGTCTCCCCCGGGGAGAGGGTGAGCTTCACGGCGTAATCACAGAGAACCCGGTCAGCGGAGGGAAGATCCATCTCCCGATAATCAAAGACCAACTGCCGTGCCCCTCCCTCATCCCCGGATTCGTGGCCGAACTCGGCCGCGTGCGAAAGCGTTCAGTAGTAGCAGTCGTTGAGATTGCTCACCACCGCGGCCAGCATCTCCCGGCGGGCCGCGGAGAGTCCATTGGGCGCTTTCATGAGCTTGAGATAGAACATCATGGACCCCTCCAGGACTTCCGGCTCCCGGCTCATGAGCTTGATGATGTGGGCCACCCCACCAGCCCGCGTCCGGGCGGTCTCGTAAATCCTGGCGAGGTCACCCTCTGCTTGTTCTTCCGGAACCTGCTCAATGTAGGCCATGAATAATCCAACCGCGGATTCTGTTCCCTTACCATCCCGGAAAGAGGCCCACCAAGTTACCGGGGAGATCGCGTTGGCTGGCAAGACGACCGATTTTCGGCCAATCGTTTCAAGAGCCTTGAGGATTGGGATTCCTTGATCACTTTAGCGATGAGCTCTCAACGGCAAGTAAACAGGGGGATTTATACCCCGGATAAAGGCTATTCGCGAACCCGCGTAGCCTGCAGAGCCGACCATCACATCGCACGATAATGTCTGGGAGGGGGTTCAATCCTGACAACTGTCGCCGCATAAAATGAGCATGACAGCGCCTGATTAACCCGTCAGGATTAGGGGAGATGGTGAGACGAACACACGGCAGGCTCGCAACAGGCGGAGCAATCTTCCTCGCAATACTGATGGTGCTTCCCGGGCAGCTCCAAGCCCAGCAGAAGGATCCAGCCCTCGATCTCTACTATCTCGCCACCGGCGCCTACAACCGGAAGCTCTACCCGGCCTCCATTGGTGGGTTCAAGGAGTTCCTCGAGAAGCATCCCAATCACGCCAAGGCGGATCAGGCCCGGCACGGACTGGCTCTCAGTTATTATGCCCAGAAGCAGTACGCCCAGACCATTCCCCTTCTCTCCGCCCTTCTCGCCAAGCCCAATCTTCCCAAGGAAATCAGCCGCGACCGTATCATCCTGATGCAGGGGCAGTGTCTCCTGCGCAGCGGCCAGAAGGACCAGGCCCGCGCCCACTTCATCAAGGAGGAAGCCCGGTTACAGAACCCCGCCTACAAGGTCTCCGCCCTTGCTGCCATCTGTGACATCTGTTTCGGCAAGCAGGAATGGGACCAGGTCGAGACATGGACCATAAGGCTCGCCCAGGCCAAGCTCACCCCCGACCAGATGGCCCGTGGTCTCTACCAGCGGGGCTTTGCGAATTTCCAGTTGAAGAAGTATGAGCAGGCCGCCGGCATCCTCGAAAAGGTCACGCCTCTTGCCGCCAACGCAATCTGGAAGACTCGCTCTTCCTACCTTCTTGGCGAGTGCTACACCACCGTCAAGAATCACGAAAAGGCCGAGCCTGCCTTCGTCGCCGCCCTCCCCGGGCTGGAAGGCCCGGACAAGGCCGAGTGCCACTATCGCCTCGGGGTGACCCGGTTCATCCTGAAGCAGTGGGCTCCCGCCGCAGAGCAGTTCGAAGCCTTCCTGAAGGAGGAACCCAAGACCCGGGCCAAGGACCAGAAGGTGGAGAACCCATCCATCAAGGAATCGCAGCTCTACATCGGGAGGTGCCTGCTGGAACAGGGAGAGTTCCAGAAGGCCAAGAACCAGCTCGCGAGGTTAATCAACGTGGACAGCCCGTTGGGCGCCAAGGCCAACCTTTGGTTTGCGCGTGTCTTTTCGCGCCCGGAGAAGCCCAATTACGACCAGGCCTCCGCTTCCCTCGAAACCGCGGTCAAGAAGTACGAGAAATTTGCGCCCATCAACGACGACCTGCGCTTCGATTACGCCAATGCCCTCATGAGTCGCAAGGTCCCTGACTGGAAGACTGCGGCCCAGGCACTGGGAAAGATCAACGGCGAAGTGTTCGGCCAGTTCGCGGAAGCGCTCGCCCAACAGTCCACCTGCTACCACAAGCTCAAGGACTACAATAAGAGCCTGACTCTCGCCAACGAGTACCTGGCCAAGTTCAAGGACCATGAGATGGCTGGTGACACACGTTTCCTACGGGCGGAGAACATGTTCCTGCTCAATCAGCTCGATCCCGCGATCAAGGCCTACCAGGAATTCCAGGCCGCCAACAAGGAGCACCCCAACAGGCTCGCGGCAGCCTTCCGGGTGGCCCAGATCTACCACCACCAGGACCAATGGGATCAATCGCTGGCCGCTGCCAACCCCCTCCTGGCCAAGAAGCCGGAAGGACCGCTCTTTGCCCAGCTGGCCTTTCTGGTAGGCGACTGCTACTTCCGCAAGGAGCAGTGGAAGGAATGCCTCGCGCCACTGGAAGCCTTTGTGGCCACCCGGGTAAAGAAGGAAGACCCGAACCGCCAGCAGGTCACGGCCGATCCCAATGTGGACACCGCGCTCATCCAGCTCGCAGTCGCCTACGACCGCACCGAGGATACCATCAAGGCCCTTGAGCACCTCGAAACCCTCACCCGCTTCTACTCCAAGCCCACTCCACATCTTCCCCTCGCACTCGCCGAGCAGGGACGCCTTGCCTACGAGAGTGGTAACCTCAAGCTGGCCCGTGCAGCCCTTGAGCGCTTCCTCAGTGAGGCCAAGCTGAACAAGGAGCCCTTCAAGAGCGGGGCCCCGCCCCAGCGGATGCGGGTGAACTACTTTCTCGGCTGGGTCAATGCCACCGAGAAAAAACATGAGCCCGCCGCGCTGCACTTTGGTGTGGTCTCCAAGGATCCCAAGCATGCGCTGTCCGCGGATGCCGCCCTCCAGCAGGGCCTCGCCTATATCCATCTCGAAGAGTTCGCCCAGGCCGCCGTCCTGTTCCCCGAGATCCTGAAGCGCTACCCGAAGCACGAGAAACTCCAGCGCGTCACCTACTACGCCGGACTCTCGCTCGCCCGCCAGGAGCAGTGGAAGCCCGCCGCCGGCCACCTGAGCAAGGTGGCCGACACCTGGCCTGATTCCGAGTTCGCCGACCAGGCGCTCTACGAATGGGCGTGGTGCGAACGTAAGCAGAAGCGGGAGGCCGAAGCCGTCAAGCTCTACGAACGCTTCCTCGGCAAGTACAAGGAAAGCTCCTTCGTGGTAAAGGTGCAGAGCGAACTCGCCGAACTCAACCTCAGGAGTGGCGCCCAGGACATGGTTATCGAACGCCTCACCAAGGCCCTGGCCGCCGTCAAGGACGACTCCCTCCGCGAAGACCTGCGCTACCAACTGGCCAGTGCCCATTACAGCAAGGAAGAGTATGAAAAATCCGCCGGGATGTTTGAGCAGCTTCTCAGCGACTACCCCGAGTCCAGGCTCAAGGCCTCCATGTGCTTCCAGGCCGGGGAATCCCGCTTCAAGCTGAAGGAAACCGTGACCGCCCGTCGGCACTTTGCCGAGGGCATGAAGGTGGGCGATCTCCAACCCGTCATCGCCGAGTCCATGATGATGCGCCTTGCCGAAATGCAGTCCGCCACCGCCGATCACACCAGCGCGCGCACGACCTACCAGGATTTCATCAAACGCTTTCCGGAGAGCAAGTGGATGCGCAACGCGCAGTTCGGGCTGGGATGGTCCCTTGAAAACTCGGACAAGCCCAATGAGGCCATCCAGCACTACGCCCCTCTCCTGGACCCCAAGGCCCCCATTGACATCCTGACCGTGCGGGCCCGCTTCCAGACCGGCGAGTGCCTCTTCAACATGCAGAAGTACGAACAGGCCGTGAAGGAGTTCCTCAATATCGAGATCCAGTACAAGAAGTATCCCTCCTGGCAGGCCAAGGGGGTCCTCGAAATCGGCCGGATCCTCCTCGCCCAGAATAAGCGCGAGGAGGCAAAGCAGCGCTTCAAGGACGTCATCACCCGCTACCCGAAGGAAAAGGCGGCCATCGTGGCGCGCCAATACCTTGATCAACTCCGCGTTAGCGGATAACAGACTTTCTCCACTACTCCACTACTCCAACACTCCAACCCTGTACTTTCCTCATGACTAACTACACTACCACCCAACCTTGGAAAGCGGTCCTCGGCGTAACCTCCCTCTGCCTCCTCGCTTTCACCACCACCCTGCTGGCAGCAGATGCCGGAGCCGATGCGGGCGTTCAGAAAGAAACGATGTTCGGTCTCATCAAGAAGGGCGGACCGATCATGATCCCGCTGGGCATCGCCTCCATTCTCGCTCTTGCCCTTGCCATCGAGCGCTACATCTCCCTGCGCCGGGACAAGATCCTCCCGGACGGATTCCTCAAGGGACTGGGCGAGGCCTGGGATTCCGATCCTTCCGGTCAGGCCGCCGAAGAATACTGCGACAAGAACCCCGGTGCCGCGGGCCATGTCTTCAAGGCTGGTATCCAGTGGCGCGACTCGGGTCACGAAGCAGTGGCCAAGGCTATTGAGGATGCCGGTATCCGGGAGGCCGACAAGATGAAGCGCAGCCTGCGCGGTCTCTCCATCATCGCAGCGGTCTGTCCCCTCCTCGGACTTCTCGGAACAGTCTATGGGATGATCGATGCCTTCCAGCGTACTTCCCAGAGCGGCGGAGCGGCCAAGACGGCTGATCTCGCAACCGGGATTTACGAGGCCCTGGTGACCACCGCAGCCGGGCTCACCATCGCCATTCCCGCCATGCTCCTCTACCAGTTTCTCCAGTCCCGGGCGGATGGCCTGGTCGATCATATCGACGAGGTGGGCACCGATTTCATCGTCAACCATGCCCGCAAGAGCGCCGCTTAAACCGCGCAGGCAAAGGGCGCCCCACGAAAGTTTAACACCTTGAACCAATGAGAATTCGCAGCCGGGACAAAGACCAGGGCGAGATCATTAACATCTCGAGCATGATCGACGTCATGTTCATCCTCATCATCTTCTTCCTGGTCACCACCACCTTCAAGGAGGAGGAAGTCGATCACCTCGTCAAGTTGCCGGTCGAATCGCGCAACCAGTCCCTCACCCAGACCGCGGGCAACCTGATCAAGGTCAATATCAGGGAAAGCGGGGAATTCGTGGTGATGGGCCAGCAGGTTACCGAGGAAGGCCTCACCAAGTGGATGGACGAGGAAGTCGAGAAGAAGCCTGAAATCAAGGTTCTCGTCCGCTGTGACAAGGAATCCAAGCACCTCTACCTCGCCAACGTGATGTCGATCTGCCGCAGTGTGGGTGTTTCCGAGGCCAACATCGCAGTCCGCACCGAGAATTAGACTGACAGGACCATGAATCAGCCCATGCCCATCCCCGCCGAGGACGATCGTGACCCTGATCGCAGAATCCTCGGAGTGACGCGCAAGCAGCGCTTCCGCGCCTATTTCTGGCTGGGAGTGACCCTGGTGGTGGTATTCCTCATCTGGGCCCTGCTCTACCTGCGGCCGGACCGTTGGTACACCTACACCGACCAGGTCGCCTTCAAGCAGTCCGCCAGCGACGTGGAACCGGGCTACGTCCTCTGGGAACAAGCCGAACCAGTTGGCAGCGGATTGGCCCCCGGCGACGACATCGCCACGCCGGTCGTCTCCTCAAACGGGGCCCGTATGATCTACAGCGCCGGGGAAAAGGATGGAAACGCAAATCTCTTCCTGCGGGAGTGGGACGGCACCGACTGGAAAGAGCCTCGCCCGATGCGGGCTCTCAACAGCTCCTTCCACGAACTGGCTCCTTCCCTCAGTGGCAATGGAGACCTCCTCTACTTTACCAGCGATAGACCCGGGGGACAGGGAGGCTTCGACATCTGGGTGTCCAAGTGGGACGGCGCCGAATACGCATGGCCGCTTCCCCTCACGCCCCGGGTTAACACGCCCTTCGACGAAATTGACCCGGACTTCTCTCCCGACAACCTCACGCTCTACTTTGCGTCCAACCGCCCCCGCCGCGCGACTGACACTTCCGAGAAAGTGGCCGCCATCCTGGAGAACGTCGAGGACCGCAAGGGAAACTTCGATCTCTACTCTGCTGATACTGCCGGCGGAATCCCCCCGACAGTGAAAGGTCTCCTCAAGCTGCTGACTGAACAGAAAGCGCTCGCTGATTCACTCCAGGAATCCGAAAACCCCTCCGAGGAAGAAACCGCAACCCAGGCGCAGACAAGTGCCGTCCAGGCGGCCCAGCTTCTCAGGAAGGCGGCCCAGCTACTTGGGGACAACGAGCTGCCGGATCCAATCGAGCGGTCGAAAGAGGCGCTGAGTGCAGCGATCAATGAGATGACAAAGGTCGAGGAGGCCCTGGGTGAGGAGCCCGACATGGCCCGGGAGCAGCTCATCATTCGGAAACAAGCCAACGTCATGAACACGGGCGCCCCGGAGGGCATTATCGTGGAGCGTCAGTTGAGCATGCTCTATTCCCTGCGTGAAAGCGCCCTCGCCGATACGGAGATCATGGCCAAGCTTGGCGGCACTCCTCAGACCGAGGCCGCGGTGGACAAGGGACTCGCCTACCTCGCCAGCACCCAGGAGGAAGATGGGCGCTGGAACATCGCCAAGTCCGGGGGACAGGGGAACCACGACCAGGCCGCCACCGCCTTCGCCCTCCTCGCCTTCTACGGCCGGGGAGAAGTGCACGACGAGGAATGCAAGTATCAGGATACCGTAAAACGGGGAATCGAGTGGCTGCACGGGCAAAGGAATGTGGCCACCGGCGACTACCGTGGCACCAAGCCCCAGAACAATGCCATGTATGACCACGGCATTGCCTCCCTCGCGGTGGTGGAAGCCTATGGAGTCACCAAGGACACCACCCACCGTGCCGCGGCCCAGTCCGCAATCGATTTCATTGTGGCAACCCAGCACGAAGAAGGCGGCTGGCGCTACCAGCCCAATCAGAAGGGCGACCTCTCGGTCACCGGCTGGTACATCATGGCCCTCGCCAGCGCCAAGATGTCGGGCCTTGAGGTCCCGGACAAGACCATGGAAGGGGCAGCGAAGTTCCTCGCCAGCGTGAGTCACGGCAAGGACAAGGGAGCCTACGGCTACACCGGGCCGGGGGGTGGAACCCCGGCCATGAACGCGGCCGGCTTCTTCTGTTCCCAGTTGCTGGGTCATTCCTCCAATACCGCCAAGGCCTATGAGTCCTCCGTCATCGTCGATCGCCAGGCCTTCCAGTTGAACGACATCTACTACGCCTACTACGGCACCGTGGCATCCTACCAGCACCAGGGTCCGGCCTGGCGCAAGTGGATGGGAGTAATGCAGCCGGCCTTCGTGAAAGCGCAGAACTCTGACGGCTCCTGGAACACGGGAGGAGGCCACGGCGGGGCCATGGGCAAGGTCATCGTGACCGCCCTGGTGACCCTCTGCCTGGAGGCGCACTATCGTTACACCCCCCTCTACGGCCTGGGCTGGGAACCCGATCCCAAGGGTCCCACCGGAAACAGCAAGGATCTCGCCGATCTCGCCGAGACCCCTCTCTTCCGCCACGCCAAGTTCCTCGAGGATTTCAGCTCCCCCGCCAACGACACCGGACCAGTCCTCACCGACCATGGGGACTTCCTCTATTTCGCTTCCGAGCGTGGCGGTGGAGAAGGAGGTGCCGACATCTGGCGCTCGCGGATCAAGCGCACCCGGGTCAACGAACCCGTCCAGCCCAGGAACCTTGGTCCCGAGGTCAACGGCGAAGGGGATGAGACCAACCCCGCGGTTCGTAATGCCGGCTTCCACCTCCTCTTTAATTCCGACCGCGCAGACAACAGTAATGCGCTCTACAGCGCACGCAGCAAGCGTGTGGTGCGCCGGTTCGACCTCACCAAGATGCCCGACCTCAACTGGATCATGGGCAATCTGCTCTGGATCCTGGGCCTCCTCGCCTCCCTGGCTGGCTTCATCTGGCTCACCAGGCGGGCCCTCTCTGCTGGCAAAGAAGCCCGGCCCTCACCGGCCCTGCCCGATGAAGCCCCCGCCGATCCTGCCGCCTAACCCAAACAAAGGAAGAAGGTCATGTCTGAACAGGAACGACAGAAACCCGAAGAACCGCCGGCAAGCCAGTCGCCCTCGCCGATGCGCTGGCTCCTGCCACTTGCCGCCCTCGCGGTCATGCTCGGGATCGGCCTCCTCATCCACGACAAGCTTCGAAACGAAATCTGGTCCTATTTCACCGATGACCAGGGAACCCGCGTGGAAGTAGAGGACGGCAAGGAACGCTATATTCTCTGGCAGGATCCCCGTCAGAATCTCTTCAAGGAGGAGGGGTCCCCCGAAGAACCCGACCCCGTCAACCAGGCCTCGGGCCGCCTCGAAGCCGCCTTCTCCCCGAATGGCACCACCATGATCCTGGTGCGGATGGAAGCCGAAAGCAGCCAAGCCGATCTCTACTCGTCCGTCTGGGATGGGCGGATCTGGACCCGTCCCACCGCCCTCACCGCCCTCAATACGGAGGCCGATGAGCGGGGACCTGCCTTCTCCCGCGACGGCAATTACCTCTATTTCACTTCTGATCGCGAGGGCGGCCAGGGCGGCACCGACATCTACGTGGCCCGCTGGGACGGCCAGGAGTGGACCGGCGTGGAAGCGCTGGGGTCGACCGTCAATTCGCCCTCCCACGAAACCGGCCCCGCACCCACCGCCGACGGGAAACGCCTCTACTTTTCCTCCAATCGCGATGGCTCCGGAAGCGACATTTTCGTCTCCGAGCGCCTGGTCGAAACCCCCTCGGAGAGCACAGAAGAAAATCCAGACGAAGCTGCTCCCGTGCCAGGGGAGAACAAGGAGCCTGTAGAGCCCGGGGAAGCAGTGTCCGAACTGCTCCCCCTCCCGGAATTCCGCAATGCGGAGGCCGTTGGCCACCTCAATTCCTCCGCCGAGGACCTGCAAACCGCCCTGACGCGGCGCGGCGATCACGTCTTCCTGGCCTCCGATCGTGATCGCAACACGGATTCTGGTTTTGGCGTCTACTTCAGTCGTGTCATCGAGGGAGAAGCGCTTCCTCCCGAACGCGTCGATCTCTACCTCAAGGAGGGTGACGTCACCGACCCGGCAGTGCGGATGGAGGGCTTCGATCTCCTCTTCAGTACCAACTCCGGAACGAGTGCGGAGGAAGATGGATTCAAGCTCTACCGTTCCACCACCCGTGAGGTCATCGGCTACACCGATTTCGACCGCTGGGAGGCCTTCAAGGAACTGATGAAGAATATCGGCTGGTGGATCCTCCTCGCCCTCCTCGCCCTCATTGCCCTCCTTTATCTCCTGGAGGCCTGGCAGGACATCACCAACCTCTTCCACAAGTGCCTCGCCGGGTCCGCTGTCGTCCACCTCCTCATTCTCTTTCTCCTCATGCTCTGGCTCATCGCCAAGGAAGTAGGCGGCAAGGAGCCCCAATCACCGGTGGTCACCGTCAGTATCGAGGCCCTCATGGAAGAGGAGCTGGCCCTTGAGAGCGAACCGGAAGAGACCCGGATCGCAGAAACCAGGAATCTGGTGATGACCGAGAAGTTTGAGAGCGACTTCAAGATTCCCGTTTTCAAACCGCGGGAGAATACCGAGGTCGTTCCCATCATTACCCGGACGTCCAAGACCTCCCTGGTGCCCAGCGTCCGGCCCTCCAAGCTCAACGAGTCGGAATTGGAACAGGAGCAACCGCAGCCCACCAAGGAACTCACGGTCCTGACCTCCCTCCCAGAGACGTTCCTGCCCGAACCGGAAGACCCCACCCTTGAGGAAGAGCAGGTCACCGACCAGCAGGAAGCAGAGAACCCCGCCGACCCCGCTGAGGCCGATTTCAAGCCCACCGAATCCCTCGAGCAGGTGGAGCCCAAGCAGGCCGAGCAAACCGAGGTGACCGACACCGCAGTCGAAAATGAGGCCGAGTCCAAGGACGTCTCGCAAACCGACGCGGCCCCCCAGACCGCCGACACCGGGGGCGACACCGTCAATCCCCACCGTGGCCTGGAGGCCCTCGGCTCCCCGCCCAAACTGGACGGCGCGGGAGATGCCATCACCAACCTGCTCAACCTCCCCGGGAACGACCGGGCCAACGATCCTCTCCTCCCGGGCAAACTGGCCACCCCGACCAATGACCTCGATACCCGCGCTATCACCAAGCTCATCAAGAAACAGCGTGGACGGCCCTCCCTCGAAACCATCGAGCAGCTTGGGGGATCGGACGCCACCGAGCGCGCCATCGGGGCGGCCCTCGAATGGCTCGCCCGCAACCAGGAGGGAGACGGTCGCTGGGACATGCGCAAACATGGTGCCAACGGCTCCTTCGATACCGCCGGGGCCGGGCTCGCCCTGCTGAGTTTCTACGGCTGGGGCGAGGCCCACAACAAGGGGGGCAAGTACCAGGCCACCGTTCAACGCGCCCTCGACTGGCTCATCAAGCAGCAGAAGGAAAACGGCGACCTGCGGGGCGGGGGCCGCATGTATTGCCACGGCATCGCCGCCATCGCCCTCTGCGAGGCCTACGGAGCCACCAAGGACCCGAAGATCAAGGAACCAGCCGAGAAGGCCATTGCCCTGATCCTGGCCTCCCAGAGTCCCAGCAAGGGGGGCTGGCGCTACGAGCCCGCGAACCAGAACGGTCAGCCCAATGAGGACTCCGACCTTTCCGTCACCGCCTGGCAGTACATGGCCCTCCACAGCGCCCGCCTCGCTGGCCTGAGCGTGCCCGACGAGGTCTTCACCAGGACCCAGGAGTACATGACCTCAGTCTCTTCCGGCAAACACGGCGGTCTCTATGCCTACACCGGCGGTGGTCCCAACCCCGCCATGACTGCCAGCGGCATGTTCTGCCGTCAGCTTGATCTCGTCCCGCCCACCGACCCCCGCATGCCGGAAAGCGCTGAATACCTGGGACGCCACATGCTCCAGCAGAATCCCAGATACTACTACATGTATTACTCCACCCTCGCCCTCTACCAGCATCAGGGGCCGGTCTGGCAGCAATGGAACGAGAAACTGAAGGAGATCCTGCCCCTCATCCAGAAGAAGGTCGGCCCCGAGCGGGGAAGCTGGGATCCGGGCGGCCAGCACGCGCGGGCAGGTGGACGGGTCGTCTCCACCACCCTCTCAGTCCTCAGCCTCGAGGTCTACTACCGGCTCCTCCCGATGTATGGGTTCCGCGGGGCCGACGTGCCTGCAGCAAAGCAGAAAGGCAATTAGCCGCTGCCTGCGATCCACTCCCGTTCTATCGGCCCCCGGCGATCGTGCGCCTAGTGCGCCTTGACCTTGATATTGCGTACCCAGAACGGCTGTCCGTGATCCTGGATCGCGATCTTCCCCTTCTCCGCCAGCTTCTTGTTAGGACGCTTCTTGGCCACGAGATCCAGCCCATCCTGGACCTTCTTCCCATTAAGAACCACGGTAAGCTTGTTATCCTTGAGGGTCACCACCATACGGTTCCATTCGCCCGGCTTCTTGGCGGCATTAACAAGGGGACCCGAGGTGCCAATCACGCCTCCGAGGTCATGGGGACCGAGCTTCTTCTTACCGAAGCAGTCGAGGATCTGGACCTCAAACCCGTGGGCGGTGGCATCTGACTCGTCGTAGATCCGGAAGTAGAGCCCCGAGTTTCCTCCCTTGGGATGCTTATACTCAAAATCAACCGTGAAATCCTTGTAGTCTTCCTTGAGCCAGAGGTAGGAACCATAGCGGGTCCACCCCCGCTCCCCCGGACGCGGATCAAGGAACAGGGATCCATCCTCCTGGATCTTCCAGTTTCCCTCCGTCTTGATGTTGGAGAGGTCCTTCCCGTCATAGACGGTCTTGAACTCGTGGTGGTCGGCCAGGACACAGGTCCCGGGGATCAGGGTGGCGGCAAGGGCGAGAAGAACTGCTTTCATGATCCTTCGAGCTAGCAACAAATCAGTGGGCCCCGAAAGCAGAAACTGCCACCCGATCCGATGACAGGGCGCGAAATCCGCTCTCTTCCGCGGCCTTATTCTGCTACCCACGGAGATCTCATGGTCCGGTTAGCCTTCATTCTGCTCACCCTGGCCCTGTCTCTGGCCGGACAGGGAAAGCCCGCTCCGCAAACCCTCGAAGCGATTCCCTGGCATCCCCTTGCCGCCGGCCTGCCCCCGGCCACCATCTCCGGACCACCCACCAGCCTAACGTTCGAAAACC
>JAKVCR010000168.1 GCA_022448985.1 Roseibacillus sp.
TACCAAAACCCACGCACTTCGTGGGCCAGCGGATGGGGGGCGATTTCCGTGGTGTAGGCGGTCGAGAGGATATCGTACATGGCGAGTGTGGGCTGTTCCTCCAAGAGACAACCGGTAAGCGGGTGGGCTCCGTAGCGGTTCAGCAAGTGGTCGACTGCTTTCATGCCCGGACGTGACGCGGCATTGAATACCAACAGCCCGCCCCCGCTGCGCAGCAGCTCTCTCAGGTTTGCATAGAAGCTCCTCGACTCGGGTTTGAGGGCGTCGGTCTGGAGGTCGAGTGCGGGAGGGTCCAGCAGGACAATCACGTCGAAACTGAGGGGGAAATGAGGCTCTTTGGCGTACAGTTGAGGGTAACTGCAGTAGGCCACGCGGTACCCCAACTCGTCCAGCCGCGCCATGTTCGTCCGGATGAAGGATCCCCCCTCGTACATTGGCAGATGGCGGCTTACAAACAGCACCGCCGGCTGGTCCGGCGAGGGGGCTGTCTCAGCCCCAGCGGGCCGCGCAATCGCCGTACCGCACAGGATCACCAGCAGCAAAACCGAGCGATGCATCAAGTTTCTTTCTTTAGTATTTGGGGACGCGTGGGTGTCTCTGGCGTCCGGATCGCGCGTTTTTAGAGTAACCTGCTTGGTCATTGCGGTGAGGATCTCAAGCAGTTTATTCGACCCACCCGAGTGCTGCAAATTGGCGGCGGGTACGTGAGGGGATCTGCTCAGCGGTAACGGCTGGAAGTTGCGACGAAAAAATTACGCAAGTGAAGTGCGGCGTAGCTGAACAGGCGAGGGGGAAGTTGATTACGTTCGCTTTGACTGCTCAGGGTTGGCGGCGGCGATTTGAGCCAACTCAAGAACTCGGGGCCGTAGGTTTGCCTCGCCGGGCCGGGTAACTCGTCCGAGGAGTTTTTTCAACTTAGCTGACCTGTTGTTGGAGTTTATGTTGACGGCGGTCCGGATGAGACGCGGGTCACGATAGTCTCGACCGTTCAAGGGCGGGGTCTTTGCCTCTCGTATTTGTTGGCGCTGGTTGCTAATGTGCTGTGCCGTAGTACAGATCCTGACGTATGCCGGGCTTTGAGGTTTGATGACTCAATTGGCTATGTTTCGTTGGGGTGGTGCACGTGACGTGAAGAAGCCAGGTGTCATGAATAAGACACCTGGCTTGTCACGCGACGAGGAAGAGGGAGGCCACTCTACGAGAGTCCCGTTTAATGAGGACGATTGGGAAGGTGGAAACGTCGTGTGCCGGACTTAATCAAAGCCTCCAGATCGGCCTGTCTTCTTGCCAGGTCATTGAAGGAATGGGAGAGTCCTGTGGTGAGGGGGTCCTGCACCGGTTGCCCACCGGTCAGGAAGGTGGAAAGAAAGGCGGGGGAACCTAATCCTTCGGTCACCACATCGCGGTCACGCGCCGTTTCAGGAAAGCCAATGTGTAGAAAGTCGACACCCGTTTCGTCGCGATGGCATCCAGAGCAGGTATTCAGAGCAAACCGGTGCCTGACTTCGGGGTCGATTTCCACACGGGTTTGCCAGGGGATATTTACTACGACGTTGGTCTCGGGCACGGCCGTTACCACCGGGTTGGTTTGGTAAAACTCCAACAGGGACAAGAGGAAGTCGGGATTCATGATTCCCGCGCTGGCCGTCGCATCGGCAGCCGCCAGCGTTCCATTGAACGTTTCCGGGTCCAATTCCAGCCGTAGGTCAAAGAACGGGCCGGCGGGCGCCGACCCCGCTGCCAGTTCAGTCGGGAGGCTGAAGGTGCCTTCGAGGATCGCATCGCTATTACGTTCGAGTAAATCCGCCAATTGAAAGGAATTATTCATGGTCGTGAAATCGGGGGTTTCCGCCACGGGTGCCGCTGCCAGCAGGCCTGTGTCCTCGTCGATCACCCACTCACGTAATTCCCATGGGGTGGCCAAGGACACATCATTTGTGCGAATCTGATTTAAGGCACTTCCATTCGGACGCCCCTTACCTCTTCCCTTGCCAGTAAATCGCTGCGTGAGCATTGCCAACCGGGTGTTGTATGCCAGTGTTCCAGGCTCGAAATTACCCAGGTCGTGCCAGCCGGAAATCCAGGCCTGGAGATCCCGCTCTGAACGCGCGGGAAGTTCATATTCCAAAATGATCGTCATCCCACCGACGGCGGGACCGCCAGTGGGCGTGAGCGGTTGGCCGTCTTCGTCGAGCACACCAAAGACAAAGCGACCTTCACCGGCACTCAGTATTTCATCATCCACCACCTGCCGCAGATCCATTCGGTTGACGATGGCGAGCAATTTCACCGGTGCAAAACGCAGATCAAGCTTACCTTCACCTTTGGCGAGCCAGGGGGCAATGATCCGATCCCAGACCGCCGGCCGGGAGGGTGTGGGATACCCATTGATCTGCTGTTCTTCACCATGGGTAAAAAGAGTGAGGGCAAATTCTGCCGGATCATGGTCGCCGGCCATTTGTTCGATTAAGTGCTTGAAGGACCAGACACCCGCGCGTCGGCGTTTCGGGTCGGTCAGGATTGGATCCTCGATGACGCCGAGGTCCGTGATCAACAGCTCGCGGTCAATGACGACGTCCGGTCGCAGCGGGGCTTGCTGGGGTTGTTCTTGCTCTTGAGGTTCCGCTCTGGGTTGGGTTCGTCGGCTGGGCCGGGGTTGCTGACCGGACTGGCCGTTTTGTTGCTGCTGTGAGGGAGGCTGCTGTGAGGGAGGTTGTTGTGGGCCACGTAGCGGAGGTCCACCTAGCGGAGGTCCACCTAGCTGAGAGCCACGTTCTTGCCCTAAGGAAAGAGAAGTGGCGGCGAACAATAGGACGAATGATAATCGCGTAGTACGAGACAGAAAAGAATGCATTGGCCAACTCCTATAATGAATGAGACCGC
>JAKVCR010000169.1 GCA_022448985.1 Roseibacillus sp.
GTCATTGGATCCGTCATTGTCGCTGTCGGCGTCAGTGGGGTCGGTCCCGTCGGTGTACTCGTCGGGATCGTTCACTCCATCGCCATCGAAGTCGCCGGGTCCGAGCTGGGTCAGGTCCCCGGGGAAGAATTGTTCCTCGTAACCATCGGGGATGCTGTCGCCGTCGGTGTCGATAGCGGGATCAAAGCTGTCGAGGTAGGCCCCCCAGCTCTCCCCATTGCCGTCGGTGTCAAAGACCGCGGGAGCCCCGCTGCTGACCCCGAAGGTACTGGCATAACCAATGCCGCCGAAATCAGTGAGAAGAGAGGAGTTTCCATTAAAGTATCCGAAACCGATGTCTCCTGCGGACTGGGCCCCGCCCCCATCCTCGACGAACCAGACGTCGATATTGAACCAGCCGCCGGCACCGAAATTGAAGTTGGCATAGGTCCGGGCGTTCCAGCTCACGTCACTGTGTTGAGCAGGCGCCCCGGTGGCGGTCAGGTTGGCGGAGCCAGCAACCGGGGTGGCCACCACCTTGACGCGGTCATCAAAGTTCTCGGTGAAGGAGAAGATGCCATCGGCGTCGTAGAACTGGAAGATGAAGGCGAGGTCGTAGTTGTCGCCCGTGAGGCTAATACCCCCACTGCCCGGTTCCTGGTCCACATTGAGAGCAGTAATGAGGCTGGAATCCGGGTCGTCCAGTTCTCCGAAGGGAGCGACCTGATCGGTGTTGTCGGGCTGGGCGCCGGTAAAGTCGTCACCGCCGACGTTGAGGCCGTCCGTGCGGCGGTAGAGAAGACTCTCGGGGGTGTGCTGCGCGAGCAGGAGCGGAGAGATAAGGGCTGCACAGAGCAGCGAGGTGAATAGGGTGCGCACCTTCATCGGGATATGGGTGGGTTCTCTAGTTGGGTTTTGCCGTTGGGAAATCACGGGATTGCGGATCAAAAAGGATGACAGCAAGTCGTCTTTATTTGCCCAACGGGAATGCTTGCAATACGCCTGATGAGGTCAATGCGATTCTGTAAAAACCTCGTCACGGGTTTCATGCCTCCACAGCCTCCCCGCAAGGTCCGCCTGGCAGGAATGATTTGACATCATGGGGAGCGTCTGTGTCATAGCACACCCCACCGTCGTCAGGATGGTCTTTGCCCTCAAACCCAGATTCCGCCGGATAACATTGATCTTCTGGGCGATGACACTCCTTGTCGCCCCCGTTCCGGCTGCCACTCCGGAATCCAGAAAACTCAATCCTCCTTCAAGGTCAGGAGATTCAAAGAGGCTGTTCAAGTTGCTGCCTTCTGCACAGACCGGCATCAGCTCGGTCAACCCGATCGACACCAGTCACCCCCTCAAGCGCCTTTACACCTCGGCCCTTGGCGGAGGGGGAGTGGCTGCTGGCGACTTTGACAACGATGGCAACTGCGACCTCTACTTCGTTTCCGGTGCACGGGAAAATTCGCTCTACCTGAACCAGGGTGACGGCAGCTTCAAGGACATTTCCAGAACAGCCGGTGTAAGCGGTGCCACGTCGTGGGGATCAGGGGTTGCTGCTGTTGACATCGACTCCGATAACGATCTCGATCTCTACGTCTGCAATTACGGTTCGCCCAACCAACTCTTCCTCAACGACGGACAGGGGCGCTTTACGGAAGGGGCCCGCCATTTCGGACTGGATCACGAGGGCGCTTTTCTCATGCCTGCCTTTGCGGACTACGACCTGGACGGCGATCTCGATCTCTACCTGCTCAGCCTGCGATTCTACCGGGCTGGCGGCCGACCCAACCGCCCCGTCACCGTCTTCAAGAACGGCAGGATCCAGATTCTCCCGGAGTTCGAGGACTACTACGGCGTGACCACCCAGGGAAAGAACATGCAGATCAATAATGTGGGTGGCCGGGACATGCTCCTCCGTAATGACAACGGACGCTTCATCGACGTCAGCCGGTCGGCTGGAATTTCGGATGGTCGCTACCAGGGCAATTCGGTCACCTGGTGGGATTTCAACCATGACGGCCTGCCCGACCTCCACGTGGGTAACGACTTTGAGGACCCCGATCTTCTCTATCGCAACAACGGCAATGGCACCTTCACCGATGTAGCGAGGGAGCAATTACCCCACACGACCTGGTTCACGATGGGAGCCGATTGCGGAGACCTCAACAACGATGGCCTCATCGACTTCCTCGTCGCCGACATGGCGGGAACCACCCACTACAAGTCGAAGACCACCATGGGGATCATGGGCTCCAGCAAGTGGTTCATGCAGAATGCCACTCCTGCCCAGTACATGCGCAACTGCCTTTATCTGAACACCGGGACCGGGCATTTCCTCGACTCCGCCTTCTACTCGGGACTGGCCTACTCGGACTGGACCTGGGCAATCAAGATGGGGGATCTCGACTGTGACGGACTCCTCGATGTATTCATCTCCAACGGGATGACCCGGAACTTCAACGACTCCGACAACCCGCTCGATCTCAAGAAACTCCATGGCCGGACAGAGTGGGATCTCTACGAGGACTCTCCCCCCCGACCGGAAAAAAACCTCGCCTTCCGTAATCTTGGCGAACTGAAATTCCGGAACTCCGGCGAGGCGTGGGGACTGGATAAACTGGGTATGAGTTACGGGGCCGCATGGTTTGACCTCGAGGGTGATGGCGATCTCGATCTCGCGGTGGCCAACCTGGAGGAACCTCCCAGTATTCACCGCAACGACTCGCAGGATGGAGCACGCATCATCGTTCGCCTGAAGGGCCCGATGGGCAATCGGTCGGGAATCGGCGCGACCGTCACCCTTCGCACCGCGGCCGGCACGCAGATTCGCCAGTTTAATCCCATGCGCGGCTTCTCTTCCTGCGACGAGGCCCTCCTCCACTTCGGACTCGGAAAGGCCAAGACCATCGAGGTCCTGACCGTGCGCTGGCCTGGTGGCAAATCGGCTACTTATCGAAACCTCCTGACCAACCGCAGCTACACCTTCCACGAAAAGGATGCCGCTCTTCCCGAATCCCCACCACCCGCCGCCTCCCCTCCGCTCTTCCGGAGCAGCAATGCCCTGGCTGCGGCCCGGCACTGGGAAATGCCCTTCGATGACTTCAACCTTCAACCCCTTCTTCCCAACCGGCAGTCGCAATGGGGTCCCGGACTGGCCTGCGGGGACATCGACAACGATGGCGACGACGATTTCTTCCTAGGGGGATGCTCCGGCTACCTCGGCTCACTGATCCTCAATGATGGCGCAGGGAAATTCACGGTCAGGCCGTTCACGGCGGCGGAAAGCCACAAGCTCAGCGAAGACCTCGGGGCCCTCTTCTTCGATAGCGATGGCGATGGCGACCTCGACCTCTACGTGGTGAGCGGCAGCGTAGAACAACCCCCTTCCAATGGAGCCTACGCCGACCGACTCTATCTCAACAACGGATCCGGCACCTTCAACCCGGCAAAGCCCGGGACGATCCCTCTCGACCGGTACAGTGGCAGCTCCGTGGCAGCCGCCGACTACGACCGGGATGGAGACCTCGATCTCTTCGTAGGCGGAAGGGTTCTCCCCGGGGCATATCCCAACTCCTCCCCCAGCAGACTCCTTGAGAACCGGGGCGGCCGCTTCATTGATGTCACCTCCAACTCCCCGGCACTCCTCCAGCGCCACCTCGTCACCGGCTCCCTCTGGTCCGATGCCGACAATGACGGCTGGATCGACCTCCTCGTCAGCACCGAGTGGGGTCCGGTCCGCTTCTTCCGCAACGAGAAGGGAAAACTGGTCGACCGCACCGGGGTGGCCGGACTGGATGATCTCCTTGGTTGGTGGACCGGAATCAACGGGGCAGACGTGGATCACGATGGCGACATGGACTACCTCGCCACCAATTTCGGTCTCAACACCAAGTACAAGGCCAGTGCTGAGGCTCCCGAGATCCTCTTCTATGGCGATTTCGAGGGCACCGGTCGGAAACGTATCGTGGAGGCCGGGTTCGAGGATGGCGTCTGCTACCCGCACCGCGGTTTCAGCTGTTCCCGCAATGCCATGCCCTTCGTCGGGAACAAGCTGAAGACCTTTCACAACTTCGCCCGGGCGGCCCTCCCGGAAATCTATCCCGGCCCCAGGCTCGAAAGCTCCCTGCAACTCCAGGCCAACACCCTGGCCTCCGGGATCTTCCTCAACGACGGCAAGGCCCGCTTCACTTTCCATCCTCTCCCCGGCCTCGCCCAGATGTCTCCTTCCTTCGGTTCCGCCATCCTCGACGCAACCGGCGATGGGAATCCCGATCTCGTCCTCGCCCAGAATTTCTCCGGTCCCCAGATCGAAACCCGCCCCATGAACAATGGCCTCGGCCTGCTTCTGGAAGGAGATGGACGCGGCGGATTCTCCGCGGTCTGGCCGGCGAAAAGCGGAATCCTCCTGCCTGAGGACGCCAAGAGCCTCGTCACCACCGATCTCAATGGGGACGGACGGCTCGATCTTGTGACTGGCATTAACGACGCCCCCGTACGTGCCTTCCTCCGCACAGGGGGTTCTCAGCCATTCCGCATCAAGCTCGCGGGCCCAGCAGGCAACCCGGGCGGAATCGGTTCCCGCCTCACCATCAGGATGTCAGACGGCACCATCCGCACAGGCGAACTCCGAGCCGGGGGCGGTTACCTTTCCCAGTCCCCCGCTGTCTTTACCTTCGGCGCCCCGGTCGACACCCTGCCGGAATCGGTCACTGTCCGTTGGCCCGATGGATCGACTACCCGGTCCTCTTTTAAGCCGGACAAGGCGAGCCTTCTCATCAGGAAACCCTAGGGTCCTTCCCGCACCAGGATACCTATTGCTTCTCCAGCAAGGACCGCACCCGTGCCAGGTTGCGACGTGCCATTACTGAGTCGGGATGCACGAGCAGGGCCTGCGAGAATCTCTTTTCCGCTGCCACCAATTCGCCGCGATCAAGGTGATGGAGCCCCAGATTGATGAGGGCTGGAACAAAGCGGGGAGACACCCTGACCGACATCTCGAAAGCCTTCCCCGCCTCCTCAGGGCGTCCCAGCCTCTTGTAGGCCAGTCCCAGGTTGTTGCAGGCATCGGCGTTCTTTGGATCCAGTTCGATCGCCCTCCTGAGGGGACTCACCGCCCCCTCGGCCTCGCTCAGGGAAAGATGTATCAGTCCCAGGTGATTGAAGCCCTCCGCGAAATTCGGATTCACTTCCGTTTCGACCTTGAAGTAAGTCCTCGCCGAAGTGAGTTCCCCCTGCTTTGCAAGCAGTAATCCGAGCGCATCGTTGGCCTTCGGAAGGGCGGGATCCAGTTCCAGCGCCTTCAGCAAACTCCGGCGCGCCTCGCTCACCCGCTGTTGGGCTTCCAAGGCCAAACCCATGTTCATGTGGGCGGTTGCGAAATCCTCCCGGATCGCGAGGGCCTTCCGGTAGGCTTCAATCGCCTTCCCGTGCTCTCCCCGGGTGGCATGTACCAATCCCAGGTTATTGGCCGCTTCCGCAAAATCGGGTGCGAGGGCAAGCGTCTCCCTGAACTGGACCTCGGCCGACGCCAGCAGGCGGCCCTGCCACATGTCCTGCGCGAACTGGAAGCGCTGGGTGATTTCAAGTTGATCAGCGGCCTTTGCAACGGTGGGGTGGGACTCTTCCAGGGATACGCCCCCCAGTCCGGCGGCACTGCGGAGACGTTCCGCCCGCGTCAGGGATGAATGGCTAAGATCCTCAATGATCCGATCCACCCCCGGGGTTCCCTTGTAAAGGACCGCCAGTCGACCCTCCACATCAATCAGAAGACTGAGCGGAACAACCAGCTCCAGTTCCATCGGGGTAAGGCGCACATGCAACCGTTCCAAGACGGTGAGAATCTGCTTATTGGCCCGCCCCACCGCGAAGGGCAGTTTCATGGAGGCCGCTGCCCGTTTCGCGTTGACCAACTCCCCGGGACTCTCCCCCACTCCATCCAGGGCGAGGGCCACCACCTCAATCCCGGCCCTCTGCAGCTCCTCATGGTGCTCCTTGAACTCCGCCAACTCCGTCAGGCAGGGCGCACACCAGCTCGCCCACAGGTTGATCAGGGTGGCCCGGCCCTCCTTCGGCACGCTCGCCTGGTTGCCATCCAGGGACTGGTAACTCATCGTCGGAACCTTCAGCAAGGTCACCATTGGCACTCTCACTTCCCCCGGCCCTGCCTCCGGTCGGGACGACGAGGCTTGCAGGGCCAGTTCATCCCCCGGCCTTTTCCATGGGACCGGATCCTCCCCCTCCACCACCACGTAACGGGCATCCGGAACCACCTTCTCGATCACCTGCACTGCACCACCCGGCCACCGGACGGTCACCTGCACCTCCCCCGTGAACCCTCCCAGTCCGAACACCAGTTCCTTGCTCGACTGCGCGAGGTATCCGTCTCCGGCTCGCACCGTCCTGAGGAAGGGAACCGCCCGCCCCGGCACGGACACCTCCACCCGCGCCCCGATCGCGTCCCGGTTCCCTTTTCTCCCCTCCAGGCGCAGGGCCAGGAAACGTCCTCCCCTCGGCGTGTCATTGCGCAGGAAGCGCAACTGGGGAGCGGTGCGGTTGGACAGCCAGAAATCGAGATCGCCATCGTGGTCCCAGTCCGCCAGGCACAGGGCCCGCCCGTCCTCCGGATAATCGATCCCCGACACCGCCGAGACGTTGGCAAAGCGGGACAACCTGCCAGCCTTCCCCTTTCCCAGGTTGAGATAGACGCAGTGCCGCTCCCGGCCACTCCACGAGCGGCCCCGCTTCATCATGCGGGAGAAATCGACGTGCGCCTGCGAAGGCATCCCCGCGGTGGCCTGGTGTGAACGCGACACGACCTGCCGCCAGAAAAAACTTCACAAGTCGCCGGTATCAGAGGTCGTGATGTAGCCGTTGGCGACCAGGAGGTCCTCCCAACCATCGTTGTTGAGATCCGCGAA
This sequence comes from Roseibacillus sp., assembly GCA_022448985.1. GTDB lineage: Bacteria > Verrucomicrobiota > Verrucomicrobiia > Verrucomicrobiales > Akkermansiaceae > Roseibacillus_B. Next base: position 6,894 of record JAKVCR010000169.1, read on the forward strand.
CATGGAACTCCACGCCCAGCGACCCATGGTCACCCCCAGGACCCGGCTCTGGTCGCTGAAGCGCCCTTCTTCCTGCAGGAGCAGGGTATTTCCCCGGGCAAAGCGCAGGAGGGCCTGACGCACCTCCTCCGGGGATCCGGGGCTGAATCCTTCCTGCGGTGCGATGCGGTTCCCCGCTGCCGAGAACATGTTGCCCACGTAAAGGTCCATCCATCCATCCCGGTTGACATCCCCCCAGGATACCGACATGCCGGAAGCCCGGTCCTCCCCCTGCACCCCGGGAGCCACATCCGTAAAACGTCCCCCGTCATTGCGGTAAAGATTGTTGCGACCGAAGTCATTGGCCACGTAGAGATCCTGGTCTCCATCGTTATCATAATCCTCCCATGCGGCAGCGAGGCTGAACCGGCGGTTGTTGACTTCCAGTCCGACCTCCCCGGTGACATCCGTGAAGGCCCAGCCCTCCCCTCCGCTGTCGTTGCGATAGAAATAGTTTCGTCCCGCGTTGTTCGCGTCGTGGTAGACGAACTGGCCTCCCGATCCGATCACGGTGGCTCCTGCATCAAGGTCCAGGTCCCCCCGGCTGTAATGACACAGGTAGAGGTCAAGATCCCCATCTCCATCGTAATCCGCAGCCGACACCCCCATCGCCCCGATCCCGGTTTCCAGGATTTTCATCACCTTGAATCGACCCTTCCCGTCGTTGCTCGCAAGAACGAGGCGCGCGTAGGCCACCACCACCAGGTCCTGGTCTCCATCATTGTCCAGATCGACCAGAAGGGCACTGCGGGAGGACTCCACCCAGCCCGCTCCCGACTCCCCGGTGGCATCCCGGAGGGTGCCATCCGGCCTCTGGACGTAGAGCCGGTTGGGCAGTCCTCCCGCCTGGCAGAGATAGAGATCCTCCAGGCCATCCCCGTTGACGTCACCGAGGGCCGTTCCCGGAGTCCCCAGCAAAGTCATCTGCCGGGTATCCTGGATCCGCTGTAACCAGTAGGGATACCCCCTCAGAATCTGCTGCCGGTAACTGTCATTCGAACCCAGCACCGATTCGGTACAATCGGAGAAAAGCCGCTTCTTGCCTTCGCTCTGCTCGAAACGCTCCAGCACCACCTCGACCAGCTTCACATCATCTCCCGTCGCGGTTGCCTTCCAGGTCGTCATCCAGTCAGCATGCTGCTCCACCACCCCGTCCGAATCGATCCGCGCACACTCTACCGAGACCCCGGCCCGCACCCCTGACGGACCCGGGCTGATAGTGGTGATCTTGAATGTGCACCGCCTTGTTTCGGCTTTGCCGCCCAGAGTCTTGCTGATCATTTGCACGGCCGAGACAAACCCGGGGAGATCCTGGTAGTCCGGACCGGAAAGGCCTTCTCCCCGTCTCACCACCACCCCGCCCTCGCTCCAGACGGGCTCCAGG
>JAKVCR010000017.1 GCA_022448985.1 Roseibacillus sp.
CAAAGGGGCTGACCAGGCACAGGCAAGCGCTCCTGGTCGGCCGGGAGAATCCCCCATGCAGCGGGCTGACCGGGCCCTTGAGGAACGCATTGCGAAAGAGAAGGCCGAAAGGGAACGCAGACGGGCAGAGGAGGCCCGGCGCAGAGGCGAGCAACTGGAGAAGTAAGGGATCGCCGATCCCGGAAGTGAACCCCTGACCCCGGTTCATCGCCGCAAGGCACGCCTCCCTCCGGTTCGCACCGGGGACAACTCCTATTCGCAATTGCCAATTACCCCACCGCCCCCTATTACAACCGCACCATGAAACTGCTCAGCACACTCGCGCTCATGCTCGCGTTGCCAGGCCCTGCCCTGGCCGACCATCACAAGTCCAAGGACAAGGACGGGTTCTACGAGCTCTTCAACGGCAAAAACCTCGATGGCTGGACCATCAACGAGTCGCCCGCCTCCTGGAAAGTGGACGACGGCAAGATCATTGTGAAGGGACCCCGCTCCCACCTCTTCTATAGTGGCAAGGTGAACAAGGCCAATTTCGAGAACTTCGAGGCCAAACTCCAGGTCCTCACCAAGAAGGGTGCCAATGCCGGATTCTACTTCCACACCAAGTTCCAGAAGAGCGGCTGGCCCAAGAAGGGATTCGAAGCCCAGATCAATGCTACCCAGGGCGACCCCAAGAAGACCGGCAGCCTCTACGGGGTACGCAATGTCATGAACAACGCGCCCCACAAGGACGAGGAGTGGTTTGACTACCACATCGCGGTGAAGGGCAAGACCATCACAATCAAGGTCAACGGCAAGACTACGATCGAGTATACTGAACCCAAGGGAGGTCCCACCAAGGCCGAGCGCGGCGGCTTCGACCGCTTCCTCGATAGCGGCACCTTCGCTATCCAGTGCCATGACCCCGGCAGCGAAGTCCATATCAAGAGCATCAAGGTCAAACCCCTCGACTAGCCGCAGCCCGATCCTTCCGGGACCAGAATTTAACGGTCTCTCCCCTGGGACGAACCCCATTTTAAGAACGCCCCCTGGGCCATGCGCCCGGGAGCGTTTTATCTACGTGGATACCCCTGCCGGGGGAACTTGGCCCACCCCTCGGAGGCTGAAGTCCCCGACTGGCAAGCTTCCAAGAGCCTGCCTCCCGGCCTTTTCGGCAATCCCGTGATCGATTTTCCGCAGGGAAAACCGTAATCTTTCCCAACCGCAGAGGGCCAGGCTGCAACAGGTGGATCTGTTGCAACCTCCTTTGACACTCATGGCAGATCGACACAGGGCCGCCAATGACGCCTTCGGGACTCCGAAGCCGAAGGAGCTCAACGCCCTGCTTCCTGCTTACGAGGTCAAGCAACGGATTGCCCGGGGCAGCATGGGGGCAGTCTATCTCGCCCGGCAAAAATCCCTCGACCGGGACGTTGCAATCAAGATCCTCCCCAGGAAATTCGGCACCGACCCGGCTTTCCGCACCCGATTCGAGGCGGAGGCCAGAACCATGGCCAGGCTCCGCCACCCGAATATAATCGGGGTCCACGACTTCGGGAAAGTCGAGGGCTATCTCTACCTCACGATGGACTTCGTGGACGGGAAGTCGCTTGCCCACTCGACACGCGGTAGAGCAATCGCCCAGAAGACTGCCGCCCGGGTAGTGCTGTCCATCTGCGAGGGCCTTGCCCAGGCGCACGAGGCCGGAATCTCTCATCGCGACCTCAAACCCTCGAACATCCTGATTGGCTCCAACCGGGAACCACGCATTGGTGATTTCGGAATGGTCGGTCATTCCAATCGGAAGGAAGACCACGGCGACTCCTCACAATATTCCAGCCCCGAGACCATGGAGGATCCCTCCCGGGCCAACGAGCAATCCGATGTCTACTCCGTGGGCGTGATGCTCTACGAGTTGCTGACCGGAGAACTCCCCGGCGAGGACTACACCCCTCCCTCCCGGACCGAGGCACAGAAAGTCGATGCCCGGTTTGACAAGATTGTGCGCCGCGCCATGCATCCTGCCTCCGGTATGCGCTTTGCTGATGCCGGGGCGATGGCCAAGGAATTGAAACCCCTGCTCGATAGCCTGGGAGACCGGGGTGGAAGCGGCCTGTTGAATGTCGGCAGCAACGAACCGGCCGCCACCCTGCAGACTTCCGACGAAGTGGAGGAATCCCACGGGCGCGCGGTCCAGCAAAGTGAGACTCTCGCGGCAATGGCGGCCACCGAATCCCGGCGCTACGACCGCCTGATCGCAGGCAAGATCCTGATTATCGCAATCCTGATGATGGCCCTCCTCTACGTCTGGTCCGCCTACAACCGGAGAAAAGAGGAGTCGGGCCGAAAGGCCAAGGCGGCTGAAAAACTGAAGGATGCAGGTGCATCAATGGGCCAGGAGAACCCCTGGGCTGATCTCAAGAACGATCCATCCACGAACAAGCCGCCGCAGCCCACGCCTGCGCAACCACGCGAATGGACCCTCTACGATCTCAAGGACCGGCTCCTTCGTGGAGAACGCAGCCGGTTCCCGGAAGGCACCTGGGACCTGGCCACTCGCAAGGTCTATTTTGTGCGGTCAGCCATGGGCTGGGGCGACGCCAGTAAGTTTGCAGAATCCCATGGCGCTCATCTTGCCACCTTGCGCAACGAGGAAGAGCGCACCGCCCTGATCGCCCGGCTCCCCGAGGGCAAGACCACCTGGCTGGGTGGGGGGATGACCGGGGCAAACACCTGGGGATGGGTGGATGGAACCACCTCTTCCCTGAGTAAGCCTACCGAGGCGACCGGCTGCTACCTCAATATGAGCGGAGGTGGAACAATTCGGGCCATCCCCGGAAAGGCCAAGCATCCCTTTTTCCTCCAGTGGCATCTGGACGGCAAGAATCCGGGATCCTTCAATGCTCAACTCCAGCGCTTCAACTTGTCGATTGACCAGCGTCTACCGGCCTTCCCCCCGGGCACGGTCACGAGTGGAGAACGACATTACCTTGTCCTCGAGCGAAAGCTGGGATGGGAAAAAGCCCGCGACCTGGCCAGGGAAGCCAATGGGCATTTGGCCATTCCGGGCAGCCAGGCCGAGCACGACTACCTTAAGCGCGTGCTCACCACCTGCCTGCAGGAAAACATGGCCGCCTGGATCGGGGGTTACTATACAGGCGATTCGTGGCGGTGGATCACCAAGGAACCCTGGTCTTTCACCGCCTGGTCCCCGCCCCCTGCCCGTGGCCTTGATCCCGGGGCCACCTCGCTCTGCTTCACGGCCGGGGAGGCCGGCGGCTGGGATAATGTGGCTCCCACGGTTGAGCTCCCCGCCCTCGTCATCGAGTGGAGCAAGGACCAGTTCGCAACGGAAACTCCTCTCCCCGGAGAGTCCGAATCCTGGACGAAGCTGCGCAACCAGTGCACGGTCAATCTCAGCAGCACCCGGGAAAAGTTCCTGAAGCTTCTCAAGAGCAACGGCACCGCCATGAACACGGCCCTCGGGAACTGGTACAATGCCCTCGCCCTCCAGAATCGCGGACGCTACTCCATCGTGTTCCAACAGGCCCGCGCAAAGATCGCACAGGACGGACGTATCGTCGAAGAAGGTAAGTTCCCACCTCTTCCCGCCGAAATCGCCTCGGTGTGTAATGCCCACCTCCGTGAGCAACGCAACCTTGATCAAGACTACTTCGAGGTGATGGAAACTGCTCGCAAAACCTACGTGCAAAAGCTGGGAGTCCTCCTGACGGAGGCACAGCGCGGACGCAGGTTCGCCGGGGTCATGGCGATTGAAAATGAGCTGAACGCGGTGGAAGACGTGCAGGCTTTCGTCATTCACTTCAAGGTTGCCGGGACGTAGCAGGTTACGCGGTATGTTCCGCCTCGACTTCACCACCGGGATTGGCTGGAAGGGACTGGCCTACGGGAATACTGGAATTGGAAATGAACGAAATCACGGTGCCCTCGATAGTCATCGGCCACGAGGATGACGAGTGCGCAGGAACGCCTTCGAGCGGAGTCCAGGATGTCGTTGACGCATTGGTCAACGCCGAGAGCGTTGTCAGCAATGTTTTTGGCGGCGGAAAGCCTGCAGCATCCCCACCCTGCGGACCGCTCTCACCCCACGGCTACTATGGGATTGATGAGGATGTGGTCCGTTTCATCGCCGATAACATCAAGTGATCCGCAACTAAAAGAGGTTCTAAAAAAACCACGAATGAGTAGGTAATTCCATGCGCTCGAACATCCCCCGATCAGTGCCTGCTCCCTCCCCCTGCCTGGTGGCCCTGCTTGCCGCATTGTGTTTGCCGGCTGTCGCGGAGCCTCAATTGACTTCCTGGCACACCGCGCAGAGTGGAAAATACGCCCGTATCTTCACCAGTAAGGAAAACGAGGCGGCAGGCATCACCTCGACCACCTGGAACCGGGGCCAGGGCACCCAGGCCTCCCCCACCTACTCCGGGGTGCACGAGATCCACCATGACGCCACCTGGATCTACATCAGGACGAGCGGCCTGGGATTCCATGTCATGGGCCCCTGGTATCTTGACGAGGCCAGGACCCGGAATTTTCCGAACTTCCCCGGCAACACCGCCACCACCTACCGCATCCCGCGCACTCCGACCGCCTTCAACGGCAGCATCACCACCGGATTCGGTTCAATTGGCTACTTCGTCGATGGTGTGGCACTGTTTGACGCCACCGACACCTTTTCCTACATCAACAGCCGGGGTTCGGACGGCAGTCCGCGCGGCGACGGGCGGGGTGACGGGGTCTGGAACCGCGATGCCTATGTCAACGAGGGTGTCACCTTTGACGCCGCCAACGCGCACCAGGCGCAGAGCCTTCATCATTACCATGCCAATGCCCCGGCCGTCCGTCACCTGCTCGGTGGCAGCGTTGACTACGATGCTGATGCCAATATCTACACTGAAAACTTCAACGGCAACCATTCCCCGATTCTGGGCTGGGTGTCGGACGGACACCCGATCTACGGTCCCTACGGCTACGACGATCCCGGGGATCCTGATTCCCCCGTGCGGCGCATGATCAGCGGCTATCAGAAGCGCGACGGCAGCAACGGCTCCACCAACCTGAACCGGACCGGGAGAACCACCCTCCCCCGGTGGGCCAACCGGCTACAGGGGCGCACCACCACCCTCGCCACCAACCGCTACGGCCCCAATGTCAGCGCCACCTACATTCTCGGCCACTACCTTGAGGACTATGCCTACATGGGGGATCTGGGCCTCAGCCAGGGCACCGACTTTGACCTCGACGGATACAACGGCCGCTTCTGTGTCACCCCGGAGTTTCCGGAAGGAGTCTGGGCCTACTTCACCACCATCGAGGCAGACGGCACCCCGGTATTCCCCTACAACATCGGCCGCAACTTCTACGGCACGCCCAGCGGTGGCCCCACCAACAGTATTCCTGCCGGGGCCACCAGGGACTTTATCGGGGGACCGAGCAAGCAGCACCGCGCAAGCGCTACCGCGATNGAGGATGGCATGCTGACCCTCACCTGGTCCACGGTTGAAGGCGGGACCTATCAGCTCGAGCGTTCTCCTGATCTCGGAGCGTGGACCGAGGAAGGCTCGGAATTTACGGCACAGTCGATCACGCAAACCACCAGCGACAGGCCAGGCCCTGCCACTGAACCAACGCGATTCTACCGCCTCAAGCGCACCGGCATCGCCACCTATGACGATTCCGGCTTCGACAACCAGTTCGAGGGCGCCGGCGGAGGAGTCGGAGGCGGCGGCGGCGCAGACAACTTTGTCGCCACCTTCACCGGCCCTCCCCTTCCTCCGGCCAACGTCATCCAGGAACTGCGAATCGGTAATCCCGGTGTTCCGGCTACCCTCGTCAGCCTCGACTCGAGAACCCAGCTCACCGTCTCGTTTGACGCCAGCGCCCTCCCCCCCGGAAGCCATGCCGTCTACGTCATTTTCACTCCCCCGGGACGTCCCCTGCTCACCCTGACTTCCACCAACCGATTCTCCCCCTGAAGGCAGGCCGCCGGCCATTGATCCCCCTGAGCGTGGTCTGCTTTCCTCCCTCGACGAACCATTGCCCTTCCCCATTGGCAGGACCCTGCCAAAAGACTATCCTCCTCCAGGATCCATGATCAGGCCTCTCCTCTGCCTTTGCGGTCTCCTGGCCGTCGGCCACCCCCTGCAAGCCGGAGTCTCCCTTGAGCTGAGACACCTCTGGGAAGGCAAACCCTTCGCTATTCCCAGCGGAACCTTCGTCACCGGTTCCGGGGAAACCATCGAACTTTCACGCCTCGCCTACCTTCTCTCCGAACCCCGCCTCCTCAGCCGCGGCAACAATGCCTCCTCCGGCACCTGGCTGCGCCGCAACGACTGGTTCGCCTATGTCGATGCTTCCAGTCCGGGCGGCGTCAGCCGTCTCGAGCTCGGGGCCCTTCCCCTCCGGAACTACACCATCCTGCAATTCCAAGTCGGCCTCGACCAGAAAACCGACGAAACCGATCCTGCCAAGTACCCGGCCAACCATCCCCTCAACCCCAACCTCAACAACCTTCATTGGACTCCACAGGGCGGCTACATCTTCCTCGCCATGGAAGGTCACCTCCGCAACGATGGGGGAGATCCTGGCGGCTTCGCCTATCACCTCGGTAATTCCTGGAACCGAACGACTATCTCCCTCCCGCTCTCCCTCGATCTGGCCGGCCCGTCCATCATTGGCATCGATGTCCACCTCGATCGTCTCTTCGACGGCGACGAACCCCTCCAGATCGCCGCCAATCCCTCCACCCATTCGCGCAAGGGCGACGGGATCGCGCGATTGCTGAAGAACCGGCTGCCTTCCGCCTTTGCGGTCCGCGAAATACGGGAGACTCGCCCACCTGCCCCGACGGATTCTCCTCCTCCCGGAAACCTGATCGGCACACCCTACCGCTTCCGGTTGGCCCGGGGTTTTCCCATCCCCAAGCTGCCCACTGCCCCACCGCTTACCAACGAGGGTGTCGCCCTGGGCAAGCGACTCTTTCACGACCCCCTGCTTTCCGGCACCAATAAACAATCCTGCTCTTCCTGCCATCAGACCGCTCATGCCCTTTCCGATCCAAGTCGCTTCAGCAAGGGCGCCAGCGGGTCACGGGGAACACGCAATTCCATGCCTCTCTTCAATCTCGCCTGGAAAGACTCCTTCTTCTGGGATGGCCGGGCCCCCTCGCTGCGGGCCCAGGCCGTGCAACCCATTCAGAGTCCCATCGAGATGCACGATTCTCTTCCCAACGCCATTGCCGAACTGAAAGCCGCCAATTACGGACCGCTCTTTGAGGCGGCCTTTGGCACTGCCGAGATCACGGAGGCACGCCTGGGGATCGCCCTTGAGCAGTTCCTGCTGACCAGGACCTCCTATAACTCCCGCTTCGATCACGCGGCCAGAGGCAAGGAGGAACTGACCGCCGAGGAGAAGCGCGGCTTTGAGCTGTTCATGACGGAATACGATCCCCGGCGCGGTCTCAAGGGAGCTGATTGCTTCCACTGCCATGGGGGCGCCCTCTTCACCGATCACCGCTTTCACAACAATGGGCTCCGTGATGATGATGATCGTGGACTGGAATCGGTAACCGGCAGGCCCACCGACCGGAATCGCTTCATCACGCCCTCCCTTCGCAATATCGCGCTCACTGCGCCCTACATGCACGACGGTCGCTTCAGGACCCTGGAAGAGGTCATCTCGCACTATGACTCGGGACTCCACCGCAGTCCGACCCTTGATCCCAACCTGGCCAAGCATCCCCGGGACGGTCTGGGTCTCAGTGAAGGGGACAAGAGCTCCCTCATCGCCTTTCTCAGGACTCTCACCGACCCCCAGTTCCTGCCGTCGGCCAGGCAGGAAAATTAGCACTCGCCCTCCAGTCAATGCTCCCTCCTCCCCGGGTTCGACGCGGAGGCACTTGTCCACCGCCATTCCCTGCCGCGGAGTCCACGCGAAGTTGTTGGACTACACGGGTTCTTCAAGCCACAGTGGCTCCGTTGAATCTCCCCAACTCGCTTACCGTCTCACGTCTGGTTCTCACGGCAGTCTTCGTGATCGGCTTCACGCTGGGAGACCCCGTCGGCTACGGTATCGCCCTCGGGGCCTTCACCGTGGCCGCCATCACTGATTTCCTGGACGGTTACTTTGCACGCAAACTCAACCTCGTCACCTCCCTCGGCAAACTCCTGGACCCCATCGCCGACAAGATTCTCACCGCCTCTGCCTTCATCTTCCTCTGCGCCCACGAACAACGCTTCTGCCCCTCCTGGGTCGTCGTCGTCATCCTCGCCCGCGAGTTCCTGGTGACCGGCCTGCGCCAGATTGCGGTCGAAAAGGGACAGGTGATCGCCGCGGACTGGAGCGGCAAGTGGAAAACCGGATTTCAGATCGGGTTCTGTGTCACCGCCCTGGTCTGGCTCTTCCTGGAATCGCTCGGATGGGAGGAGTTCTTCCTCGCCCGACTCGCGCACCGTGACTCCTGGCTCATGCCAGCCTTCCTCTGGCTCTCCCTCGCCCTTACCATCATCTCCGGTCTCCATTACGTCCGGAACGGCCGCCACCTCCTGCGGGAGCATTGAGCCCCGGGTATTCACAGGTGCCGGAAATCAAGGGCGATCCTGGCGGGAAGGAGCCGGCAAGATAGCCCCCGGAGCGAAATGAGCTCCGGGGACGCTTTCTGGTTAAAACCATCTTTTCGCGTCAGAACCTGAAATTCATGACTCTGGACCGCTTGAAACCGAAATCCTTGTCGCATGATCCTACGGGTTGCCAAATCAAAAAGAACTATGTAGTATTCGCCGCGTTATGAAACGATATGCCTTGATCAAGTCTGCTGTCCTTGCCGGATCAGCCCTTTTTGCGGGATTCGCCTCTGCAGGCGATGATGCTGCACCTGCAGCCCCATCCTCTGACCTCGATGTCAGTTTCGGAGTGGGCTACACCAACGAATACGTTTTCCGGGGAGCCAACCGCGGCGATGACCTCTTCGCAGCGAGTATCGGAGTGGCCGGAAGCGGATCCGCCCTCG
>JAKVCR010000170.1 GCA_022448985.1 Roseibacillus sp.
ACCACCAAACTCAATGGCGCCCTCCCAGCAGGCGGAAATGCATTCTCTGGTTTCCAGGTCAGCCCGGATGGGTCCACCGTGGTCTACGTCGCCGACCAGGACACCAATAATGTCTTCGAGCTTTACAGTGTTCCCATCGGAGGCGGAGCCACCACCAAACTCAATGGCGCCCTCCCCGCAGGCGGATTTGTATACTCTGGTTTCCACGTCAGCCCGAATGGATCCACCGTGGTCTACCGCGCCGATCAGGACACCGATAGGGTCCTCGAGCTTTACAGCGTCCCCATCGGAGGCGGAGCCACCACCAAGCTCAATGATGCCCTTCCCGCAGGCGGAGATGTGCCCTCTGATTTCCAGATCAGCCCGGACAGCTCCACCGTGGTCTTCTACGTCGCCTACCAGGGCACCAATCAGGCCTTCGAGCTTCATGCCGCCTGGCTTCAAAGTCGCTGGATCCGCGCAGGCGGGATTTGGTCGGAGGACGACAACTGGTCCTCTGGGGAGACCCCGGACGCCATTATTGAAGCCGTGATTGCCACGCCAGCGGTGGTCCGCATTCCGTCGGGGGACTTTGCCACTACCCGCTCCCTCGTCCTCGGGGGAGGGGTTGGTTCCTCCACCGTCCTGCTCTCCGGAGGTTCGGTACTCGAACTGCCCCTGGGTGCCCGGTTTGCCCCTGGAGCAGTAATTGGTGGATCCGGACTGGTCTGGATGGGGCAGAACCCCCTAACCCTGCTGGCCGGGACAGAGGTGCGTGCCCGCTACGGTGACAGCCTCGTCATCCAAAGCGGGCCGGTCACAAACGCGGGCCGGATCGAGGCGCTTGGATCTTCCTCTCTCCCCGTCGAGCTCGAGCTCTCCGGTGCTCTCACTAATACGCCGGAGACCGGCACCCTGCTCGCTCGAAATTCGCTTTTACGTTTCCCCGGGGGCGTGCAGAACAACGGCTCCCTTGCCTTCAGCGGCGGGTTCAACGATGTGCTCGGCGATATCACAAACCTGCCCGGTGGCCTCATCACCGTCTCCGGGGGATCCACCGTGATCTTCAACGAGGACGTCGCCAATGGCGGAATCATCACTGTGAGCACCTCCGGCCCTCTCACCAGCACCGCCATCTTCTTCGGGGAATTCAGCGGCAACGGGGTGGCCGGCTCGGGCTCCGTTTTCATCGAGGGAGACATGCGTCCCGGATTCAGCCCGGGAACAATGCACTTTGGCGGGAACGTCGGTTATGGTCCGCTAGCCACCCTCCACCTTGAGATCGGCGGGACCGCTCCCGACCGATATGACCGTGTCAAGGTGGACGGCAACCTCGACCTCGGCGGCTCCCTCGCGATCGAGTTCATCGACGGCTATGTGCCGGAGGCTGGGGCCACTTTCCAGCTCCTGCGATCAGGAACCCTCATCGGCTCCTTCGCCTCGGTGATGTTGCCCCCCCTGCCCGAGGGGCGCCAGTGGGACACCTCCCGACTTGAGAGTGAGGGTTTGCTCGTCGTAGAGGGAACCTTCAGCGATGCCTGGCTCGCACAATATTTCAGTGCCATCGAACTGGGCAACCCTGCCTTGCAGTCCTCGCTCTGGGGATGGGGTGCTGATCCAGATGGTGATGGCCTCACCAATCTCATGGAATATGCCCTCGGTGGGGACCCGCGGGTGGGGTCCACCCTCTTCGCGGACGGCAGCCTCCTGGGTGCCGGGCTCGAGGTAATCGACGAGGTGGCCGTGGTGCGCCACCCCGAACGCAGCGACCGGGAGGAGCGGGGACTCGACTACGTGGTGGAGTTTTCCCGGGACCTTGAGAACTGGTCGACCGAACCGCCTGCGGGAGCGCCCAGTTCGCTCAGCCCCCACAACCCACCCGTCGCCGGGTTCCAGCAGCACGTCATCCGGTGGCCCGCCACCGAGAGGGACTTCATCCGCCTCCGCGTCATTCTCACGGAGTGAAGCCCCGGGCGGACCTGAATATGCTGGCGCTCCGGGCACATATTCCCGAGAAGAAGAGACCGCCATCACCACCATGAAGTCCGTCCCGGCCACCCTGGCTCTGTCAATCCTCACCTTCACGGTTCTCCTCCTGCCGACGCCGACGGTAGCCGCCCCCACCCGGGGCAATGTCAAGGTCCTCGGTATCCGCGTGACCTTCGCGAACTTCAAGAACGCCCCGGGCCTCTCCACCATCGCCAACCGGCTGCAGGGCGCCAAGGTCAGTTACTCCCGCTACTCCTACGGGAAACTCAACATCACCTTTGACACCGTGGAGGTCAGCCTTCCACGCAACCGCAATACCTATGATGCGGGGTCGCTTGCTGACGCTGCGGAACTCCGGGCCCGCAACAAGGGATTCAACCCTGCCGGTTACGCCATAGTGGGGTTCTTCCACGGCGGACACGCCTCCGGCAACAAGGCCATCGTCGGGGGCAAGCGCTTCTGGACCAATACCGGCGGGGCCACCATCCATGAGATGGGACACAACTTCAACTGGGGTCACCAGAGCCGCTGGGTGCCCAATGGCAGTAACCCGATTGGTGGTGGATCGGTCCAGACACCCGACATGTGGCACTTCATGGCCAACAGCTCCACCGACGCCGACCCCTACGACAAGTGGACACGCGACTGGATCACGGCCCGCCACAACATCACCAACGAGGGTAGTTTCACCCGCCGCCTCTATACCTGCGACCAGAAGAATACCGACCCCGCCAATGACAAGCGCGTCCTCCGGGTCACGAGGGACACCGGGAACAGCGCCGCCTACTGGATCGGATTCCGTTCCCGGTTGATGAACAAGCAGAACGACGGGGCCACCGGGAAGAATGAACTCCTGCGCCAGGGTCTCGTCTTCTACTGGGACCGGGGGACCGTGGGAGGACAGAATGTCGTCCTCATCGACATCCACCCGGGCCAGGGCGGCTGGGACAACCATTCCCTGCAACCCGGGGAAACCTACGCCGACACCGCGGGCAAGGTCTGCATCACCAACCTAGGCCGCGGCGGCGAGACCCCGAACGAATATAATGATGTCCGGATCAACAAGGGGGCCTTTCCCGGCAACCGGCCCCCGGAGCCAACCTGGGATGCACCTGCCACCTGGGAAGCCGGGGAACCCCTCACCATCACCATCACTCCCAATGATCCCGATGGCGATGAGGTGGCCTGCATGTGGAAGACCACGGGGCGGGGCATCCCCCACAACCAGAGCAGCCCGGTCCTGAACCAGACGTGGAACGTGCCCGGGAGCTACCAGGTCCGGGCCGAGGTCTCCGACATGAAGGGGAAGACCGCCACCCTGAGCCGGACCATCACCGTCACCGGAAATTATCCGGTGACCTTTGCCAATGCCGGGTTCGGCCCGTGGACCGGCA
>JAKVCR010000171.1 GCA_022448985.1 Roseibacillus sp.
CGCGATGGCCTGTCTCATGCAGTCCAGTTCGCCGTCCGACTCGTCGATGATCATGGGCGGCGCCTCGACCCAGGCGGCCAACTCACCCCGGACCCCCTCCCCAAGGGCCACGTCGCGATGCAGAGGTTGCTCGACAAAGAGTAGCCTGTTGTCCTCAAAAAGAACCGCCAGCTCCGGATCCGCCTGATAGGTGTCCCAATGGGCCCGGAAGGTAGCGATGTCCCGGTACTGCTCGTTGCCATCCAGGGTGTAACGGAAGCCCGGGGATGCTTCCGAAATCACCGCCGCCACATCACGCAGCCGTGGGACGTCGACTTCGAGATTGCCACAGACCTTGATCTTGAAGTGGGTCAGGCCATAGCAGCGCGTAGCATCGAGCAAGGCATGGGGTAATCCATCGCCGATGCACTCTGCCTCCGGGATATCACCCGCACGCAGGGGATCGCCGAGGCCCACCGTGTGACGGGCGATAATGGATTCCCCCGGTGCAGCCAGCCAGTCGCCGGGCTCCGTCCCGGCCAGTTCGGGATGGATCCTCCCCAGGTCGATTCCCAGGGCATTCGAACGCACTGCCTCCGGGAAGCTCCGCCCCGCTCCACGGCAGAAACCATCGATGAGCATTCGCTCGATGAGGGCTGTTCCCAGGTGTGCCAGAAGCGGAGGGCATCCCTTTTCCTGAGCCCAGCCGTCCTGTTGTTCATAGAGCGAGTGCCAGACGGCAAAGACTGAATCGTGCGTAGAGTTGGCCGCGAGATCTGCAGCGTGCCGGATGCTCTCCACCATCACGGGGAGGTCCTCCTCAAAGCGAGTCTCCGGGTCCTTGGTGAACCACTTGGGGGGCAGTCCCTCCGAGGCCAAGCCCCGCCACGGCACCCCTCCCAGGTTGCCTTCCGCCACTCCAAAGACATGCGGCAACTCGGTCATGGACGCGATCCCGTACTGAAAGGGAAAGCGCGTCCGCATCCAGCGCGTCCTGAAAGAGACGGAATCGACGGAGAACGGGGCAGACATGACGGCACTCACTGAACCGGAGATTGTCATCCCACACAAGTCCCGCCTCTGGATCCCCCCGTCCCTGCACGTGGACTTTTCCATCGACACCCTCACCCCTTCTCCGTTGAGATGAACAGATCGTGAGCAAGGGACCGCTTCTCACCGTCATCTTCCTCGTCGCTCTCGTCCTGGGACCGGGCCCAGGCGCTGCCTTGGTCGACGGCACAAAGGAGACGCCCAACATCTGGTTTGGAATACCCGCCCTCTACCTCTGGGTGGTGTTCTGGTTTCTCGTGATGGCGGCCTGCATCGTGACCGCCGCCTTCACGGTCTGGAAGGACACGGACTAAGACGTCGCAATGCTCGAACTCCTCGCCACCACCAAGAGCCCCCCCAGCCTGGGCGCCTGGCCCTATATCGTGCTGGCCTTTTATCTGGTTGGGCTTCTCACCCTCGGCGTCCTCAGCCTCCTCAAGAGCCGTCGTGCCACCCACGCCGAGACCGACTACTACCTCGCCGGCCGGGGACAGGGCGTGGTGGTGACCTCTCTCACCATCATGGCGACCTACTTCTCCAGCTTCGCCATCCTCACGTTCCCGGGCTGGATGTACGAGGGCGGCATCGCCCCCATGCTCTACGCTCTCAATCTTCCGGTCGCCGCGGCTGCAATCTACCTCCTCGGCAACCGCATCCGGCGGATTGGACGGAAGCGCGGCTATATCACTCCGGCCGACATGGTGACCGACTATTACGGTGACTCCTCCATCGTTCGCGGGCTGGTCGCTCTCACCGGCGCCCTCTATGTCATCCCCTACGTCGTCATGCAGATCAAGGGAGGCGGGCTGCTGGCCGACGGACTCTTCCGCGAAATCGAACATATCAACCTGCTGGGCTGGAAAATCACCATGGAGGACGCCGGGGTGGCCGCCCTTTCGCTCGTGACCATGGTCTACGTCATCATCGGCGGAATGCGTTCCGTGGCCTGGACCGATGTCATGCAGGGCATCATCCTCCTCAGCGCCATGGTCCTCTCGGGAGTGGCGGTCATGTATGCCCTTGAGGGGCCCTCCGGTTTCTTTTCCCGTGTCTCCTCCGAACTCGATGGCGACCTCCTCACCGTCCCGGACCCCGGTGATGCCAATCCCCACAACGTCTGGAAACTTCTCACCTTCTGCGCCTTTGCCTCCCTTGCCAGCATCATCCAACCCGCCCAGTGGATGCGCTTTTATGCCGCCCGTGATTCCTCCACCCTGCGCCGCTCCGCCGTCGCCTTCTCCACCATTCTCCCGGTCTGCTTCATCTTTGGCGTATTCCTCGTGGGACTGGGCGGACGCGTCCTCTACGAACCACAGTTCATCGAGGGCACGATCCACCTTACCGATGGATCAAAGACCGACCAGGTGCTCATTCATGTCATCCAGGATTACTTCCCGGAAATGTTCGGTGCGATCGGGGTCGTTCTCGTCGCCCTCATCCTGGTGGCGGTGATGGCAGCCTCCATGTCCACGGCCGACTCCAACCTGCACGCCCTGAGCGCAATGGCGACCAGGGATCTCTATCACCCATTGAGGAAAAACTCCTCCGGGCGGGAACGAACCTGGATCGGCCGCCTCGTCATCGTCCTGGCCACGATCGCTGCAGCCACCATCACTTTCATGGGCAAGGACCAGAAGGGCCTCCTCGATACCATCACAGCCTTCTTCTTCCTCGCCATGGCCTTCTCGGCCCAGCTCCTTCCCATCACCATCGATATTCTCTTCCTCCGCCGGGGCAGCAGGGTCGGAGCAGTCGCGGGACTGATCGCAGGACTCCTCACGGTCTGCCTCTTTCCACCCCTGGGCAGCCTCCTTCTGGGCGAGGAGAATGCCGTGGCCGGAGTCGGCTCCCGACTCAAGTCCCTCTTCGATGTCGGGATGTGCGGGATTATCGTCAACGCTCTCGTTTTTGCTTTGGTGAGCAGGTTCAGCCCACCCCCGGACAAGGCCCATCGCGCAGCCTTTGCCCGTGACCTCAAGGGGGGATCATAACTTGCAACTTCAAGCCCGGAACTTGAAACTCCCGCTGCAACGAATCATCCGAGGCCCCGCATGAACACGATCCCTCCTCCTCCCGACGAGCCAGGCATCCTGACCACCACGGTCGGGTCCTATCCCGTGCCCGACTGGCTGAACGCTCTCCCCTCCGAACAGGCCGTCACCGATGCCACCCGGGTCATCTTCGACACCCAGCGCCAGGCCGGGATCGACCTGCCAACCGACGGAGAACTCTACCGCTTCGACATCAACCACCCGGACACCAACGGCATGATCGAGTATTTCGTCGCGCCCATGGGCGGCTGCGATACCACCATCGGCCGAAGCGAAGCGGAGGCCTTTCACGCCAAGCAGAGCATGGGCTTCCGCTCTAAGCCCGCTGCCGTGGTGCGCGAAGCGCTGCA
>JAKVCR010000172.1 GCA_022448985.1 Roseibacillus sp.
GAAAGCAACGGCCTGAAGGTGGCCGCCGTCCTCCCGGAGATCACCCTCGCACCGCGCGCCACCGGGAAAATAACCGTCCCTCTCCTTGTGGACCCCTCCTCCGGCCAGGAACTACGGGTCATCACCGCAAGCCTGCGCAGCGAGGAAATCGCGGTCGACCACTGGGTCGAAACCCTCGTCCGGGTAAACAGGTGAGCCCCCGGCAGTTGAGACTTTCCCCCGCCCGGCATCCCGCCAGACTGTCCTCATGGCAAGATTCTGCAGAACGATCCTTCTGCTCGGGCTCGCCGGGGCTGCCCCCGGGATCGCCGGGGAACCGAAACAGGCGCCCCCGGCATTCGAGTTGCACGAGGGCGACCGGGTCGTCTTTCTCGGAAATTCGTTCTTCGAGAGGGCCCGACAGCACGGGCATCTTGAGACCTCCCTCGCCCTGCGCTGGCCCGACCGGAAGATCACCTTCCGGAACCTCGGCTGGGACGGGGACACCGTGTTCGGCCACTCGCGGACCGGCGGGCGCCGTCGCTCCGTCTTCGGGGACCCGGAGGAAGGATTCGGGAAAATGATCGCCCATCTCCGACAGCTGGATCCCACCGTCGTTTTCGTTGCCTATGGCTGGAATGAGTCCTTCGCGGGAGCACAGGGAGCTCCCGATTTCCGCAGGGGCCTCGAGCGTCTGCTGAAGGAGGCCGGGAACAGGCGCTTTGTCCTGCTCTCCCCCACCCCGACCGAGCGGGGCTTTGGAGCCGAACTTCCCTTTACCCGCAAGGAGAGCCCCCGGGGCCAGGACCATGTTGCCCGACGCAACGCCACCCTGAAATCCTTCCGCGATGTCATTGCCTCCGTCGCCACGGAGGGCGGGCACCACTTTGTTGATCTGTTCTCTGCCCTGCAACAGGACAAGACCCCCTACTCCAGTAACGGGATTCATCCCAGCGCGGAGGGCTACCGGAGCATTGCCCGGACCATGGCCAGGAGCCTGCGCCTGCCCGGACCTGCGGTAGCGCTCGACTCCGCAGAGGCCGAGACCCTTCGCTCCATTATTGTCAGGAAAAACACCCTCTATTTTCACCGCTGGCGCCCACGCAATGACGCCTTCGTCTACGGCGAGCGCAAGAACGAGCAGGCCACGGCCCAGACCGAAC
Organism: Roseibacillus sp.; assembly: GCA_022448985.1. Lineage (GTDB taxonomy): Bacteria > Verrucomicrobiota > Verrucomicrobiia > Verrucomicrobiales > Akkermansiaceae > Roseibacillus_B. The sequence continues at coordinate 1,143 of JAKVCR010000172.1, forward strand.
CGGAGAAGTTCGAGCCCTTCGTGTCCGGGCAGGAGGACCTGATCCTCGAACAACTGAAGGCGCTCAAGTGAACCCGCGCATCTTCTTCATTTCCTTGGCTCTCGGCTGCCTGGGCCTGCCCACCCTCGCCCAGCGCAACCTGAGGGATATTCCGCCACCGGACCCGGAGGTCGAGAAGGCTTCCTTCAAGGTGGCCGATGGATTTGAGGTAAACCTCTGGGCCGCCGATCCCCTGCTGGCCAAGCCCGCCCAGATCTCCTTCGACCGCCAGGGGCGACTCTGGGTCGCCAGCAGCGAGACCTATCCGCAGTTGAACGTGAACCAGGATCCCAGCGACCGGATCCTGATCCTCGAGGACACGGACGGCGATGGGGCGGCCGACAAGTCTTCCGTCTACTACGACCAACTCATCATCCCGGGAGGAGTCCTGCCCGACGGAAACGGAGGCGCCTATGTCGCTCACGGGGAGGAACTCCTTCA
>JAKVCR010000173.1 GCA_022448985.1 Roseibacillus sp.
GGGGTCCTCCGGGGCAAATCGGTGGTCCTGCTCTTCCTCCACGGAGGACCGCCCCATATCGAATTCTTCGATCCCAAGATGACCGCTCCGCGGGAGGTGCGCAGCATCACCGGAGAAATAAAGACTAAGCTCCCGGGAGTCTCCTTCGGCTCAACCTTTCCCCGGTTGGCCGCGATGGCAGACAAGTTCACGGTGGTCCGCTCCTACGGTTCCCAAAACAACCAGCACACCTATGGGTCAGTCGCTACCGCGGGCAACCCCTTCGAGGCCTCCATGGGGGCGATCTACTCCAAAGTGGCAGGACCCCTCGGAGCAGGTTCGATTCCCAATAACACCCTCATCCTTCCCGAGGCCATCGATCCCGCCCTCAAGCTCGGGAGCAATTTCGAGACCAAGGCCCTCCCCACCGTGGCTGCTCCCGGAAGACTCGGGTCCCAGAATGGCGCTTTCAACCCCTCAGGAGGAGGCACCCTGCGGGAAGACATGCAACTGACCCTGGAGCCGGATCGCTTTACCGATCGCCGGACCCTCCTCTCCAAGCTGGACAGCCTGCGCCGCGAGGCTGATGGGTCGGGAGTCATCGAGGGAGCTGACCGAGTCCAGCAGCAGGCCTTCGACGTCCTCACCGCCGGTATCGGAAAGGCCTTTGACCTGTCCGGTGAAAATCCCCGCACATTGGCTCGCTACGACACCCGCCCCCTCTTCGACCAGAAGAAGCTCCAACGCTGGGGCGACATGCGTCGGGCCAGCAACCTCCTCGGAATGCAGATGCTCATGGCCCGCCGTCTCGTGGAACAGGGCGCTGGATTTGTCACCGTTTCCGACTGCGGATGGGACTACCACGCCAACAACAACAGCCCGAAAAACATGGAGGGCCTCTACCCCATGGGTGGGCAGGTCGATCATGCCGTAAGTGCCTTCATTGAGGATCTTGCCCAAAGGGGCCTGAGCGATGATGTCCTCCTCGTGGTCACCAGCGAGATGGGAAGAACTCCGAAACTAAACAACAATGGTGGACGCAACCACTACGGTAAGCTCACCAGCCTCCTCCTCGCCGGGGGAGGGCTCCACATGGGGCAGATCATCGGGGAATCGGACAACATCGCCGCGGAACCAGCCACCGAAGGGTTTGGCCCCAGGAACCTGATGGGAACAATCATGCGAACCCTGTTCAACATGGGAAAACTCCGCGAGGCGGACAAACTCCCCGAGGCGCTCACCCAGTATATCTCCGAAGCCACTCCAATCAGGGGGCTCGGGGTCTGAACAACCGCCCGGTGAAATTTTCCGAAGTCCGGTCCGCAAGGGATCCTGCTCTCCATCCACCGCGGTCCTCCCATCAGACGGGAAGATCCCGTTTGCCCAATGACCCGAAAGGCCTATCATCGAGGTCTCATATGATCCGTGTTCCGATTGCCCTGGCTGCCATGGTTTGCACCGCCCTCGGCGGAATCGCAATCGCTGAGGAAACCACTTCCGCACCCCGGATGATCGACCTCGAGAAGGGGCGCAAGTTCTGGTCCTTTCAGCCTCTCAGGACCACCACTCTGCCCGACGTGAAGAACGAGTCCTGGCCGCGCACCCATATCGACCGCTTCATTCTCGCCTCTCTTGAGAAAGAGAACCTGTCCCCAAACCCGGAAGCCCCCCGGCGCACACTCTTGCGCCGGGCCATGTTTGGTCTCTGGGGTCTCCCCCCGGAGCCAGCCACGGTTGAAGCCTTCCTCGGCGATGAATCTCCGGAGGCCTATGAGAAGCTCATCGACAAGCTCCTCGCCAGTCCCCACTACGGAGAGCGTTGGGCCCGACACTGGCTCGACCTCGCCCGCTTCGCCGAGAGCAATGGCTACGCCTTCGACAAGGATCGCGCCGATGCCTATCACTTCCGCGATTTCGTCATCAAGGCCCTGAACGAGGACATGCCCTACAATCGCTTCGTTCAGTTGCAGATCGCGGGTGATCAGATGGAGCCGGAAAACTACATGGCGCAGGCCGCCACCGGGTTCCTCGCTGCCGGTCCCTTCACCTCCCAGCAAACCCAGAAAGAGCGGGAGCGCAGTCGCTACGAGCAGCTGGACGATATTGTCCATACCATGGGAACCTCCATGCTCGGGCTGACGATCGGATGCGCCCGTTGTCACGACCACAAGTATGACCCCGTGCCGATCAAGGACTACTACCGCCTCGTCTCCTGCTTCGCAGAGACCGGTTTCCAGAACCATGCGCACGATCCCGACCCGGCTAAAACGAAAGCAGACAAGGAACACTTTGAGGCTGCCCACAAGCCACTGGTTGAGGCCCGGGCCCGCTTTGAGAAGGATCTTCTCCCAGCCCGCCTGACCGAGTGGATTGCCAAACGGGAGAAGCCGGCTTCCGTTGAGAAGCTCAGCCCCTGGCATCACATCGGCCCCTTCGGGGCTGCAGACTTCAAGAAGGCCTACAACGAGGCCTTTCCCCCGGAAAAGGAAATCGAGCTCGCCAAGACCTATGAGGACAGGAAATGGGCAGCCCGGCCGGAGTGGAAGGACGGGGCCATCCACAACACCCTCAAGGGAGACAACAGCGCGAATTATCTCTTCCGTACCATCGAGGTCCCCGGCGCACGCACGCTCCCCATCTCCCTGGGCCGGGACGATGCCATCAAGGTCTGGCTCAACGGTCAGTCCGTGCTGGCCAAGGAGGTCCAGGGCGGCGTGGCCAAGGACCAGGACCGGATCACCCTGCAGCTCAAGGCCGGCTCCAACCAGCTCCTGATCAAGATTGTGAACGGAGGAGGTGGGTCCGGTTTCTACTTCAGCACCAACCCGGACGTTCCCAAGAACATCGAGGACCTTCTCGCCCTCGCCCCGGACAAACGTAACGAGAAGCAGAACCAGGAGCTCCTCAAGTGGTTTGCCCCACGGGACCCGGACTGGAACAAGCTGAATCAGGCCATCGAGGAACATACCAAGAAAACTCCCAAACCAGCCCTGGTGAACATTTACGCAGCCCGCAAGGTTGGGGCCACCTACAACTTCGGAGGTGACACCCGCAAGGTCTACTTCCTCGAGCGTGGTGAATCCAATGCCAAGCAGGAGCTCGCCACTCCGGCCTTTCTCCGCGTCCTGCAGGCGAAGGACACCACCGA
>JAKVCR010000174.1 GCA_022448985.1 Roseibacillus sp.
TTGTTGCGATCGTAAATGAAAAACGACGCGAAGGGCTTGCCGCTTTCCCTGCCCGAGCACAGGTAAAGGCGCTCGGGCATCGGGTATTTATGCGCGCTGTAGTAGCTGATCGCGGCCCCTCCTTCAGGGACCTTCGGCTCAATGCCCCGCTCGATGAACCAGAAGAAGCGCTTGCGGTAGGCCTCAAGGTATTCGGGTGGGACCGCCACGCCTTCCGGGGGCCTGCCGCCGAGGCAGACCTGCTCGGATGCCCAGAGAAATTCCGGGTCCTGATACTCCTGGGCCAGTCGATACCAGAGTGCGCTGTCGAGGGCATTGGCCTCGACATCGTAGTAGCGGGCATTCCACGGGTCGGCATAGATGGCGGCGCGTTCCCCGGTATTGACCGGGGAACCGGAGTTGGGGTTGCCGCGCACGCCGCCGCCGTGGTTGTAGTAGAGGTAGCGGCGAACGTGCCGGTAGAGGAACTCGCGCTCGGTCTCAAACTTGTCCATACCCTCGGCCATGTCGATGAGCCCGGTCAGGTAGAGCGGGCCGTAGGGGTAGTAGTTGGTCTCGGTGGTGTCGCCGTAGTCGACCAGCTCCTTCCAGAGTGCCTCCAGCCACGGTCGGTGCCGGATGGCGTTGGGATGGTCGGGGAACATCTTGACAGCGATGGCCGGTCCGCCATTGATCCCGTATGGGCGGTTGTTGACGCCCAGCTCCAGCTGCGAGTAGTCCGGGAAGTCGATCTTCAGGCTGTCGGTGACAAGGGACTTGAACGTTGCCTGCTCGCTTTCAGTGATCGCCTTTTGCCGGACCAGCTCGGCGAAGATGCGCATCCGGCCGCCGCTTCCCCAGGAGCGGTGGTTGTAGAAGATGGTGAATGGCTCATCCTTGGCTTTGGCCTCATTGTAACGGTCGAGCATACTCAGGAAATACGCGCGTAGGATGATCAGCTCATTGTGGTCCTTGCGGTGGCTGTCAATGTAGCGGGTCAGGAGGCGGTCCCACTCCCAACCGCCGCGGTGCATGGTCGGGCGGGAGCTGCGCACGGCATCGGCGAGGACCTTCATCTCTTGCTTGGAATAATCTGCGTAGGAGGGGCGCGGGTGCCCGCTCTCAGGACCCCCGCCTTCCTTGTCCTGCGCGGCAAGCGGGCCAGTGATCAGGACCAGGAGGATAGCAAAGCGGGAAGGAGAAACAATCATGGAGAGGTGGCCCATCCTAGAAGGGCAGGGGACTTTGCGCGAGGCGTAAATAGAGAGCGTGTGCGGTTTTACTCTTTTTACAGGCTCGCCAATGCCCTCCGGCTGTGCTTTAAGAAGGAACTGCCTTTTTTGTCATGATGAACTCTGTTTACGCTTCATGAGGCCTTTTGTTGTCACCATTGGCCTGTGTTGCCTCCTTGGCGGGGCATGCCCGGGAAAGGAAAAGTCCGCGACTTCCATACTTGCGGACCTGCCCGGGCCGGAGACCCCATCGGAACTTGACCGTTTTATCATGGACGGTATGCGGGAAGCCAGGGTTCCCGGACTGGCCGCGGCAATCGTCAAGGGGGGCAGGGTGTCGTGGAGTGGAGCCTACGGTTGGGCCAATATCAGTGAGAAGCGGCCAGTAACCAAGGACACCTTCTTTCAGCTCGCCTCGGTCTCCAAGACTGTGACCGCATGCGTGGTCATGCAGCAGGTCGAGCGCGGCAACCTCGCACTGGACGCCGACATCAATGAGGTTCTGCCCTTTGCGCTCCGCAATCCTGCGCACCCTGACGTGCCGATCACCCTGCGCCACCTGCTCACCCACACTTCCGGGGTCCGGGACAACTGGGATTTGCTCGAGGACACCTGGGTCAAGGACGGAGACTTCCCGATGCCGCTGGGCAAGTCCCTTTCCGCTTACCTTGAGCCAGGTGGGGAGTATTATAGTGAAGGCAAAAATTTCTACGGCTGGGCCGCGGGGAGCAGGAGCAAGTATAGCAATGTCGGAGTCGCGCTGGCCGCCCTCGTGGCGGAAGTGAAGTCGAAGACCCCGTTTGAGGAACTTGCCCGCATCGGCGTCTTTGGTCCGCTCGGGATGAAGGGAAGCGCGTTCCTGCTCGAGGGCATGGACAAGTCACGTTTGGCGATGCCTTACGCGTTCAAGAAGAAGTCCGGGGCATTCAAGGCACTCGGTCACCACGGATATCTGGACTTCCCTTCTGGGCTCATGCGCAGCAGTGCCGCCCAGATGGCCCGGTTCCTGTTGGCCTTCATCGGCGATGGCAAGTTCGGTGAGGTTCGGATCCTGAAGGATGACAGTGTTGCCGCGATGCGGCGGGTGTCGATGCCGAAAGTGGCTCCCGGGCAGGGCCTGGCCTGGTATACGGAGAGGGTGGCGGGGACAAGGCTCATGGGCCATGACGGCAGTGACCCGGGAGTGAGCACCATGATGTATTACCGGCCTGGGGACGGGACAGGCTTCGTGTTCCTGATGAACGCAGAGCCCAGAGGGGGGCGCTTCGAGGAGGTCCTGGCGCGCCGGCTCCTTGAATTTGCACAGGGGCAGTGAGCCGGACCTTTTTCGTTGAGCCTTTCCTTGCAGGATGGCTCAATTGCCGTTTTCCTACCCCTCACCGCCAATGAGTAACGACAACGAGAAATCTCCTGAACTGACCCTGCTGGGCAGCTCCGACGTGCCGTTCCCCGCCTCGCCCGAGGAGGCAACCCTTGAGAGCTTTGACAACCCGAGCCCGGACAGGGACTACTGGATCGAGCTGGACTGCCCGGAGTTCAGTTCCCTGTGTCCGGTCACCGGCCAGCCGGACACGGCACTGATCAGTATCCGCTACGTGCCCGACAGGCTCTGCATTGAGACCAAGTCCCTGAAGTTCTACCTCGCCTCTTACCGCAACTGCGCGGCCTTCAACGAGGCAGTCGCCAACCGCATCGCCGATGACATTACTTCCGCGGTCGCTCCGAGGGGCCTTGAGCTGCGTGCCGAGTTCGCCGCGCGCGGCGGGATCAGCCTCTCGGTTGAGGTTTCCCACCCCTGATTGATTCCTGCCGAAAAGTCCCGATGAAAGTGGTCGTTCTTCTCAGTGGCGGGATGGACTCGGTGTGTGCCCTTTACCATGCCCGGGCAGAGCACGAGGTGGCACTGGCCCTGAGCTTTGACTACGGCTCCAAGCACAATGCCCGTGAAATTCCCTTCGCCCGGTGGCATGCCGGGGAGATCGGGGCCGAGCATCAGGTCATCGACCTGGGATTTTTCAATGAGCACTTCTCCTCAGACCTGCTCCAGTCCGGGGGCGACATCCCGGAAGGTCATTACGAGGAGTCGACGATGAAGTCGACCGTGGTGCCCTTCCGCAACGGCATCATGCTGGCCGTCGCTGCCGGTGTGGCCGAGAGCAGGGGACTCAAGGGGCTGGTCATTGCCGCTCACTCCGGAGACCACGCGATCTATCCCGACTGCCGGGAGGATTTCATGTCGCCGATGGCGCAGGCCATCGATGCCGGCACCTACGCCAATGTGCGGCTGCTGCGCCCCTTCATCGACATGCGCAAGGAGGACATTGTCAACCGCGGCAACCTGCTCGGTGTGGACTTCTCGCAGACCTGGTCCTGCTACAAGGGCGGAGAAGTCCATTGCGGGGCCTGCGGGACCTGTGTCGAGCGGCGCGAGGCGTTCCACCTGGCCGATTGCAAGGACCCCACCGAATACAGTGCGGGTGTCCGGGAGCCGGGGACCTGATAAGCGATGTTGATTTCCGAGATCTTTTACTCCATCCAGGGAGAAGGTGAGCTGACCGGTGTCCCGTCCATCTTCGTGCGCACTTCCGGGTGCAACCTGCGTTGCAGCTGGTGTGATACCAAATACGCGTCCTGGGAGCCGGAAGGTGAGGACATGGAAATTGATGCCATTGTTGCCGAGGTCAGGAAGTTCCCGGCACGGCACTGCGTGGTCACGGGAGGTGAGCCGATGGTGGCCAAGGGAATCCATGAGCTGATGGCAGCACTCAGGCAAGAAGGCTATCACCTGACCATCGAGACAGCGGCCACGGTCAGCCCGGGTGAAATCGAGTGCGACCTTGCCTCATTGAGCCCGAAGCTGGGCAACTCGAGCCCGGACCCGGGCGAGGTAGGCGATGGCTGGGCCGAAAAACATGAGCAGGTTCGCCTGCAGCCGGACATTGTCCGTGAGTGGATCCATCATTACCCGTTCCAGCTAAAGTTCGTGGTCGCCGGTCCCGGGGACCTTGATGAGATCAAGGGCCTGGTCGCAGGGCTCGGGGAAGACGTCCCGCCGCACAAGGTCATGCTGATGCCGGAAGGAAAGACCGCGGAGCAGACCCGTGAACGCGAAAATATCCTGATCGATATTTGCAGGGACAACGGATACAGGTATTGTCGGCGGCTCCACCTCGACCTTTTTGGCAATACCAGGGGGACTTGATCCTTGGATTGCCGATCAGTTTGGGGTTATTCTCCAGTTTTTCACAGCCAATATGCCATACCGCATCTGCAAGACGATCGACATCGAGAACGGCCACATGCTTTCCAAGCACCCGGACAAGTGTCGGTTTCCGCACGGGCATACCCGCAAGGTGGAGTTCGTGGTCGAGGCCGATGAGCTGGATGAAAACGAGATGGTCTGTGACTTCAAGGTCATCAAGGAGTCGATCGAGGACTACCTGGAGAGCCTGGACCACGCCATCTGCATGAACACCGATGACCCGGCCTACGCAGAATTCAAGGAGCGCTACGGCGAGAGGGTCATCGGCTTTGCTTCTCAGGACCCGACCACCGAGGTCATGGCGAAGGTCATTCATGACGCATTCAATGAGAGGTTGGCCGGTTACTCCAAGAGCCAGGACACCCGATATCCGTTGCGGCCCGAGGTCCGGATTGTCCGGGTCCGTGTCTGGGAAACGGCAACGTCCTGGGCCGAATATTCACAGGGAGGCAACGATGTCGGATAAGCCCCTCCCGGACATCCAGGCCGCCCTGGATGAGCGCGGCATCGCCATTGACCGGGTCGGGGTATCCGACCTGGAATACCCGATCCATGTCATGGACCGCGACGGCAACCCTATCCCCGTCTCGGCCAAGGTCTCCATGTCTGTGCACCTGCCGCACCACTTCAAGGGGACCCACATGAGCCGCTTCCTCGAGGTCCTCGCCAAGCATGAGGGCGAGGTCACCATGCGCACGTTGCCGGATATCCTCCATGACCTGAAGGACCGGCTGGACGCGCAGAGCACCCAGATCGAGGTAGGCTTCAGTTACTTTGTCACCAGGGAGGCACCGGTGACCGGGATGCCGGCCAAGGTCCGCTGCCACTGCACCTTCATCGGGGAATCGAACGGGGCAGAGGATGAGTTCACGTTGCGCGTCGAGACCCCGGTCACGACCCTGTGCCCGTGCAGCAAGGAAATCAGTGAGTATGGCGCTCACAACCAGAGGGGATACGTGACCATCGACGTGAAGCCGGTCAAGGACGACAAGGGCTCCTGGGAAATGGTATTGATCGAGGACCTCGTTGAGGTCGCCGAGCGGTCCGGGTCCGCCCCGATCTATTCCCTGCTCAAGAGAGAAGACGAGAAGCACGTCACCGAGCAAGCCTACGACAATCCGGTCTTTGTCGAGGACGTGGTGCGCAATGCCGCGATGATCCTGCGCGAGGACAGCCGCGTCGCTTCCTTCTCAGTGAAGGCCGTCAACCATGAGAGCATCCATGATCACAACGCGTTTGCTGTCGTGATCCAGGAGGGT
>JAKVCR010000175.1 GCA_022448985.1 Roseibacillus sp.
AATTGATTCAGGCCGCTGCAGGTTGGCGGGAGGGTTTTTCGCATTGAAATCGGTGCCTTGAAATGCCGCTGGCAAAAAGCCGTTCCCGAAATTGTTCTTTCCGGAACGGGCAAGGCCCCGGGGATCATTAATCGCCACGAACGCCGGGAGATCGCTGCAGGCCGAACCGAGCGCGTATGTCACCCACGCCCCGAAGGATGGAAATCCCTCCATCGTGAACCCGGTATTGAAGAAGTTCTCTCCCTGTGGATGAGCACTCGTCTGCGTATGCAGCGAATGGACAAAACAGAAGTCATCTGCCAGAGCGCCGAGGCGCGGAAGCAACTCGGAGGTCATCTTGCCGCTCTCCCCGCGTGGTTTGAATTCCCAGAACGGCTTGGCAATATTGCCGGAAGGTCCTTCAAAGGTCACCGCCGGAAGACCGGGAGGCTTCTTCCCGTGGAGTTTCGTGAGAGCCGGCTTGTAATCAAAGGTATCCACGTGGCTCACCGCCCCCGGACAATAGACCACGAGAACCTGTTTCGCGGCGCCCGGGAAGTGCCCCCCTCGCGGTGCATAAGGCTGATCGGGATCAATGTCGGGCCTGATCGGGGGCTTTTCGCTAGAGGCCGCCCGGTTGTCGGGTTCCTCACCCCTGAGCAGGCTGGCCAACCCCAGCGCGCCCAGTGAAAACCCGGAATGGCGCATGAAATTCCGACGATCCAGCAATCGGCGACCATGAAGGGAAAGGTATTCGGATTCGTTCATCTCAATGCTTCACGGTCCTGCTCAGGTCCACCCGGGCTCTCATGGCAGAAAAGCGAATTCGTTGGAGTTGATCAGGCTCCGGCAGACCAGTTGAAGGCTCACGCCGCGACAGGCGTCCAGTTCCTCTACTTCCGGAGCACGCCCCAGGAGAAGCTCAAAGACCCGCCGGACCTTGGACTCGGCATCCCCGTCGGACTCTCTTGACGCTCGTTCGGCGATCAACCTCGACTGCTCGGTCACAAAGGGACTGTTCATCAGGTTCAGGGCCTGCAGCGGGGTGGTGGACACCGGACGCCTCGCGCGCACCTGCCCGCAATCGGGAAAATCGAAAGCCGTGAAAATCTGGTCATCCACCCGGCGCATCCGTTCCTGGTAAAGCATCCTGCGCCAGGTGTGGGATCCGTGGTTATTGACTACCTCCCACTGCGCATAAGTCTTCTTCACGTTGTGAATACGATAGCTACGACCGCCGAGGCTGGTGCCAAGCTTACCCGAGGCCTGTAGAATCCCATCGCGAAGCACCTCCGCGGAGACACGCTGCGGCCGGTAGCGCCAGAGGAGCCTCGACCCTGCATCGCCCTTCACCCCCTCCGGGCGGGGTCGACTTGAACGGCGAAACGCATCCGAGTGCACCAGGAGGCGAATCATCGATTTCATCGACCAGGCCTTTGCTCCCGCCTGCGAAGGATTAACAAATTCGGCTGCCAGCCACTCAAGCAATGCAGGATGAGTCGGCGGAGCCCCCGCGGTCCCGAAATCGCTGGTCGTCGCCACGATCCCCTGCCCGAAAACATGATGCCAGAGGCGGTTTGCCATCACCCGGGCGGTGAGCGGATTCCGGGGCCCACTGATCCAATTCGCAAACTCCGCCCGGCGCCTCGCCCCACTCGCGCGGGTCGTCAGCCCGAGATCTCCATCCAGAATGAGTGGCCCGGCCGGCATCACTTCATCTCGAGGGCTCTCCGGGCTTCCACGGTGCAGCACCCGCGTCACGACCGGGTCCACAAACCGACCCACAAAACTCGGCCGCGGGCCCTCCTCGCCAAGCTGCCTGATCAACTCCTGAATGCGCTTCAGCACTGCCAGACGCTCCGGGTGATCCTGGTTGAGCTTCTTGTTTGCCCACCAGGTCCCCACCAGGGGATGCCAGGTCCCGTCTTCCTTCATGACATCAAGGTCGAACTCATAGCGCGGGAGGTAGGGCTTCTGCGTCAAATAATCGGTGTCATAGAAATACTCACGGTTCGCACTGAGGCGCAGCCGGTTGATGGTAACGGCCTCGGGAAAATCATACCGCACCCAGGGTTTCTCCTTGGCATTCTTGTCCACCCGTCCCCGCCACGCCATCGTCCCATACTCCCCATCATTAACCCGTTCCACCGGATTACGACCTTCGCTTCCTTTTGCCGGAAAACCACTCAGCTTCGTTCCGCGATCACGTCGCGCAAGACTGACCCCCGGCTCCTCCGGGCCGAAGACCTCCAGCTCATCCAGACTCACGTTATTCGTCTTGAAGCGGAACCTAACCGCCTTGGTCCTGTAATTGTTGAAGTGAAGCTCCCGAAAGGCACCCCAGTTCTCTTCCCACGGTCCCGTCTTACGAAGTTCACGCCGCTGCTCAGCAATCTTTGCCCGGATCGCTTCCCCCTGCCTGCGTCTGGGATGGTCCCGCGCAAGCTCAGGCAGTCGGCTGCCAAATTCAACATCCTGGAAAACTGCCGTCATCGCGTAGTAGTCCGTAATCGAAATCGGATCGAACTTGTGGTTGTGACATCGGGCACAGCTCATCGTTACCCCCATGATCGAAGCCCCCACCGTCTGCATGATCTCATCCATGCGATCAGCACGCGCCTGCCGGATGGCGGATGGCTCGCGACCCACCGTCGCCGCAGGCACATGTGGTCCAGCTACCAGAAATCCCGTTGCATCGCCCGAACCCAAGGAGTCGCCCGCAATCTGCTCACGCACAAACTGGTCGTAAGGCAGATCATCATTGAAGGCCCGGATCACGTAATCGCGATAAAGCCACGCATTCTTCCGGTAGAGATTCGCCTCGGAGCCATTGGACTCCGCCCAGCGGATGACATCAAGCCAGTGCTGCGCCCAGCGCTCCCCGAAATGCGGTGACGCCAGTAATTCATCCACGAGAATCCCATAGGCCTCATCGGGGTTCTTCTCAAAATCCGCTTCAAACTTCGCCACCTGCTCCGCCTTCGGCGGCAATCCGGTCAGAATCACCGACACCCGTCGAATGAGTGCGCGGGCATCTGCAGCTCCATTCGGCTTCAGGCCCTTCTCGGCAAGCCTTGCATTAAGAAAGGCGTCCACCGGATTGCGCGCTTCCTCTGGCGGCACCGGACGCCGAACCGGCTGAAAGGACCAGTGATCCGTCACCACTTCGCCAAGCTCCTCCATCTGGCCGGGCCAATCAGCACCTTCCTCAATCCATTTCCTGAGCAATTCGACCTCTTCCTTCCCGAGCGCATCACCTTTCGGAGGCATCCGCTCATCAGGATCCATGCTCCGGACCCGCTCGAGGAGATGACTCTTCATCGTATTACCCGGAGCAATTGCCGGAAGGCCACCGTCTCCCCCCCGCAGCAGGGATACCCTGCGATCCACCCGGAGTTCCGACTTCGACTTGTCAGGTCCGTGGCAGTCCAGACAGCGTTCCTCAAGAATAGGGCGGATATCCGTCTCATAGTCCACTGCGCCCCGGGCCAAGGGAACGAGGACAAAAGCGACGAACAGGATGGTCCGCATCACATTGGAAATTCGCTGATCCGCGGAGCCAGATCAAGCCCCGCTTCAAATCCTCCAAGGGCATGCCCGGGAAGCCGTGATGCCAAGAACTTCAGCAGGCCACGGAACACGCCCAGGAAATGCCTCTCCAAGGGAATCCGCATTCCCTTCTGGGACACCTCCTGTTATGGACGAGAATGCCGTTTCGCTGGCACCTGCTCGTATCGATCCTGAGCGTCTCATTCCCTGTCGCTGTCCACGCTGATGCTGACAAGGAGGAGGGTCAGTTTGTGGTGGCGGGCTATCTGCCACACTACCGGGTGACCGAAGCGACCCCGGAATCTCTCAAACCTCTCACCGACCTTATCTATTTCGGTCTGACCCCACCAGCAGAGGGAGACCTGGCCGGGGAACCCGTCGCTCCTGTCATCCTCGAGAAGCTTCGGCAGATCAAACGCTGCAACGGATGCCGCCTCCTCCTGTGCGTTGGCGGGTGGAACCGTTCGGAGGGATTCGCCAAGGTGGCTTCCAGGGAGGGACTCCGCAAGCAGCTGGTGAAGGAACTGCTGACGTTCTGCCGGAAAAATGAATTTGACGGCATCGACTTCGACTGGGAACACCCACGAGGACCTGAGGAACTGGCTTTCTACCAGGCCCTCCTGGCCGACGCCCGGAAAAGCTTCAAGCCTGCAGGTCTTCTGGTCACGGTTGCCCAGGCCAGCTGGCAGGATCTCGGTATCCCGGCTTACCACGCAGTGGACCGGGTGCACCTGATGTCCTACGACCACGACTATCCCCAGGCGACCCTTGAGAAGACACTGACGGATGTGGAGCGGGTGACCCGCTGGGGTTGTCCTCCCCATAAAGTAACCCTGGGGGTTCCATTCTACGGGCGCAGCAAGAGCCGCGAGGCTCGTTCATATCGCAAGCTGATGGCCAGTCACC
>JAKVCR010000176.1 GCA_022448985.1 Roseibacillus sp.
CATTGATGCCGTTTACCAAGCCTCCAAAGCCCACAATTACTCCCTTCGCTCCGCCATCCATGCCATCGTGGCTCACCCTGAATTCGGCCGGAAATAACAACGAAGCAATCCGGCCACAGAAAAACAATGAAACCAACGAACGTTCCCTTCTTGTTTGCTATCCTGCTTGCCCTGGCTCTGTCAGGTCAGGCGACTGAAAGACCCAACATCGTCCTCATCATGGCGGACGACCTGGGATTCTCGGACCTCGGGTGCTATGGAGCGGAAATCCGTACTCCCCACCTCGACCAGCTCGCCAGGGATGGCCTGCGGTTCTCCCAGTTCTACAATACCGCCAAGTGCCACTCTTCCCGGGTTTCTCTCCTGACGGGCCTCTACTGTGACCAGGCCGGCAGCAACTCCCTCTCCCGGGGCACTACTATTGCAGAAGTTCTCAGGACCGCGGGTTACTCCACTGCGATGTCAGGAAAGTGGCACCTTTCCGGCAACCCGGTTGAGTTTGGATTCCAGCACTACTGGGGGCATCTTTCCGGAGCGACCAACTTCTTTACCGGAGACGACACGTTCCGCCACGGTGCCGAGAAATGGAAGGTTCCCACCAAGCTGAATGGCCAGCCCTTCTACGTTACTGATGCCATCACGGATTTCGCGATCAACTTCATTGATGAGATGATTCCCGGAAAGACAGAGGGAGCCTCCGAAAACCCCTTCCTCCTGTATGTCGCCTACAACGCCCCGCACTACCCCCTGCAGGCTCCCGAGAAAGAGATCGCCAAGTACAAGGGCGCCTACGATGCGGGGTGGGACGAGCTTCGGAGACAGCGCTATCTCAAGCAAATGAAGACCGGGCTCTTCCCCCGCAAATTCGAGCTGAGTCAGCGGCCTTCTCACGTCCCCTCCTGGGATTCCCTTTCCGCCGAAGACCGGAAGTGGGAAGCCCGTCGCATGGAGGTCTTTGCCGCCATGGTGGACGTCGTAGACCAGAATGTCGGGCGCCTCGTCGCTCATCTCAAGAAAAGAGGCGCCTGGGAAAACACCCTCTTCCTCTTCTGCTCTGACAATGGGGCCTGCCCTTTCGATCGCACCCGGGGCAAGGATCTTCAACCATGGGATCCCAAGAGCTACTGGTGCTATGATGTGGGATGGGCCCACGTGGGCAATACCCCCTTCCGGCTCTACAAACAGAACCAGCATGAAGGGGGGATTTCCTCCCCGCTCATCGCGCACTGGCCCAGGGGGCTGAAAGCCGAACCCGGTCGCTCTGCCGCCGGCGTCGACCAGGGCCTCAGCCCGACTCCCCTCGGGCCAATCACCCGCCAACCCGGCCATCTCATCGACTTCATGGCCACCTTCCTTGAACTGGGCAAGGCCAGCTATCCGAAGAAGGTGGGCTCACGCACCATTGATCCGCTCCAGGGCAAGTCCCTCGCCCCCATCTTCCAGGGCAAACAGCGGGAGGGACACCCCACCCTCTACCAGCATTTCGGGACGGACCGCGCCCTGCGGCAGGGGGACTGGAAAGTGGTGGCCGCCAAGGGCGGTCGCTGGGAACTTTATAACATGGCCGAGGATCGCACCGAACTCAATGACCTGCGAAAGAAACAACCCGAGCGAGCCACCCGCATGATCGCCGAGTGGTTCCGCATCGCCAGGGAAGTCGACCGGCTCAAACCCGGCCAGCTCAAGCCCGGCACCGGCAGGCTGAGCCCCCTCAGGTTCGGGAAGCGAAACGACCCGGGCGAAGGAGGTGCCCCGCCAAAGAAAAAGGGATCCCGCAAGAAGAAGCAGCCGAAGTCCCCTTCCGCTTCCTGAAAATTCACCTTCCCCTCCTCACTCATGAAATCACTCGCCCTGCTTCCCCTTGCCTTTCTCCTCCTGGGCCCTGGTCCAGCCGATGGAGCCAAGCCCAACCTCCTCCTCATCACCGTGGACGACATGTCCTGTGACTCGGTGGGTGTCTTCGGCTGCAAACTCAAAGGCACCACCCCGCACATCGACCGACTGGCCGGCGAAAGCCTGCGCTTCGGCCACGCCCACGTGCAGGTGGGCAACTGCTATCCATCCCGTAACGTCATGTTCTCGGGACGCTACCCCCACAACACCGGGGTGGAGGGTTTCTACCAGGTCAAGCCCATCAAGTTCCCCGTCCTCTGTGACCTCATGAAGGCCGGGGGCTACTACACCGCCATTCGCGGCAAGGTCAGTCACTCGACCCCCTACCAGCCCTATCCATGGGACGCCGACCTCACCATCGGGCCGGACGGCAGCAAACTGCACCTCAAGGATGTGCCCTCCTATGGCGAATGCACCCGACGCGGGATCGCCCAGGCCAGGGCCACCGGCAAACCCTTCTGCCTCAACATCAATATTTCCGATCCCCACAAGCCTTTCTGGAAACCGAACGATCCCCACAAGGTCTCGCGAATCTTCAAACCGGAAGAGGTCCCCATCCCCGGTTTCCTTTTCGACCACCCCGATGTGAGGAAGGAACTTGCCCTCTACTACACCTCCGTGCGCCGGGCCGATGATGCGGTGGGGGCCATCCTCCAGGCCCTTGAGGAATCGGGACAGAAGGACCATACCATCGTGATGTTCCTGAGCGATCACGGCATGCCCCTCCCCTTCGCCAAGACCCAGCTCTACCACCACAGCACCCGCACCCCCTGGATCATCCGCTGGCCGGGAGTGACCGAGGCCGGCTCGGTCAATAGGTCCCACATGATCTCCGCAGTGGACCTGCTGCCCACCATGCTTGAGATGGCAGGGCTGAAAACCCCGCGCGGACTCGACGGGCACTCCTTCGTTCCCGTCATGAAGGGCCAGGAGCAGAAGGGGCGCGAGGCAGTCTTCAAGGTCTACAACGAGAACGCGGGCGGCAACCGCCACCCCATCCGCGGACTACAGACCAGGAAGCACCTCTACCTCTTCAATCCCTGGTCAGATGGCCAGAACGTCTTCAGGACCGCAACCAATGGAACGGCCACCTACCGCCAGATGAAAAAACTGGCGGCAACCGATCAGAAGATAGCCACCCGCCTCGCCACCATGGACCACCGCAGCGTGGAAGAACTCTACGATGTGGAAAAGGACCCCGATTGCCTGCACAACCTGGCCGGGGAAGAGTCGTACCGGGAAATCAAGCGTAGCCTGCAGGCCCGCCTCCGCAGGTTCATGGAAGAGAGCAATGACCACGCCCTCACGCCTTTCCTCAAACGCGATGATCCCGCCGCCCTGGCAGACTACATGAAGAAGGTGCAGGACGAATCCGTCCAGCGCCGGGCCGCCCGCCGCAAGGGAAGGAACAAAAACAAGCCCAATAAAAAGGCCCCCAGGAAGAAGGCGCCCTGACTTCAGGTTCCCCACCGCTGCAGTTCCACGATATTGCCCTCGGGATCCCGGAGGTAGATCATCTCGACCTGCTCGCCTTCGCTTGTTTCAAAGACGGTTAACTCCCCGTAGGCCGAACCTCCTGCGGCCAGGAACTCGTCCCGCGCCATCTTCACGTCCTCCACCGCAAAGGCAATGTGAGCAAAGCCCGGCCGATTGATCCGCGGCTCCTGTGATGTTTCCCCCGGGTG
>JAKVCR010000177.1 GCA_022448985.1 Roseibacillus sp.
GACTTCCATGTCGATGTCCGTTTCCGCGCCCAGCTGCGTCTGGTCGCTGGCCCGCAGGAAGCGCACCACCGCGGAATCGCCGAATCCGTCGGCATCGCGGAAAGCCTCGAAGGTTAATTCCGCGCTGGTCGCATTGCCCAGGTCGATGGCGGGGGAACGCAGGGAAATGTTGGAGCTCGGGCCGTAGTCACCGAGATTGGTGGACCACGCATTGGCGGAACCGTTGGCGCCGGTGAGGGGGCCGGTGGAACCGGATGGGGATCCGAGTTCCCACTGGGTAGTTCCGGTTGCATCGTTAACGGCGGTGGACCAGCCCTGGGCTCCCGACTCGAGGTCGTCCTCGAAGAAGATCACGGGCGGAGCATTGAACTCCTCGACCACGAAGAACCGGGACAGCTCATCGGGCAGGGGAATGGTCAGGGTGTTCTCCGGGGGAGTGGCCACCAGGTCGATGTGTCCGCCAAAGACCGGCCACTCCAGTGGTGCCGCGGAGCCCGGGTCGAGGGTGCTGCGGAGGTTGTAGAGTTTCCCAGCCTCGCTCTCCCAGCTGAGGCGCAGTTCGTCAGTGGCGGGGAGGTGTGTGATGTCCAGTGGCATCTTGTCCGCCCTGCCGATGCGATCGATTTCAAACCCGTTGAGAACCACGAAGCTGGCGTGGACTGCGGCAACGGAGTAGGGGGTAAGGCGGATGACGATTGCATCCGCCCCGTTGGAGGTGAAGAGGGTGTTGATCGTGGAGGGAAGTTCGGCTGGATCCCCGGAGGCCGGGTTGTTGATTCCATCGTAGGTGGTGATGGAGGCGGGGTTGCCTCCCGGGGTGCTGTCGGTGATGCGGTGGACGTCGCCGACGGGAGTGAAGTTGTCTCCCCCGTCGGTGGAGATCTCCATGGTGAACAGTCCGTTCATGTGCTCGGTGTCGTGGTGATAGGAGCGCCAGCTGTAGGACCCGGCTGGGATGCCGCCGATGGTCAGCAGCATTCTGGTGGGCGTGCCATTGACGCCGTCGTAGGGTCCGTTACCACCGTTGCCGGTCCGGGTGTCGGCGCCGATCCAGTCGGTGAGGAGATCGAGGCGGGATCCGCCCCAGTTGTTGTCGTTGCCGGCTCCGCGGTCGATGGACTGCATCACCCGGCGGTCGGTGGTGTCCGGCCAGGAGGGCTCGATCGTGATGTTGTCGACACCTCCGAAGGCCGAGTAGGTTCCCACCGAGAATTCAGCAGCGGTCTCGTGGTTGGCATGGTAGGGCGCGAAGTCGGTTTCAAGGTGGGCGGAAGCTACCTCTTCCGGGTTGAAGCCGACGGAGTTTCCGCCCCCGTCTTGATTGGAGTTGAAGTCGATCCGCAGGCTCGGGCCGGCGACGAGGGGGTCCCGGAAGTCGGCGGGATCACCTGGGTCGGTGAGGTCGAGGGCTTCCTGGCGGTCGTCCACCCCGTCGCCGTCGGTGTCGGCCTGGTTGGGATCGCTGCCCGGCTGGGTCAGTGGGCTGGCGACATCAAAGGGGAGATCGGGGTTCTCCGCCCCATCGCCGAGACCGTCGTCGTCGCTGTCCGCGTTCAGGGGATTCGTTCCGGTCTGGTTCGCGCTTACCCACGCGCCGCCGCCGTCCTCCACCCCGTCGCTGAGACCGTCGCCGTCGGTATCAGCGTTGTTGGGATCAGTAACCGAACCGTTGTCGGCACTGACCTCCTCGCCATCGAGGAGGCCGTCGTCATCGGAATCGTCATCAGAGGGATCGGTCTGGTTGTCGTGCTCCTCCTGGTTGGTGGATCCGTCATTGTCAAAGTCATCCCCGGGGAGGACATCCTCGAGGGTCGCAATGGCGTCATTGGGGTCGGCAGCAATGATCCCCTGCTCGAAGGAGTCGGCCAGTCCGTCGCCGTCGGTGTCGTCGAGGGGGGTGAGCTGGAAGCCGTTGATTCCCCAGATCTGGTTGTGAACCGCACTGCCGAGGGCGCCGGAGAGGGGAGCGAAGCGGAGGATCACGTCGTTGGTTCCGTTGGCGTCGATCTGGAATGTGGCCGTGGAATCGAGGGTCGTTGCATCGGGGCCAGTGCGTGTTCCCCCGGCTCCGTTGTTAGCGGAGTCAGGATTTCCGCCCGAGGTGCTGTCGGACATGTAGAACTCCTGGCCGAGACTGGTAAAGCTGGTGCCCCCATCAATGGAGATTTCGATCTGGAAGTTGGTGTGGACATTCTCGGTGTCGTGGTGGAAGGAGGTCCATCCGTAGGTTCCGGCGGGGAGACCGCCGAGGGTGAGTGTCATGTAGGTGGGAGTCCCTCCCGCGGCGCCGTCCCAGTTGCCGTTGCCGCCATTGTTCGGGCGGGTGTCGATTCCGAGGAAGTCGGTGATCAGATCGACGTCACCACTGGCGTTGTTCCAGTTGTTGTCATTGCCGCCTCCGCGGTCGATCATCTGCTGGACCCTGTTGTCCGTGGTGTTGGGCCATGCCGGGGTGATGTCGATGGTGGTCCCGAAGGCCGGGAAGGACCGGGTGATGAAGTCGGCGGGGACTTCATGAGCGGCATTGTAGGCCTGGTAGCCTGTTTGTGGATGGGGCCCGCCGTCCTGGTTGGTCGAGTTGAAGTCAACGAGGAGGTCCTGCGACGAGAGGGTGGCGGTGGCAAGGGCCACCTGGGTGGCGAGGAGAATCCTGATGTGCATGTTCTGGAACCGGTGAGTTTTTTGGGTGGGCGCGAGTGGTCTGCACCCAGAGTCGTGGAGAGGATGGCAGGGACCATCTGGCCGGAGCAAGAGCAGGGATCGCCAACTTTGTCAGGAGCGACTGAAGGTCAATGCGGCTCAGGTTGTTTGAGAAACCCCGCTGTAGTGGTCTTCGCCTCTCCCTGGTGGGAGGGGGATCTGTGGCGGTGTTCCTGACTCTTACGGCGTGAACGTGACGGCAATCCGCAGGAAGAGCCGGGGGTAGGGAGCCATGGTGATGCTGGCCTTGCGTAGTCCGATGAAGTTTTCGGAGGGCACAGCGACATCGACGAGGGGCGTCCAGGTAGCCAGGTCGGTGGAAAACTCCGCCACGCAGTGGACGTCGCTGAGGAGGGTGTTTCTCGGGAAAGTGAGGGTCAGCTCGCCGCCGTCCACCACGGGGGAGGGGGCGAGGGAGGCGTCAGCAAGGAGAGGATCGAGTCCGAGGGCGTACTCCACGATATTGAGGAATCCATCGAGGTCGTAGTCCTCCAGTTCACCCGACCCGGGAGGGGAGCCGGGGCCGAAGGTGAGATCGCGGAAGTCAGCGTATGACAGCTGCTGGGTGCCGGTGCCGGGAGTGGGTTCTTCCCCGACCCAGCTGGAGGGAAAGTTGCCGAACAGGGAGGAATTGAGTCGGTGGAGTGATTCCCCTTCGCCAGCCGGGCTGGCTGGCCAGGGAGCGACGGCGAGATAGCGCACCTCGTCCTCCGTGACCTGCGGGTAGAGCGTGAGATCTGTCGGGGGCGGCGTGTCAGGTCGCTGCAGGCGCACAGTGCCGTGATCATTGCGCAGAGGCCCATCGCTCCACGGGCCGAGGAGAGTTACTCCCGCGCCTATTCCATAGTGGGAGAGGAAGTTATCTGCGCTTATTGGGTCAGTCACTGGATCAAAGCCAACCACAAGGATAGTTTCTCCCGTCGCGAGTGAGTGGGCAGTGGTGAAATCGAAATCAACTCCACCCCGTATTCTCCAGTTGGCAAGACTTTCAACGGCAGGTCCAGGATTGAAGAGTTCGACGTATTCGAAGCTGTTTTCCGGGGTCACAACCGGCTGGTACATCACCTCCGAAATGATTACCGGACCGACTTGAGCAGGGGCATTAACTGAACCGAAGGTGCTGGCAGTCATGCTGACGAGGGTTTCGCTTCCCCCGCCACTGGGCCACCGACCCAGCGTCTCGCCGGCGCGCGCGGCAGCGAATTCCACGACATCGACGAACTTGAGCAGTTTGCCGCTCGCGTCGCCCTCGAGGAACCAGACCTTGTCGCCCCTCGCGGAAAGCGCGAAGGGCTCTCCCATGGTGTAGGTTCCCTTGATGCCGTGATCATCGAGGAAGGGAACGGGGATCGTGAAGCTGCCAGGGCTCGAGACCGTGACCTCGAACGTGTCGTTATAGGCCCCGATTCCACCATACCCGGATATCGTAATGACGTCGCCAGTCGACAGGCCATGCCCGGGCTTGAAGACGGTGGTAGGAGCGGTTGCATTGGAACCGGTATACGAGGAAATGCTGAGATTCTGGGTGGGGTTGAAATCGTTCTCGTCCCAAGTCAGGTAGCCCCCGGCCGGAATCCTCCCGGAGGGAATACGAAACTTCCGGTAGTTGCTGCTGGCATCGGAAAGATACCAGTCGATTACCTCGATCGAGCTGGTCGTGGTGTTGTGGAGTTCGATCCGGTCGAGGGTGGGTAAGTCCGTGTTGGTGAGGACCTCGTTTATTACAATGCGCCCGTCGGGGCCTGCTCCAGAGGCACCCGGCGAGCCATTGTATTCGCTGCTGGGGCGCCAGTTTTCCGAATTATCGTAGTCCGCTGCAGTATCGATAACTTCAAGCGAGGATCCGATTCCGTCGGCCCGTCCCGGCCAGGTTCTTTCGTCGTCGAAGGCGAAGTCCTGGATGCCGGTGCCGTTTGAGGTCGCAAAGGCGATGCGTTCTCCGCCGTTGTCGAGGGTGCCGGTAAACTGTCCCGCCACCGGGAGGCCCGTGCCGTAGCGCACTTCGAATGCTTCCTGGTCTTCGACGAGCACTACGTATCCTCCCGCGGGAAGGTTGGTGACGGGGAAGGTGAAGGTGAGTCCATTGGTGAACTTCACCCCGTCAAGATTGACGGCGCTGTCGCTGATATTGCAGATCTCGATGAACTCGAAATCCTCACCGGTGAAGAGGCGGGGAGTTGCCAGGTTCGCCCCGGCCTCGGCTTCCACCGCGTTGGCACGGACGGCATTGTAATTGATCTCGGTGATGCGCAGATCGGACGCGGTAGCACGGCGTTCGAGATAGAAGACGGCCTCGCTGAGCGGTGACCACGAATCGCCGCCTCCCAGCCGGGCCCTCATGCGGACCAGTCCGCTGGAAGGCAGGGTCATCTCTCCGGAGAGGAAGACAGCTCCCGGCGCAAGGCTGCCGCCTTCGAGGCGCGGATCAGTCCCGTCGATGGTGTAATAGATCGATCCAGAGGGGGCGGTGGCGGAGAGCGTTCCGCCATTGGGGATTTCGCCGCCGTGCTTGTTCGCTCCGTTGACGGTGAAGAGAGGTGTCGTGATGGTTCCGAGGTAGGTGTCGGAGCTGCCTGAGAATCTCTTCGATCGCCAGGCGCTGATCATGCGGTCGGTGCGGTTGGTTCCTGAAGTGGGGAACCAGGAACCCAGCACGCCGTTGCTCGGGCTCGTGCCCGGTCCACCCGGAGTTCCGTATACTGCACGGGTCCAGTTTTCGTTGCGCGCGTAGTTGCCATTGAATCCCCCTCCGCTCCGGTCGTCGCCCCAGCGGGCGGACTCGCACACGATCGCGGTGTCGATCTGGTCGGCGTACTTCTGAAAGCGACTGCGGTTCTCGAGGTTGGTGAGGGCCCCGCCATGGAAGAGATGCTTGTAGGCGCGATCAGCGAAGCGGACCCGGAATTCGCGATGGTCCTCAAGATCATCGAAGATGAGGGCCCCGTCGAGGGCTCCGCTGTTGCTGGGGGCGCTGGTGGTGGTCTCGTTCTCGAGGATTCGTTCGGTGTCCCAGCAGTAGAAGCGCCAGGGGGCGTTGGCGCTGCCTCCACCCGCTGCCCGCCAGTTGTCGTTGGATTTCAAATCAGCGTTGCGGCCGAAGTACTCGGTGATGACGAAGTCGATGTAATTGTCGACATCGAGGACGGTCTGGATCCGGGCCCAGGTTGTGCGCGTATTCGTGACGACCGATTTCATCGCGTTGAAGGAGCTGGACTCCTCGGAGGTTGGTCGGCCCGGATTCAGGCCGAGGACTTCGTCCTCCTCAAAGCCGTTGTAGGCTGCGTAGTGGTCGTTCTCGAGGCGCTCGTGGAGGTTGTAGACGCCCCAGTAGAGTCCGTTGAGATAGAGGTGCACGAAGTGGCCCTGTCCGCCGTCGGCATTGCCCATGTCGATCATGCAGTCGCGGGCCCATTGGTCGCGGATCATGGTGGCCCGGGCCCGCTGTCCACTGTTGCTGTGGATCCACGAGTTATTGTACATGGCTCGCAGGTGAATGCTGTCAAAGGTAGTAACCCCGGTTCCCTCAAAGACCGGGTAGTCGAGCTTCCCGGGGCCGTAGAGGTCGCGGAAGCGCAGGCTGAGGGAGTGTTTGATTGATGAGCCGGGGTTGCGGCTGGCGCCACCCTGGAGCTTGCACCCGCAGTCGATCTGGAACCCTTCCTCGACATTGACGCCATCGGCAGTGGGATCGGGATGAAAGTATTCAGCAGAGACAGAAGCTTCAATATTACGATTCTGGGTGTCGACGTAGATTCCGTTCGAACCAAAGAAATCGTCCTTTTCTCCCGTGACCGAGAGAGTCGGAATATCCCGCAGCCCACTCTGCAGGCGGGCAGCATACTGCCGTGAGCGGGTGATCTGGGTATCCATGTCGTAGTCAGCCCTGGGCTCGCCTCCCCAGCTGGTTGGATAGCCGGGAGGCCGGGTCTGGCTGATGACGTCGTCAGGGAAGATGTAGGTGTGGGTATCAACATTGGTGGATCGGAATCCCGGGTTGTGGGCCATGGCCCGGACGACCTGTGTTCCGGAAATGCTGACGGGGCCGCGGTAGATCAGCCCCCGGGTGGGCGATGGGATTGAGCCATCAAGGGTGTAGCGGATCTCTGCCCCGTCAGTGGCGGTAGTCAGTTGCAATTGGAACGGACTGGTGAAAAATCCCCGGGTGACGCTGAACACGGCGTCTTCCACAAATCCAGCGAAGGCTTCTCCGTTCTGGGCGCCAGGGGTAGGAGTGGAGAAGAAGCCGGGTTCCCCGGTCGCAGGGTCCGTGATCTTGGCCGAGTTCAGTTCCGGGGAAATCAGCATGTCCGAACTGTTCAGGCCACCGTTCAGACCATGGATCGCAAGAATGTTCGTTCCGTTTCTCAGGAGTTGCACGCGGTCGTTCAGGGCAAAGGACTGATAGACCAGTGCCTCGCTATCTGAATGGTTGGAAGTTGCCTCTGAATTGTAGGAGAGGCTTCCCCCGGCGGGGGAGTTCACGGATTCAATGAGCACCCCGTTGAGATATGCGGCGAAGCCATCGTCGTATTTCATGCGGAGGGACAACTCCGAGACCGAGGATGCCTCCGTGAGTTGGAATGGGATCCGGAGGTAGAGACTGGTGCTGACTCCGTTAAGTTCTTCCCCCAGATTGCCCCCGGCACCGAACTCGGGGAGGTAGGTGTTGTCTTCATCATAGCCGACGCCAATCGCGACATCACGCCAGTTGGAGTCATCGAATGCTGGTTCAGTCCAGGAGATCCCGAGAGCAGAATCGTCGTTTGTTGGAATCCGGGCCGTGGCCTGGGTATCCTTGGACAGGAGAGTGCGGGTGATAAGGGTGCCCGTCTGCATCAGGCCATAGGAAACATTCTCTCTCTGGCGCGGCAGGGGGGCGTCAATCCCGCCAAAATCCGCGATTACCGAGACACCGTCGGGGGCAATGAGGCCAAGATACTCTCCCCGATCATCGATCTTGAAGTTGGCGTGGAGTTCCTCACTGGGGATTCTCCGGTCCTTTCCGGAGGCGAACACAAGAAGGAACTGGCGTGGTTCCAGTTGGAGCGATGGGAAAGACCATTTGGTGAGAGCTGAAGGGTTGTCCGTGAGATAGTAGCCTCCCAGATCGACCGCCTGGGAACCGGAATTGAAGATTTCGATCCAGTCTGAGGGGTCTCCATCACGATCGCGCAGGCCATCGTTATTCTCGGCCAGAAACTCGCTGATGTAGAGTTGGGCAGAGGCTTGCGATATCGTCAGGAGTCCGATGACGAGGAGCAATGTTACCGGAATGGAACGATGGGGAGGGGGCATTGGGGTTTGTGCTGGAACGGTTAAGCACCATAGGATCCACAGGCTTGGAGGGCATCCCAAATCTGGACGGAACCAAAGAAGTGTATAGTCTGGGTTGCTGCGGGAGCAGGCACAAGGCGATAGGCCTGAGGTTGAGCCTTGAAGCCACCCCGGAAGGATTAAGGAGCTTTCAAATCGCTCAGAGGCGAGATTTCGTGAAATTCAGCTGATTCCGGATGATTGGAATGCGGGATTGAGCCAAGTGCGTAAAGCACGGGATGGGAGTGTCCGCTGACTCATTCAGGGGATTTATGGACCAAGGGGAGATAGAATCGGGGGTTGTCGTTCTGTCCCTTATTGGCTAAAACTTGCTTTGTGACGAATCCGCCACGGCGCTTGGACTACCCTGACCAGCGCAAATCCTACCTCCGCCTTTCAGTCAACCGTGAGTTTAAGCAGGACTGAGTACAAATTCCTGATCAACGCAGAGCAGTATCATCAATGGAAGGATGAGATCTCGCAGCGTCTGGCAGTGGATCAGAACCCTGGCAACTCCGGGGACTACCCCATTCTCTCGCAGTACTACGACACCGCGGAGCGCGACTGCTACTGGGAGAAACAGCGCCGCTTCAAGAGCCGGCGCAAGATCCGGTTGCGCATTTACGGCTCTGATGCGGCCAAGATTCCTCCGGCGGGATTTCTTGAAGTGAAGCACAAGTTGCAGGGGCTGGGGGTGAAGCGCCGCCTGCCCATCCCGATTGAGGCGGCTCAGGAATTCGGTCTCGGGAATGACGATGTCCTGCGCGGGATGTACAGCGAGGTGGGGCGTGCTGGCCGGATCGTGATCGACGAGGTCCTCGGGATGCGGTCAGCCGGGCATCAACCCTCCATGCAGATTCGCTATGACCGGAATGCCTTCAGCTCGCCGGATGGCAAGTTGCGGATCACATTCGATAATCTCCTCCGCTGCCGTCCTGAATTTCCCAAGCTCCTGCCGGACGATCAAAACTTCAGCAGGTTCATTATTCCGGAAGGAGAATCGATCATGGAGATCAAGTCCATCGGGGCGGTTCCCTACTGGTTGCGGCAGCGGGCGGGAGAGACCGGTTTGAGTCGCCGGAGTTTCAGCAAGTACTGCACGTCCCTCGAAAAACATGACCCTGTCCTGGGCGCCCAGCTTGGGGAAGCCCGGGAGCGGCAAGGGTCGGCAGCATGACTCACCTGCATACACAAGACATCCATTCCCACCACATTCATGAACTCCCTTGCCATCATCGATACCTTCGAGACCATCAAAGAGACTCTTGGTTTCGGCAGTCCCATACCCACCGTCCCCGAGGTGTTTTTCGCCCTGGCGGTGAGCTTCGCCCTCAACCTGATTATTGGCACCCTCTACAAGGCCACTTACCGGGGGACGCGTTATTCGCAGGACTATGTTCACACCCTCGTGATCGTGGGAACCGTGACCACCATCCTCATCCTGGTGGTCGGGAGCCATCCGAACGCCTCCGCAATCGGCTTCGGCATGTTTGCGGCCTTCGCCATGATCCGCTTCCGCCGGAATCTCGGACAGGCCCGGGACCTGGGCTTCATTCTCTTTTCCATGATGACCGGCATGGTGGTGGGAGCGCGCCTCTACCCAACGGCCGTCGCCACTACGGTCGTGATGGTGGCCGCCATCTACGTCCTCTCGAAAAAGGAGGCTTTTGCGCCCAAACGGGCCTCCCACAACCTCAGGATCCGTGTAAATAACGATATTCAGTACGATCAGACTTTCGCCCCGATCTTCGAGGAATTCGCTGATGCCACGGAGCTTATCAGCGTGGAATCGATCCAAGCGGGCATGATGACGGAGCTCCGATGGGGAATTCTCTTGAAATCAGGGGCCAAAGTAGCTGATTTTATGGAGAAGCTCCAAGTCGCATCAGGGAACAACCGTGTGATCCTGACGTCGACCCAGCGGAGCTTCGATAACTAGAAACCCATGGATCAGAGGCGCAACCGAAAGCGGACTGCGGGCTTCACCTTGCTGGAGCTGCTCGTGGCTGTGGCGATCGTGATCGTCCTGGCCGGGATCTCCTTTCAGGTTTTCACCAACATGGTCCAGAGCACGAATCTCACCCGTGCCACACAGAAGATCAAGGATCTGGGGCAGGCCTTCGTGGACTATACCAGTGATCATGGCGGGCGCCTCCCCCTTGAGAACGCGGATATGCCCGATATCTCGGCGGACCAGGAGGACTGGGCGGTAGCCGCGAGCGAGCAAGCTGAGGAGGCTTGGTACAATGTCCTGCCGGAACGGATGGGATACCGTTCGGTGGCACAGCTGGGGGAAGAAAATGCACCGCAGGCCTTCTACGCCTCTTCCTATCCAACATTTCTGGGAGGAGCTCCCTACTTCAAGAGTGAGAAGAAGTTGAAGCGACCCTACTTTGCGATCGGGATGAACAGTCGGCTCCAGCGGCGCTCGCTGGATGGCTACAAGGATCCCGGGACGCTGGCCTCCATACAGCAGCCGGTGAACACGGTTATTTTCCTTGAGCGCGGACTGCCCAAGGACGAGGAGCACTCAAAGGCCCAACGGAAGTTCAACGGCGCTCCCAAGGCCAACCCGCGTGCCTTTGCCACCCGCCATAATCAGAAGGGCGTGCTGCTCTTTGTGGACGGGCACACCGAGGTGCGCCGGGTTCCGGAGCTGATCAAGGCTTCCGGTGAAATCATTGTCCCGGAGGATCAGGCGCCCGGCACGTCCGTTGTCTGGACCCGCGACCCGGACGATGATCCCAATGAGGAGCCTGGTGCCGAGTAGCGCGGGGTTCTCTCAACCTTGAATGGACAGGGCCGCAAGTGGCCTCCCGTCGTTTTTTTCGGCAGAAAGGGTGACACGAAGATGGTCAAAAAGCCGGACAGGAAGGGAAACCGGAGCAAAAACGGCAGCAGGGATGGGATGCCCCGATGCGGGTGAGCCGGGCCTTCAGCACCTGTGCTCCTCCTATTGGGGTAGGGTCTGAAGGGGGGAGTATTCACATTTTCGTCCTTTTTTGAGCGGATTTTCCGTTCCAGAGGGGTAAAGTATCGGGGAATTGTCTTTCCGAGTGGGTTGGAGCAACCCATAAAATCCCCTCAATTCGACCCGGTATGAGCCTTCACGCCCAACTCAGTCCTGAAGCAGAAGCGCGCCTTGAAGCGCAGCGGAGAAACTCCGTCATCACGAGCATCGTGATCGCCTTGCTGGTGATCTCCCTCGTGGTCCTTATCCTTCTGTTTATTCTCCTTCCGAATCTCATGATCAAATCCCCGACCATCGTGACCTACCAGGCCGGTGCGCCGGAGGAGGACACCATGGACCAGAAGGAGGTGAATCCGCAGGTCCAGCGCAAGCCGTCTGCACCCTCTTCCTCGATGGCCAAGGTGATTGCATCCACCACTCCCTCGCCGACGGCAGTTCCGGTTCCGGAAACGGAAGCGGAACCCAATCTTGATTTCGGCAGCGGCGACGACTTCGGTCAGGGCTGGGGAAGCGGTGGAGATGGCGGTGGTGGGGGCTTCGGTAACATCCCGGCTGCCATGCGGAAGCGTTGTTCGCCCCAGGACCGGATGCAGCGTCTCAAGGAAAACGGAGGCACCGAAGAATGTGAGACTGCGGTGGTCAAGGCTCTTGACTGGCTTCAGACCACCCAGGCCGGGGACGGATCATGGGGTGGTGGACACAAGGTGGCCTACACCGGACTGGCGCTTCTGGCCTATCTCGGGCACTGCGAAACCCCGTTGTCTGAAAAATACGGGGAGACCGTGACTAACGCGATCACCTACCTCGTGAACAAGAGCGCTGGGAACAAGGGCCGCTTGGGAAGCGACCTGCAGTCCAACCAGTGGGTTTACGAGCATGCCATCGCGACCTACGCAATCGCGGAAGCCTACACCTTCTGCTCCCAGCTTGGAGTGAATCTTCCCGGATTGCACGAAGCGGTGCAGCTCGGGGGCCAGACCATCATTGATGGCCAGAATGCGGCCGGGGGATGGACCTACCGCTTCTCGGAGGAACGCCGTAACGACAGTTCGGTCATGGGTTGGTGCCTCCAGGCTCTCAAGGCCTGCAAGCACACCGGGATCGAGTTTCGCAACATGACGAAGTGTGTGCGGGATGGGCTCGACGCCTTCGCGGCCAACCAGCATGCCAGCGGTGCGATCGGATACACCGGTCCCAGTGTTCGCGGTGACGGCACGACGCTTTCTGCTGCCGGGGCGCTTTGTTTTCAGCTCTGGGGCAAGGAAGCGCACTCCGTCCCCCGCAAGGCCTGCAAGGTGATCAACAAGAACATCAAGTTCAACTGGCAGGGCAAGGACACCGACCTCTACGGGCATTACTACGCCTCCCAGGCCATGATCAACTATGGGGGCAGGTTCTGGAAGGAGTACAACGAGCTCTTCCGTGACCCCACCCTGAAAGCCCAGAATGGGGACGGCTCCTGGCCTCTTCCCGCCAATACGAGCCACGGGCTGGGGAACGTGCATTACGTGACCTGCCTCACTACCCTCATGCTGGAGGTCTACTACCGCTTCTTGCCGGGCACAGCCCAGTAGGGGGATCGAAAGACCAGGCAGTGAATTTTCAAGGGCGGCCGCAGGCCGCCCTTTTGCGTCCTGCGGGTGCGAAACTGTACGATCCTGGAACCCGATATCACCATGTCCTGTCCGGCATTGTCGAAGAGGAGGGAAGCTGTCCGGTTCTACCGGTAGATTAGGTAGAGCAGGCCCACGGTGATCACCACGATCCCCCCGGCCCATTTCGCACCCGTGCTGGGAGTGAGGTCGATATCGTTGAGTGATTCAAAGCGGACGGCCGCTGGCAGGGGTCTGAGGACGGTGATGAGGAGCATGATGGCTACTACCACTCCCAGGGTGAGGAGCATGCTGTGGAGAAAATGCAGTTCGGGAGCGAGGGAATTGACAAGAAGGCCGTAACAGGCCGGTCCAATCAGGAGACCCATCAGGCCAGCCAGGGGTGGTGCCCGCCGCACGGTAATTCCTACCACGAACACTCCGACAATGGCGGGGGAGATATAGCCCCAACTGCTTTGGAGGTATTGGAAGATACTGTCAAACCGGGCGAGGAAGGGAGCTGCAAGGCAGCCCGCCACTACAAATGCGGTAGTAGAGATCCGGCCGACTTGGATCAGTTTTGTTTCGGAGGCTCCGGGGCGGAGAATCCTCCGGTAAAGGTCCATGGTGAAGATGGTGGAGGCGGAATTGAGGATTGAGTCGAGACTGCTCATCAGGGCACCGAAGATGGCGGCGAAGAAGATGCCCCGCAGACCAAGCGGCATGATGTTCTTGACGAAGATTGCGTAGGAATCATCAGCCTTTTCGATCTCACTGGAGTAAAGTTGATGGGAGATCAGGCCGGGCAGGACGATGATGAGCACGGAGAGAACGAGGAGAACAGCGGCCAGCATCATGCCCTTCTGGCCATGCGCGAGGCTCTTGGCAGCGAGGGTCCGCTGGGTGATGAACTGGTTGAATCCCCAGTAGAAGAAGAAGGCGATCCAGATCCCTCCCACCAGGCTGGTCCAGGGCAGATTCTTATCGCTGGCGGGCAGGATGAGGTGGAACTGGTCCCTGTTTTCAGCCATCAGGGCGCCGAATCCCCCCACCTCCTGCAGTCCCAGCCAGGTCGCAATCCCACCGCACAGGAAGAGGGTGATGCCCTGGATGAAATCGGACCAGACCACGGCCTTGAGCCCGCCGAAGATGGTATAGCCGCCTGCCAGGAGGCCCAGGAGCCATACGCCGAGCAGGACATCGAGACCGAAAAGAGCCTCAAGAGCATTCGCCCCGGTGAAGAGGACCACCGCCAGGATGGCAACGACGTAGAGAACCATCATGTAGAGGGCCATCACCGTGCGGGTAGTCCGGCCGAAGCGGTACTCGAGGAATTCCGGCATGGTAAAGATTCCCAGGCGCAGGAAGACTGGCATGAAGAAGAGGGCGACCACTACCACTGCCACGGCAGCGAGCAGGGCCCAGGCCGCTACCGCCAGGCCCACCCCGCCAAAGGCTTGACCGTTCATCCCCACCAGCTGCTCGGTGGAAAGGCAGGACGCGATGAGCGAGATCCCGATGACCCACCACTTCAGGTTGCGGCCCGCGAGGAAGTAGTCTTCGTGATTTCGTTCCCGCCGTGCCGCGTAGACCGAGACCGCGATCACTGCTGCGATGAAAGCGATAAAGACCAGGGTATCGAGGAAGCCGATTTTCATGGAGACGTGTTTTCCTGGGTTGGAGTTGCCCCGGGCAGGGCCCAGGGAAGAAACTCAAGGCGGGAGCAGAAGGGAGAGGCTGGAAGTCCGGCACGATTGTAGAGGTTGGGATTTCCTGGTGCTCCGCGGCAGGCGTAACGCACGGCCACCGGTGCGGGGACGGCATTTGCGCGGATCACCACTTCCTCACTCTCGATCTCGGCGTTGGCGGGGTGCCAGATGCCGTCTGCTCCTGCGATTTCGAAGTGTTCGAGGTCGGTGGCGGGTGTTTCCCCGGGCGGAGCCAGCCCCTCCTTTCGTGCGATCATGAGACCGCCGCCCAGTTGGTCAAAGCTCACCCGCACGGTGGTTCCAGCGATTCGTGCCGACTTAAAGAGCGGGCCTCCGGGAACGACCCCGTCTTTCCCATATTGTCTGGCCAATGGCCAGCGCGCCAGCCGCTCCCCCACATCGATCTTGTTGGCAGGGTGGATGTCCGTGTCACGGAGATCGATGGTCACGGCCATACCGGTGTGCGGGACAGCGAGGCTGAGGCGTTGTTCCTCGCGGAGCCGGATCCAGCCGAAGGACTCATCCCGGAAGGAAGGGAGTTGGACGAAGTAGAAGGGCATCCGTGGTTGTTTGAAGGCCTTGCGCCAGCCCGTGATAAGGGCCTTCATCTTGATCCGGTAGTTGCGCGGGTCCTCGCCTTTCCCGGCATTTGACTCGCCCTGGTACCAGATTGCGCCTGCCACCGCATAGGGTGCGACCGGGGCAATTCGGCTGTTGAAGATGCGCCCGGGCCGGCCCGCCGTGTTGCGGATAATGACTCCGCCTTTCAGCTCTTTGAGCTTTTCCAGTTTATTCTCCCGGGCCAGGTCGGCGATCGCTTTCAAGGTGACATTGCCGGTGAACTCCTCTTCCGGGATGAACCCCTCGATGGGCTTTCCGCCCCACGAGGACTCGATCACTCCGATGGGCACTTCCAGATCCCGGGCCAGCTTGCGTGCGAAAAAGAAGGCCACGGCGGAGTAGTTGGACCGGGTGGCTGGCGAGTCGACCTGCCAGCGGACATCCATGCGATCGAGCTCCTTGACACGATCGCTGTCGGGCGGACCGATACGCAACAGCCGGATATGGTGGTTTGTTTGTTCCTCCATGGCCACCTGCACGTCCTTGAGCCGACGGGCGCAGGCCCTGAGGGAAAACTGCATGTTGGATTGACCGCTCGCCAACCAGACTTCGCCGACCACCACGTTCCTGAGAGTGAAGGATTGGTCTGCGCAACGAACGGTGAGATCCCGTCCCGTGTTGCTGGCTTCCATCGCCTCCAGCCACGCCATCCAATGTCCTCCCTTGTTCGCTACGGTTCTCTGGCGCTGGCCCGCAAATTCGATTTCAATCTGCCTGTCTGCATCCGCCGTGCCCCAGATGGGGACCTGCACTCCCCTTTGCAGGACAGCGTGATCACCGAAGATTGCGGCGACCGAGAGGGCTTTCTCCCCCCGGCAGTTGAGGGAGGAAACAATCGGGAGGATGGAGAGCAGGACGAGGATTCGCGGAAGACCGGAGGCCAGCATGCCACGACGATGAGGAGATGGACCCTGCAGCGTCAATGGCAGATCACGGTGACAGCGTGGTTCCGGTCGAAAGTTCCTTTGCGAGGGCCTCCGCCAGAAAGAGGGTGAAGCGTTTCGTGCCGGTTTCCCCGAGATGGTAGCCATCCGAAAAATCGGCCTCGGTCATCCCCTTGATGGTCCGGCCATCAAGCAGGAGGGCTTCATTATCGATAATTACTTCCGCGGCGGAGGGATCGAAGTCCCAGCTCTCCGGTTGCGGCATGGGAACAAAACAGGCCTTCACCCCATGCTTCCTGAAGGTTTCGATAAGATGGGCAAGTTTCTGGTAGGTCTTGGGTGAAAGGGCGGAAGAGGAACCCCGCTCCGCGTTTTCCCGCGCCTTCCGCCCGGCCTCTCCATCCAGGATGTTATTGATCTTTCGTACGCTCCGTCCGAATTCCGGAATGGTGAAGGAGCTGACTCCCCAGTGGTGTTCCGGCTGGTCGCCGTACAGTGCGGAGAAGTGGGAAAGTGCGCCCACCGCCTTGTCGTCGAAGGTTGGGCCTTCCTGCTGAAGACAGTCCCATAAATTGTGGAGGGAACAGAAATGGCGCGCTAGTCGGCGCATCTTGAGTTCGTACTGGTCGGGGATGTGGTGCGCCACGAAACCGACCACCACCACGTCGGGATGGGTGTTCTTTTCAGTGAAATACGTATCGTAGAGATAGTTCCAGTCCCGGATGGCGGTGCCCACCGGCGTGATCTTGGTGACGCTGCAGGGACCGGAGATGGCGTGAGAGATTTCCTCTTCAAGGAGTTCGCCATCGACCCCGTGCATGAGGAGAGAATTCCCCAGGAGCACGACCCGGGGCTGCTCGCCCTCGTTCATCTCTTCCACGATCCGGGGCAAGGCGTGAATGTGTACGCGATCGTAGTCAAGGGTGGGTGCAAGGATGCGCGCCACGATTTCCAGGAGGAGGAAAGCAGCGGCGAAGACCACTGCCACCTTCCACTCGACCTCTCTAAAACTGGAAGTAGATGAATTCACTGCTGCGATGTGGTTGGTAGATCAGGAGCATGAAGAGGGCGTAGACGTAGGCCGCGGCACGCCATCCCCAGGCCACCTTGGTGAGAGCCAGGAGGTCGTTGCGCCGGGAGAGCCAGACTTCCAGGAGGAGGAAGGGACCAGCGAGGTAGAGGATGGAACCCAGCCCGTAGGTGGTGAGGAAGGTGGCGTTGAAGTCGGTGAAAAGGATTTCGCTGAGGAAGAGCCAGACCTGCCCGATGGACTCGGCCCGGAAGAAGAGCCAGCCGAAACAGATCAGGTTGAAGAAGAGAAAGGTTTCCACCAGTCGGCGGAGGAGCGAGGGATGCGATTGGCGGATGCGGTTTTCAAAGGGGCGGTAGATACAGAGGAGGAGCCCCTGGTAGAGGCCCCACAGCACGAAGGTCCATCCCGCTCCGTGCCAGAGGCCGCCCAGCAGCATGGTGATCATGAGATTTCGGCAGGTCAGCCAATGTCCCCCACGACTGCCTCCCAGGGGAATGTAGAGATAGTCACGTAGCCAGCTCGAAAGGCTGATGTGCCAGCGCTGCCAGAATTCGCGCGGGGAACGGGCGAAGTAGGGCATGCGGAAGTTGGCCATGAGGTCGATTCCCATCCAGAGGGCAATGCCGCGGGCAATGGATGAATAACCGTAGAAATCACCGTAGATCTGGAAGGCAAAGGCGTAGATCCCAACCACCCGATCGATTCCGCCCACTTCATCAGCCGGCGCGGCGAAGATGCCGTTGCAGATGAAGGCCATGTTGTCGGCGATGACGATCTTGGCAAAGAGTCCGGTGATGACGAGGTAGAGACCGTTGGCGAAATCGCCCTCGCGGGGTCTGCGGGGATTGACAATCTGGGGAAGAAGGCGGTGGGAACGTTCGATGGGACCGGCCACCAACTGGGGGAAAAATGCAACGTAGAGGGCGAAGTCGAGCAGGTTGCCGGCGGGTTTGGTGTGCCCCCGGTAGACATCGATCGTGTAGCTCAGGGTCTGGAAAGTGTAGAAGGAGATGCCGACCGGAAGAATGACGTTCAGGGTGATCGGATCGGCCTGGTAGTTGAAGAAGGATTCGAGAAAGCGGGAGAAGCTGGTGGTGAAGAAGTCGAAGTATTTGAATACCCCGAGGATTCCCAGGTTGACCGTGATGGAAAGAGCACACCAGCGCTTGGCCAGCGTGCGGTTCGGCGTTGCCTTGATGCGGTGTGCGACCAGGAAGTCGACCACGGTGGAGATTGCGATAAGGAGCAGGAAGCGCGCGTCCCACGCACCATAAAAGAGGTAGCTTGCTGCCAGCAGCATGCGATTCTGGCCGCGGTGGGGCAAAAGGCGATAGAGTCCGATGACCACCGCGAAGAAGAGCCAGAAGAGGTAGCTGTTGAATGCCAAGGTGGCGGACCCTAGGGGGGGAGCAAGAAACTCCAAATCCTAAATTATCGGGGCAGTGGCTCACCCCTTGCGGGGACGCGTATTTCCTTTCCTTTCCGGATAATCATAAGCACTCTGGGTAGACCTTTGAGCGATGATCGGAGTCGGTAATTTCAAGGCGAACGACTGCAATGGCGTGTCGCGGCGTTCCTTCCTTAAGACGGCCGCAGCGGTTCCCTTTGCAATGGGAGCGGGGTTGCCCAGTCTGTTAGAGGTGCAGGCCGCACAGGAACGGGCAGGGGCCAAGTCGGTAATCCTGCTCTGGCTCTGGGGTGGCCCCAGTCACATCGATACGTTTGACCCCAAGCCCGACGCTCCCATGGAGTACCGGGGCCCGTTCGGGACGATCAGGACAAAAATTCCCGGGGTACACTTCACCGAGATGCTGCCGCGCCTTGCGCAGCGTAATGACAAGTTCTCGCTGATTCGTTCGATGGTGACCACCGATGGTGGTCATCCCGGGGCCGGAACTATCGGTGTGACGGGATTCAAGGAGTCCCCCACCGTCCATCCCAACTTTGGCTCGATCATTGCAAAGCACCGGGGAAACACGGGAACGCTTCCTCCTTTTTTCTATCTCGGGCGTGGGATTCCACGGGATCTGCCCCGCCGGATCGAGGGTTACGGGGGAGGAACCCTCGGCAAGGCCTACGATCCCTTTCTGGTGAGCTGTTCCCAGCATGGCGAGGTGAACATCCCTACTCTCAAGATGCTTGACGGGATCACGCCCAACCGGATCCAGGACCGCAAGGAGCTCTTCGACAAGCTGGACGCCGCCCACCGAACACTCGATGGAGCGCATATTGAGGACTGGGAGAAGACCCACCAGGCGGCCTATGGGCTGCTGACCGACCCGAAGGCCAAGGAGGCCTTCGACCTGACTGGGGAGAAGGAGAAGACCCGTGAGTCCTACGGGCAGACTGCCTTCGGACAGAGTTGCCTGCTTGCCCGCCGACTGGCGCAGGTAGGCGTGCCCTACATCCAGGTCAACTGGTCGGAGTATGTGGAGACCTTCACCCCCAATGGCGACTGGGGCTGGGATACTCACATCTACAATTTTGAACTATTGCAGGATCGGCACTGCCCGATCTTCGACCGGGCCTTCTCGGCGCTCCTCGATGATCTTTATGACCGGGGAATGATGGAGGATACCCTCGTTGTGGCAATGGGTGAGTTCGGGCGGACTCCCAAGATCAGCAAACGGGCGGCTCGCGAGCATCATCAGCATTGTTATTTCTCGATCTGGGCCGGTGCCGGCGTGCAACCGGGGCGCACGATCGGCGAGAGCGATGCGCGGGCGGAGCATCCCGTCACGGAGCCAATCACACCCCTCATGGCGGGGACAACCATTGCGGAGCTCTGTGGGGTGGGAGCCCAGCAGCGCGCGGAAATGAAAGTCCTGGATGGAGGCCGGGTGATCCATGAGCTTCTCTAGGCCATCCCGCTTATTTCCGCTTTCGGGCCCGTGGTGGAATCAGGGGACTCACATGGTCCTGCTTGGCGTGGCATTGTTTGTCTCACAGGGACCGTGTGCGGGAGAACCCAGGCAACTTACCAATGACGGGATCCTGAAGCGTGATCCTCATTTTGTGGAAGGTGGCAAGTCCCTTCTCTTCGGCTACGATGAGCAGGACGACCTTGTCCGGGTGCTCAAACTCAACCTTGAAACGGGCAAGGCCGAGCCGTTTGTTCCGGATGTGGGCGACAAACATCACATTGAGCCCAAGCTCTCTCCCGACGGCAAGTTCCTCTCGGTGACCGAGTGTACCGGAAACCTGACCGCCAAGCTGGTCATCCGGAATCTGGAAACGAAGAAAGACGTGTATATCACCCATTCCGGACGGGGCGGAACGCGAAGTCCGGTCTTTACTCCTGACAGCAAGCGCGTGGTTTACGCCTTTGCGGAGACCGGACCGCAGCAACTCTGGTCTGTACAGGTGGACGGTAAGGACAAGAAGCAGTTGACCCAGTGCCAGGGCGTGAGCAACTGGCCGAGCTTCACGCCTGATGGGAAAACCATTGTTTTCAGCAACTCGCGGGAGAACAACTACGAGATCTACTCGATGAGAGAAGATGGCTCCGACGAAAAACGGCTTACGAACAACACCATCATGGACATCCGGCCCGCTGTTTCCCCGGACGGCAAGCAGATTGCCTTCACCAGCACGCGGGACGGTGGTTACAACGTCTACGTCATGAATATCGATGGTAGTAATGTGCGCACCCTCACACGTGGGTTGGACCGGGATGACTATCCGGCCTGGCACCCGGACGGACAGCACGTTGTGATCGTTTCGGAGAAAGGGGGGCGTTTCGACCTGTATCTCCACGAGGTAGCGGAAGCAGAAGAGGGCGCCGCCGGGAAACCAGTAGCAGATACCGGTTCTTGAAGCACCTTGGTCCATGGCTGTGCCGAGGCGCAGGACTCGCGCTGGTGGCGTGCCCTCTGGGAAGCCTGGCCCAGCATGTCAGGCTGGACCGTTGCGAGCCGACAGTGATTCGGTCCGGGGTTCCCACGGAAATCCGGCTTCACGGGGGAGGGTTGGAGGGTGTCGCACTCTGGACCAGCTTTCCCGCCAAGGTGGAGCGGATCGACGAGAAGGCTCCGAGATTTCGCATCTCTACTGACCAGATTGGTGCGGGAGCCCTGCGTGTTCACAGCGAGCACGGAGTGAGCAACCTGGTATATCTAATCGTGACCGATGGGAAACGTCCCCTGGTCCCCTCCCAGAACAAGAGCACCATTGCGGAGGCACAGGTGATTGAGATTCCCGCCTGCATCGAAGGGAGTTCGCCGAATCTCGGGTCGCACTTCTTCCGGTTCAGGGCGAGCAAGGGCCAGGTGATGATCCTTCGGGCGGAATCACGTGGATCTGATTTTGATGGGGTCCTTACCTTGCGCTCGGCCGGGGGGAAACGTCTTGCCCAGGCAGACGACAGCCAAATTGACGGGTTCGATCCGAGAATCGAGTTCACTGCACCATCGGAGGGGGACTATCTGCTGGAGTTGATGGATTCGCAATACCGGGGAGGCAAGGCGTATCAACTTGTTCTGGAAGGTCCATCAGATGTCAGCGGGGGCGATCCTCATGTGCCAGCTTCCTCCGGGATTTCGGGGGGAGTCCCGGTTGAGAATCGTGAGAAAGACCTTGTTTCCCAACATGTCATCGATGGCAGGGAGGGATTCGCTCGAATACCTCTTGCGCTGGAAGAGCGGCGTTTTGTTACTCTCACGGCTGCCGCGCGTAAACTTCGGTCGCCAGCCATTCCACGGCTCCGTGTCTTGAAGGCCGATGGCGGGGTGGTGGGCGAAGTGCCTTCAGACGTATTCGAGGAGCGTGAGTTGCAACTCTGGCTGGATGCAGGGAGCTACCAGGTTCAGGTTCTTGATGCGTTTGGGCGGTGGGGTCCGGATCAGCGTTTCGAGTTGGCGGTACATTTCAGCAAGCCGCCCTTTGCGCTTTCGATTCCAGGTCAGAAGGACAAGAAGCGTCCGTTGTTGGACAAGTTTGTGGCGGTGCCGGGGGGGGTATTCCTGATTCCGGTGCAATGTCAGCGAAGGCAGTTCACGCCCGCCATCGGGCTCAAGTTGGAATCGTCCCTGCCCTGCCAGGCAGAGCAAGCCCTGGTGGCAGAGAACCAGGGCAGCGCCGGGCTGAGGTTGCGCCTTCCGGCAGATGCAATCCCGGGAACCCTGCATGATCTCCGGGTCTGGGGCGTTGCTGACCTGGAGGACCGGTCCTATGGGACGCGGCTGGAGACCAGGCAAGTACTCCGTGAGCGTGATGTGGCGGCCGAGATCCCCGAGGCTGCCAATGGCGTGCTTGCCCTGCGGGTGATGGAGCCTCCCTTTGGGGTCGAGGTGGATGTGCCTGGGGAGATTGAGAAGGGGAGTACGGTGAAGATCCCGGTCAAGCTGTCGTGGTCGAAGGGCAAACGCAGGTTCAATACCAAGTTACGCATCAATGGGTTGCCAGAAGGGGCGCATTGTGGAGAGAAGGGACTCAACGACAAGACGGATGCCCTGGAGCTGGAGTTGAAGGTCGATAGCCCCAAGGAAAACGAGCTCGTGAATCTGGTGGTTGAAGTGGAGGTGGATTTCCACCGGCAGCCGTTGCGGGTGGAAAGCAAGCCGTTCATGGTGAAACTCAGGGAGAAGCAGCAATGAGAACATTTTGGACCACAATTTTCGCCCTTCACCTGACCATTGCCTGGGGGCAGGCGGCCCTGGAAGTCTACCCCCCGGAATTCACCCTGACCGGCAAACGCGAATCCCTTCAACTGGTGGTCACCCGGCAGGAAGGTGAACGGGTGTCTGATCGCACGCGGGAAGTGGCTTACGAGGTAGAAGACCCTGCCATCGTCTCAGTCTCAAAGGAGGGGGTGGTGCGGCCACTGGCAAACGGAGCTACCGTCATTCGGACCGGAGACCGCAGCGTGAAGGTCACGGTGGCAGGTGCGGATCTTCCGGATCCCGTTTCCTTCCGGCATGAAACCCTGCCGGTGCTATCGCGGCTGGGATGTAGTGCGG
This sequence comes from Roseibacillus sp., assembly GCA_022448985.1. Classification (GTDB taxonomy): domain Bacteria; phylum Verrucomicrobiota; class Verrucomicrobiia; order Verrucomicrobiales; family Akkermansiaceae; genus Roseibacillus_B. The sequence continues at coordinate 22,781 of JAKVCR010000177.1, forward strand.
GATCCTGTCATGGATCCCCGCACGGGAAGGGGAACTTCCGGTTATCCCTGCGCGCCTTTGATCCGGCCCTCGATGCCCTGACCCTGGTGAGCGAGGAGCTGGGGCGCCGGACCAACCCGATCGAACCGGATAAGAGCCTGCTTCTTCTCAAACCTACGACCCAGATTAGTCACGAAGGAGGAAAGAGGCTGGAAAAGGAAAGTGCGGAGTATGCTCTTCTGCGCACCTGGATTGAGGAAGGGGCGACCCCTCGGCGGGAGAGCGAGGCAACCTGCGTAGGAATCGAAATTCATCCCTCTGCAGACCGGGTCCTGCACTTTCCAGAGGCCACCCAGCAGGTCTCGGTCCATGCAAAATTCAGCGACGGCAGGCGGCGGGACGTGACGAGCCTGGCCGTTTTCGAGAGCTCCAACACCAAGGTAGCGGATGTTTCGCGCGGTGGGCTGGTAAGGGGAGTGGAACGTGGCGGGGTTGCCATTATCGTGCGCTATCTCGAATTCATCGAGAGCACGAGCCTGACCTTGGTGCGGGAGATCAAGGATTTCCAATGGCGTGATCCCGCTCCGGCCAACTACGTTGATGAACTGGTCTATCGAAAGCTACGCCAGTTGCAGTTCGAGCCCGCGCAGCGTTCCGGGGATCGCGAGTTCCTTCGACGCGTTTATCTTGACGTGACCGGCCAGCTTCCCGGTCTGGAGGTAGTTGAATCCTTCGTGGAGGACCAGGGTCAGCGGAAGCGTGCGAGACTCATTGATCGCCTTCTTGAGAGTGAGGAACACGCAGCCTTCTGGGCGCAGAAGTGGGGGGATCTCCTGCGGGTATCCAAGAGACAGATCGGGCAGGGATCCGTATTCAAGTTCAACCGCTGGCTGGTGAATGCGGTGGCGGCCAACATGCCCTACGACCAGTTTGCCCGCGAAATCCTGACTGCCCGGGGAAGCAGCCTGGTGCATCCCGCTGCCAACTACTATCGGGCTGCGGGGAACACATTGGATGCGATGGAGACTTCGGCTCAGCTGTTCCTCGGATCCCGGATTCAGTGTGCCAAGTGCCACAATCATCCTTTCGAGCGCTGGACCCAGGACAACTACTACGGCCTGGCGGCGTTCTTTAATCGGATAGAACGCAAGAAGACGGGGAAGGGAGAGGAGTTGATCGTCTATGCCAAGAAGGATGGGGAAGTCACTCATCCGGCCACCGGAAAGAAGATGAGGCCCTGGGCCCCGAAGGCGGGCGTGATGGACGTGGCTGCTTCGGTCGACCGGCGTGATGCCTTCACCGAGTGGCTGACCGGAGTGGAGAACCCCTTCTTTGCCCGGGTAGAGGCCAACCGGATCTGGGCGCACCTGATGGGACGGGGGATTGTGGAGCCTTTTGATGATTTCCGGGATACCAATCCCCCCAGCAATCCTCCCCTGCTGGACGCCCTGGCGGACGACTTTCGTAAAAGTGGCTATGATCGCCGCCACCTCCTGCGCGCCATCCTCAACAGCAACACCTACCAGGCCACCTCCCGGACAACGCGTTTCAACAAAGAAGATCTCCGTTATTTTTCGCATTACCAGCCGCGGATGCTGACCGCGGAGCAACTGGTCGACGCACTGGGTATGGTGACCGGACGGCCCATGAAGTTCGTGGGGGTGCCGGCCAGTATGAAAGCGACCCAGCTTCCGGCTCCTGATCTCAAGCCACATAACCGTGGGCGACTAGGGGAGATTGAGTTCATGAAAGTCTTCGGGCAACCGGAACGGCAGACCATCTGCGAGTGTGAGCGTGGAGACGACTCCAGCCTGGGCCAGGCTCTCGAAATGTATAACGGGCGGCTTCTGCACGGCATGATCAGGGCGGGGGATAGTCACCTTCATCGGTGGATCGGGGAGAAGGTAAGCGAGGAAGAAATTGTGAAACGCCTCTATATGGCCGCTCTTTGTCGTCCTCCCGGAGAGCAGGAGCTGGCCCTTCACCTGGAGTATATCCGGCAGGCGGAAAATCCCAAAGAGGCTCTTGAGGACACGCTTTGGATCGTGCTGAACAAGAGCGAATTCCTGTTTCAGCACTAGAATTCATGAGGTGTTGCATCACGTTGCTTCTTGCGTTTTACGGATCGCTGACTTCTGCGGGGGACGTCAGTTTTTCGCGCGAGGTTGCCCCCATTCTGCAGCGCCACTGTGTGGCCTGTCACAAGGAGGGGAAGGCCAAGGGCAAGTACCGCCTCGATACCTACGAGCAGCTTCGGGAGGAACTTGAACCGGGGGACCTGGAAAGTGAACTGCTCTTTCGCATCACTACGGAAGACGAAGAAGAGCGGATGCCCGCAGAGGCGGATCCACTTGCCGGGTCGGAGATCAATGTAATCCGGAAATGGGTCGCGGAGGGAGCAGAATATGACGGGGAGGACCCGGCGGCCCTGCTCGCTTCAATCATTCCGATGAAGGATCACCCGGCTGCGCCTGAATCCTACCCGCGCCCACTTGGGGTGACCGCCATGGTGTTCGGGGGGGAGGGACGGAAACTCTATACCGGAGGCTACCACGAGATCCTGGTCTGGAATCCCGAGGACGGGAGCCTGCTTGAGCGGATTCCCAACAACGGGCAGCGAACATACGGACTGGACCTTTCGCCGGACGGTGAGCAGTTGGCGGCTGCCACCGGGGCCCCGGGTCAAGCGGGCGAAGTCAGGATCTTTGAGAGTCGAACAGGCCGGGTGGTGGCCACGCCCTTTCGTGGTGACGACACGGTCCTGACCGTGGCTTTTGGCCCGGGCGGCAAGCGGCTTGCTTACGGAGGCGTAGACGGAAAGATGCGGATCGTGGAGACGGATACGTGGCGTGAGTCGCTGCTTGTAGCATCCCACTCGGACTGGATAACGTCAGTGAGCTGGCACGAGGATGGGAAACGCCTGGTCACCGCAAGCCGGGATAAGATGACCAAGGTGTATGACGTTACCAGTGGAAAGAAACTGAGCGCCTTCTCAGGTCATCCCGGGGGAGTGCGCGGCGCAGCCTTTCATCCGAATGGGGAGGAGGTTCTCTCTTCCGGAGATCACGGACACTTCTTTCTCTGGCGAATCAAGGATGGGAAGAAGGCTGCCGACCGCGCGAAGTTCGAGGGGCCGGTCCTGCGTCTCCTCAGGTCCGGGAATGGGTTTTTCACGAGTGCCCCTGGAGGCATGGTCGTACAGTTCAACCTGGAAAGCCAGCAACGCGTGCGTGAATTCAGGATCGAGTCACGTGAGGGCGCCGAAGCTCCCACGGTGTCTTCCTGCGCTTCCCATGGCCCGTGGCTGGCGGTGGGCACCCTGGATGGGAGGGTGGCGGTTTTCAACACGGAGAATGGAGAGAAGCGCAACGCCTTTGTCGCAAAGCCATGAGGAGTAAGCGCTCCTGGCTGGTAATTGGCACGTTGCAGGGGCTTTTTCTTGGTAAAGCAAAGGAAGCGCGTAAGGAAAGGGAATACCCCTACGGGACATTGACAATGAATGAAATCTTGTCAGGATATATAACGTTCAAATTACGAACATCATCCAAGAAAAGCTCATGAAGATTATTTCTCTTATTGCTTGTGCGCTCATGCTGACGCTTTCCTCGGCCTTTGCAGGCCCTGTAAACAAGAACTGCCCCGTGAAGGGGAAGGCTGTCGATGGTAGCACGGCTGTCGAGGTGAAGGTTGGTTTCTGCTGTGGGCGGTGTCTGGCCAAGTTCGACAAGGATCCTGTGGCCCTCCTTGCCAAGGTAGCGAAGACTGCAGAGGGGAAGTGCCCGATCAGTGGTCGCGACGTCGATGAAGATGCCACCTCCACCATTTCGGTGGCGGTCTGCTGCAAGGGCTGCAAGGGCAAGGTCGAGAAGGATCCCAAGAAGTTTCTCGCCGAGATCGCCAAGACTGAGAAGCCCGAGAAGAAGGACTCCTGATTTTTGTCCGCAGAATTGATTTTGAGACTCCCCGGTCAGTGACCGGGGAGTTTTTTGTGGTTGGATCCAGAAGTTGTTTCCAGGAAGTGCCTCCGGCCAGAATCCCGTAGAGTGATCGGACCACTTCACTTTGAAGGGATAAAGTAACAGGATAATATCCTGATGCGTTTCTGCTCGAATGCTGCGGAGAATGGGCTGTTCGTGCGCATTCTTCTTGAAACGGATTTGAGACCATCAATTGCTTGCTCATGACCTTGGCCCCTCTGCTTGTCCTTGGATTATCTTTTGTTGCCCTTCCGGTGCTGCGGGCGGAACTGTTGATCTCCGAAATCATGCCGGGGACAGGGCACGACCATCTGGATGAGGAAGGAAAACGGAACGACTGGATCGAGCTTGTCAACAGTGGCTCGGAAGAGGTCTCGCTTGAAGGGTATGCTCTGACCGACGACCCGGACAACCTGCTCAAGTGGGAGTTGCCCGCGGGATCGCTGAAGCCTGGAGGTTATCTCACGGTATTTGCTTCGGGCAAGAATCGCAAAGGGCCGGAGGCTCTTCATGCCAACTTCAAACTGAAATCGGAGGGGGAGTATCTGGCCCTGGTGCTGGTCAAGGACCTCAGGATAATCCAGGAGTTCTCGCCCGCCTTTCCCAAGGTGGGCAAAGGGCAGTCGTGTGGCTACCGTTTCAGAGGGGACCGTCTCCTGCTTGATCAGGTTACGGTCTTTGCGCATCCCAGTCCGAATGCGAAGAACGATAGCCCTTCGGTAGAGCCCAGGGTAGCGGATACCAAGTTCAGCATCGATCGAGGCTTCTACGGGGAGCCTTTCGAGGTGGAACTGAGCACCGCAACCAAGGGCGCCGAGATTCGCTACACCCTTGACGGATCGCCTCCTTCTGCCGGGGAGGGGATGATTTACCGTAAACCGATCCGGGTTGAGACCACCACGGTGTTGCGGGTCATGGCCTGGAAGGAAGGGCACCTTCCCACCGATATCGATACCGCGAGTTACCTCTTTGCTTCCCACGTCCTGCAGCAGCCTGCGCGTCCCGAGGGTTGGCCGACGCACTATGAGGCGAAGCTGAATCCGCGCTTTGCGCGCATGATCGGGGCCGATGCCTCCGACGAGAAGGGAGTCATCGTGAACTATGCCATGACCCCGCCGGAGAAGCTGGATGTAACGGCGGGGGACATAGAGGCGGCCCTTCTGGCCCTCCCCTCTCTCTCAATAGTCACCGATCGAAATCACATTTTCGACCAGAAGACCGGGATTCATGTCAAACCGGAAGGGCGCGGCCGGGAGTGGGAGCGTCCTGTTTCGGTAGAACTGATCGACCCCGAGGGCCGGGAAGAGGGATTCCAGATTGATGCAGGCATCCGGATCCGGGGGGGACATAGCCGATCGGCGGCCTGCCAGAAGCACGCCTATCGCCTGTATTTCCGCAAGGAGTACGGCGCCGGGGAACTGGCGTATCCACTTTTCGGGGATGAAGGAGTGGCCCGTTTCGATGATATTGATCTGCGGACGGCACAGAATTACTCGTATCACTACAGTGGCTCAATGCACCACACGCTGGTTCGTGACGTGTTCTCGCGCGATTGCCAGCGGGATCTCGGGCAACCCTACACCCGGAGCCGCTACTATCATCTCTATCTCAATGGTCTCTACTGGGGGCTCTACCAGACGCAGGAGCATGCCGAGGCGTCATATGCCGCCCGCTACTTCGGTGGTGAGGATGAAGATTATGATGTTCTCAAGGCCAGACCTAGTAGAGACGGGCGGGCCACCGATGGAACCGATGCAGGCTGGCGACAGTTTTGGGAGTTGGCCAATGCCATGGCGACTGAAGAGTCTCCGGAGGAAAGGTTGCGCCTTTGCCGCCTACTGCAGGGTCTGGATGCAGGGGGATTAGCGGATGGGCTTTCCCCGGTCTATCTCGATGTCGACAACCTCATTAACTACATGCTCATTATCTTCGTGACCGGGAATTTCGACGCCCCGGTCACCCAGTTTGCGAGAAACTTCTACACAAATAACTGGTTTTCGATCTGGAGGCGGAACGGGAGAGACGGGTTCCAATTCTTCTGCCACGATTCAGAGCATACCCTGGCGGCACAGCCGGAGAGCATCCAGATTAACCGGGTGGGCCCCTTCCTGGCGGGCAGCAGCTATGACCAGTTCAATCCGCAGTGGATTCATCAGCAACTGACCTCGGTGGAGTGGTACCGGGATCGCTTCCGGGCACGTGCGGAGCAGGTTCTGGGGTCCGGGGGCGCGCTGTCCCGGGAAGCGAATTTGATCCGGATGCGTCACCGGGCCCAGGAAGTGGGGCGCGCCTTCCTCGCTGAGTGCGCGCGTTGGGGTGGGTCCCGGAAAGAGCCGGTGAGGACGAAGAATGACTGGAAAGACGCGATTGCGTGGCTGGAGAAAGTCATTGAGGAGCGGGCGGAATTGGTTCCTCGTCAACTCGCCGAGGCCAAGCGATTTCCCCGGGGAGTGCCGGCCCGGGAATTAACGGAGGCCCCGCTTTTTAATCCGGTGCAAGCTCCACTGTTCCGCAGTCGGGAGAAGGGGGGCACGTTTTCCGCCCGGGAGGGGGTGATTTACTTTCGGACGGATGGCCTCGACCCGATGGAGGGCCGTGGGGTCAGACCGGGGAGCCGGAAGGCGGTACCGGATCAGGTTGTTACCCGGGCGCTGGTGTCTGCGGAGACTCCGGTGAGCGTTCATGTTCCCGGTGACGGATCCCTTGGCCTGGAGTGGGTTCAGCCCGCATTTGATGACGACGAGTGGCGGAAGGGGAAGGGTGGAATCGGTTATGACCGGCGGGAGGATTATCTCGATCTTATTGACGTTGATGTGCAGGAAGATCTGTATGGCAAGGGAACGAGCGTTTTTGCGCGTTATGAATTCGATCTGGCCAAGTTGCCCGAGGCGGACGGCCTGATTCTTCGACTCAAGGTTGAGGACGGATTCGCAGCCTATTTGAACGGAGTTGAGGTCGCCCGGGAGAATCTACGCGACGCGCCTGCCTGGGACGCAAAGGCACTTTCGCGCCCGGATGGGGAGGCTCTGCGCTGGCTCTCGGTCGATCTGACGGAGAAGATGAATCTCGTCCGTGAGGGGAAGAATGTTCTCGCGATCTGGTTGATTAATGAGTGGGAGAGAAGTTCCGATCTGCTTCTGGTTCCTGAACTCTCCCTCAGCAACGAGATTCCAGGGACCCTGGTGGAGACCAAGGCAGGTGCTCGCCTGCTGGCACGAATCTTCCGGGATGACCAGTGGAGCCCCCTGCTTGAGCAGACGGAGGGGCCTGGGGGACAGGCGAAGCCGGTGGCCCGGGGACAGGTGATGATTTCGGAGATCATGTACCATCCTGCCGAACCGGGTGATGCGGCCCGGGAGGCGGGTCTGAATCGGAAGAGCGATTTCGAATTCCTCGAACTGGTGAACATCAGCGAGGAAGAGGTTGACCTTGGTGGGATCTATTGCCGGGAGGGGATCTACTTTCTCCTGTCCTCATCGCACGTGCTCGGTCCTGGAGAGCGACTGGTTATCGCGCGTAATGGCCGCGGGATGGTTCATCGGTATCCCCGGTGCGTCGTGGCAGCTACCTATCAGGGGAACCTGGGGAACGGTCGGGAGACGATTACCATCCGCGCAGCGGACGGGGAGGAACTCGTATCGGTGACCTATGAGGACGAAGCCCCCTGGCCGACGCGGGCGGATGGAGGGGGCTACTCGCTCGTGCGAACCGACTTTTCCCCTGAGGCGGAAGCGAATGATCCGCAAAGCTGGAAATCCAGCGAGAAGGAGGGAGGCACCCCGGGCAATCCCTGAAGGTTAACTCTTTGTCTTCAATGTCGGACACGGGTGGCGGGTGCTGGTAGAAGTTTACAAGGCCGGGTGGATCTGGAAGGTTGTGAGAGTGATGAAACGGTTTCTGGCAATCGCCTTTCTGACAGCGCTACTTCCTGTCACGCAGGCCGACGATGTTCCCGCAGTGGCGGTGCCCGGGGCTGGCGCGCTCCTTTCCGCGGAGCTCATTTATCCGTTGGACGACACGCCCACTCCGCAATGTCACGCCTCCACCATTGCGGAGACCCGGAGTGGCCTGGTGGCGGCCTGGTTCGGTGGGAAGCACGAGAAGAATACGGATGTCGGGATCTGGGTCTCGCGTAACGAAGGAAAAGGCTGGGGCAGGCCGGTCAAGGTGGCGAGCGGAGCGGAAGGGGAAGAGAAGGAATATCCCTGCTGGAATCCGGTCCTTTTCAAGGTGCGTGTTCCGGAGGGAAATCCGGGAGAAGGCCCGCTCCTCCTTTTTTACAAGGTGGGACCCAGTCCGAGCCGCTGGTGGGGCGTGATGATGAGCTCACGCGATGGCGGTAAGACGTGGGAAAACCGGCGCAAGCTGGGGAAAGATTCCAGGGTTGGACACCTGCTGGGTCCGGTGAAGAACAAGCCGATCCAGTTGCAGGATGGATCGATCCTGTGCGGGAGTAGTTCGGAACACGATGGCTGGCGGGTGCACTTTGAGCGCACCAGGGACCTGGGTAAAACCTGGGAAGTGATCGGACCCATCAATGACGGCCGGGTGTTCGGCGCCATCCAGCCCAGTGTCCTCACCCATGCGGACGGGGGAATGCAGATCCTGTGCCGAAGCCGGCAGGGCGTAGTTACCCAGAGTTGGTCCAAGGATGAGGGGAAGACCTGGAGCAAGATGACGTCCACGGGCATTCCCAACCCCAATGCCGGGACGGACGCGGTGACCCTCAGGGACGGGCGGCAATTACTGGTCTACAATCATACCACCCGTCAATCGAACCCGCGAGGACGCGAGATGCTGAATGTAGCGGTCTCCAAGGACGGAAAGCGATGGCATGTAGCCCTGACTCTGGAACGTAAAAAGGGGGAACATTCCTATCCCGCCGTGATCCAGAGCAGCGATGGAAGGGTGCACATCACCTATACCTATCTGCGCCGCTCGGTGAAGCACGCTGTCCTGGATCCGGCCAAGCTATAGCACCGATCCTGCAGTTCTGCAGATTGTTGGTGGTGGGGCTCCATTTGACCTTTGACTTTTTAATTTGAGACTGGCGTGGTGGGCTCCATGAAATACCTCCTGCCCATGCTTTTTGCGGGCGTCCTGCCTCTTTGCGCTGCGGATCGTCCTAACATCCTCCTGATCTTTACTGATGATCACTGTGAACAGGCTCTCAGCGCCTACGACCCTGCCCGGATCACCACACCGCATATGGACCGTATCGCCAAGGAGGGCATGCGTTTTAACCGTTGCTACGTGACCAACTCGATCTGCGGTCCAAGCCGTGCGGTGATTCTCACGGGAAAGTACAGCCACCTGAATGGGTTCATCCGTAACGGCAACACCTTTGATGGATCCCAGCAGACCTTTCCCAAACTTCTCCAGAAGGCTGGCTACACGACCGCCATGCTTGGCAAGTGGCATCTGAGGTCGACGCCCACCGGGTTCGATCACTATGAGGTCCTGATCGGGCAGGGCCCGTACTACAACCCGCCCATGAAGTACAGGCAGAATGACGGGACCCCGGCCCAGCGCAAGCACACGGGTTATACCACCGATATCATCGTCGATCTCACCCTTGAGTGGCTCAAGAAGGCCCGGGACAAGAGCAAACCCTTCATGCTCATGACCCAGCACAAGGCCCCGCATCGCAACTGGCAACCGGGGCCGAAGTACCTCAACTGGCTTGACGACAAGACGATCCCCGAGCCGGAGACTCTCTGGGACGATTACAAGGGGCGGACGTCGGCCGCTTCCGAGCAGACCATGACAATCCGGAAGCATCTCAGCGCCAATGATCTCAAGCTGGGTCCGCCGCGTGGGCTCAATTCTGAGCAGGCTGCGAAGTGGAATACGGCCTATGGCCCCAAGAACGAGGCCTTCAGGAAGGCCGAGCCGGATATGAGCGAGAAAGAGATCATCCAGTGGAAATACCAGCGCTACGTGAAGGACTACCTCCGCTGCGTAAAATCGGTGGATGACGGGATCGGCCGAATCCTTGATTACCTCGAAGAAAGCGGGCTGGCGAAGAATACGATCGTGATCTACTCCTCGGACCAGGGATGGTATCTTGGGGAACACGGATGGTATGACAAGCGCTGGATGTATGAGGAGTCACTCAAGACACCCCTTCTCATCCGGTGGCCGGGAGTGACCAAGGCCGGATCCATCAATGATGACATAGTTTCGAATCTCGACTTCGCGGAGACCTTCCTTGATGCCGCGGGGGTGAAGGTTCCAGGGGACATGCAGGGACGTAGTCTCGTGCCCGTCCTCAAGGGAAAAACGCCAGATGACTGGCGGAAGTCATTCTACTACCACTATTACGAGTTTCCCGGCGCACACAGTGTGGCGCGGCACTTCGGCGTGACCACCGGTGAGCACAAGCTCATCCACTTCTATCACAAGGACGAGTGGGAGCTCTTTGACCTGAAAAAAGATCCGGAAGAGCTCAGGAGCGTCTACGGTGATTCAAGTTATACCAATGTTGAGGCGGCCTTGAAAAAGGAACTGGAGCGACTTCGTGCGGATTACAAGCTTCCGGCTCCGGAGGAACGCCCTGGAGCGCGGCGGCCCAAGAAGAACAATAAGAAAAAGAAAGCGAAGCCGACGGCGGGCTGATCCTACAGCAGGAATCTCGCGGGCGCTGCGGGCTCCACCGTGCCGGGTTCTCCGGAACGGTCCGCCCCTTCCGGAGGTTATACCGGAGTCTCTGCAGGGATGGTGGCGTAGTGGCCATTAACCGCTTTTGAGCAGGCCTTTCACGCGCTAGAAGGGCACGCATGAGATGCCTGCTCCCTCTTCTCCTCGTTCTCGCTGCCTGTCTCCATGCCCGGGAAGCGCCTAACGTTCTTGTCATCATGGCCGATGATTGCACCTACAACGACCTGCCGGTCTATGGGGGCCAGAATGCGAAAACGCCCAATCTCGACCGACTGGCCAAAGAGGGTCTCGTTTTCAACCGGGCTTATCTAGCGGAGGCAATGTGCCAGCCCTGCCGGGCGGAATTGTTCACCGGGCAGTATCCCATGCGCAATGGCTGTGCCTGGAACCATTCTGCCAGCCGCGCTTCGGTCACCAGCATGCCGCATCATCTCGCTCCGCTGGGGTATCGGGTTGGTTTGGCCGGGAAGGTACATGTGAAACCAAGGAAGGCATTCCCTTTTGAAGAGGTGAAGGGGTTCGATACGAATTGCGTTCGTAATCCCACTCGTCCTCATCGACTTGAGGGCCTGGGCGAGTTCATTAAGCGGGACCAGAAGAAGCCTTTCTGCCTGGTGGTGGCGCTGGTCGAGCCGCACATCCCGTGGGTGATGGGGGATGCCTCCCAGTATCCCCCAGGCAAGCTGAAGCTGCCCCCCAATATCGCGGATACCGTGCGGACTCGGCAGGACTTTGCAGCTTATCTGGCTGAGATTACCTATATGGATGGGCAGGTGGGTGAAATCCTCAGGGTGCTGGAAGAAAGCGGCAAGGCGAAGGATACCCTGGTTCTGTTCACCTCGGAACAGGGCTCGCAGTTTCCCGGGTGCAAGTGGACCAACTGGGACACGGGGGTGCACACCGGTCTCATTGCGCGCTGGCCTGGAAGGATTACGGCAGGGCGCCGGACGGATGCGGTCGTTCAGTATGCCGATATCCTGCCAACGCTGCTTGCGCTGGCGGGGGGTGACGTTTCCGGACACTCCTATGACGGCAGAAGTTTTGCGGAGGTCCTGCTCGGGCAGGAAGACAAGCACCGCAAGTATGCCTACGGGCTTCACAACAATATTCCGGAAGGTCCCCGTTATCCGGTGCGGACGGTGACGGATGGAGAGTGGCGCTACATCCGCAACCTGCTGCCCGAGGAGATTTATATCGAGAAACACCTGATGGGAATGAAGGGCACTGGCGTCCTCAACAATCCCTACTGGGCGACCTGGGTAAGGGACTCCTGGAATAATCCCCATACCTACAAGGTGGTCCGCCGCTACATGCGTCGCCCCGCCGAGCAACTGTATCATACCGCCCACGATCGCTATGAAATGAACAACCGGGCCGGGGATCCGGACGTTGCCGCCATCAAGGCGAGGCTCAGTGGAGAGTTGGATCGCTGGATGAAAGCGCAGGGAGACCCCGGGGCGCCGCAGGACAGCCACAGGGCTCATCAGGCCGCCCGGGAAGGGAAGCACTTGTACGGGGTGAAGTAGTCCAATGGGCAAAGGCCCCGTCGTTCATGCTGACCGTGTGAAGATGGGAATCTACTTCCTTTTCTGCCGGAAGAGCCATTCGTGAATCTCGGGCTGGTTGAAGATCTTGCTGGTAATGAGATGGCCGGCGGGAAGTTCACTGTATTTATGTAAAATCCCCTTTTGCTTCAGGGCATTTGAGATGTCCCGGGCCCGCTGAACCTTCACGGACTTATCGCGGCGACCGTGAAAGATCCAGATACTGACGTCCTTGAGGTGGGAGACGTCCTTGATATTGGCGGCTCCCGCCAGGGGCACGGCGGCGGCAAAGAGATCGGGTTGCTTGTCGATGAGATGCCAGACACCGTAGCCGCCGAGGGAGAACCCGGTGAGGTAGACGCGTTTGGGGTCAGCCACCTTCACCTCCCTGAGGAAGTCCCGGAGGAGAGAGAGGACGGAGTCTCCCGAGCGGGTCATCCAGGCCTGACCGTGATCACATTGCGGGGCAATGAGGATGCAGGGCCGCTGCGGGAAGTTGCGCACGAAGGAGGCGGGTACCGCAACCTTGGTTTGCTTGGTATTGTCGGTCCCGCATTTGGCCGACCCGTGGAGATAGATGACGACCGGGAGAGAAGCAGGAGGCCCGAGCTTCTGAGGGGCATAGATCTTGTAGACGATATTTCCGTGCGATCCGCCCACCCAGCGGTTGGCAAAGTGCTTTTGGTACTTTCCGAGGAGTGGGTGGGCGTGGAGAGGGAGAATTCCGGTCAGGGTAACCAGGATCAGGAGGAGGGCATGAGGGGACATCTTGGGCCGGGGATGGAGTGAGAGCATGCCGCTCTCCTTAGGGGCGCACCAGTCGGAAAAGCCTGCGGTCTCCGTTCGGGATAACACGTACTACGTTGGAGGCCGCGGATTCGCGGAGGGGAGCAGGGCTGAAGGTCCAGGGGAACCGGTCCGGTCTCAAAGATTCCTGAAGGAAGAACTGGCCTGTCTCTGGCAGAAATGGCCAGAAGATGATGATGCTGCCATCGGAAAGGGTACGGAAGGATGGGTCGGGAAGGGGAGGAAGGGCATTTGTGCTTCCGCCCCGGCTCGCGAGGGCCCCGTTGACGGTGAGATCGTGATCTCCTCTCCTGCCGTCCACGAAGTGCAGCAACACGCGATCGCCGTCGACCTGCGCGCCAGTTGTGCCGTCGAAGGAAAAGTCATACCAGTGAGGAACGGGATTGTCCGGAGTTGGGCCAAAGCAATGAAAGCCCTCACCCGGTTGCTTGCTGGAGGAGAAGACAGTTATGGTGGCCGAACCTCCATTGGAGAGCCCATTCATTTCAAAGTGCCAGACCCCGTGCGGGAACTCCTGGCCGGTTGCTGGAGGCAGGGTGGAGAGGGATTCGACGGAAATGTTTGTCATCGTGAGCCCCTCCGGGGCGGCGATGGCGAGTGATCCGGAGAGGAGGGTCGGAAAGGAGGCCACATGTGCCTGTTGCGCGTCGCGAATCCCGTCTCCGTCTGCATCTCCCGTCCCCACCGTTTCTTCCACGCCATCGCTGACGCCGTCCCCGTCCGAATCAGTAGCTCCCTCGATCCGGATCCACGCGCTGTATTCCGAAGTATTGAGGGAGGGATCAGTGAGGGAGGCACGGATGTGAGATCCGCGCAGGTCAACCGCGCTTTGCAGGTTGAAGGTGAAGGGAATGGCCGGGGAGAGGTGTGTGAGAGGGATGATTCCCGAGTACTGGGAGCCGAACAGCATGGCAGTGGGCATGGCGATTACGATCTCAAGGTTGTAGTTGCCTGGGGACGCACCCGGGAGCTGGCCTGCGAATCGAAGAGTGTTTCCATCCTGCACGACATACTGCAGGACGGGAGGGTTGACCTTGCGGTTGCCTCCTTCGTCGAGGTCATCCGGGTCGGGAGAATCGGGGCCGTCGCCTTCCTGGCTTGCGGAGAGGTCAATATCGAGGCGTCCGTTGCCGGCGACAAAATTCCCGTGGAGCTGGTTGCCCCAGCCGCTACTCACGAGGATCCCCTCCAGATGGTTGTAGACGATACTGTTTGCCTCCGCGGAGCGTGGTATGCCTCCGACATGGTTCCCGCTGCTGCCCAGGATGTGGATGCCTCGAAGGTTGGGCCGGGGAACAGGAGGTTCCGGTCCGAAGGGCGCTTCGGCTCCGATCAGGTTTCCGTGAACCTGATTCAGACCGGGGCTGTAGGGGACCGGCATGGAGGGTGCGGTGAGGAGAATCCCGGTGGGATTGGAGTAAATCTGTCCCCGGTCGGCGAAGAGCGATCCGCCGATCAATGTCTGGCGTCCTTCGCAATGCACTCCACACTCGCCATTTCCGGATGATCGAAGGCCCCTTACTTCATTTTCGATTCCGCGCACAAGGACGCCGGAGCGCAGGTTGCGGTGCGTCTCGTTGCCCTTCAATACGGCGTGATCGCACTCGAGGGCAATTCCATTGCCTGCATTGCGCAGGGAGAAGGAGGCCAGGCGATCCCCCGCGATGTTGTTGCTCAGGGTAGTGCCGGAGGCATCCCCGATGACGCGAATGCCGTCAGCTCCGTTGCCTTGTACCCTGCACTCCGTGATGGTGTTGCCAGGGGCGTGGTGGAGAACGATGCCCCCCAGGAAGCCAGCAGCGATGGATTCCCAGGGGTTTTCTTCGTTCAGGCTGGTGAAGTAGATGCTGCTGTTGGCGAGGTTGCTGTCGAGAGCAGCGAAGGAAGGATTTGAGGTTTGCAGGGACGGAGAGAAGAGGAGTTCCTGGAAGGCAATCCCTGTGTCGAGCAGGTTGCTGGAATAGGTAGTGGAGAACGAACCACCTACCGTGGTTGTGATCGTGTTTCCGGTGGCCTCAGGGCCAAAGACCCCCACCCCGCCGACCCAGTTGCCAGCGATATGGCAGTTTGAAATGGCATTGCCGGGGCATTCGATCCTGATTCCATAGCCTTCATTGCCAGCCCCGGTCTCTCCCAGGGGCGGAAGTCCAAGGTAGCAGTCCTCGACCCGGTTTCCCCCCCTGCCCTTAAGAAGGACCCCGCTGGGGTTGGGAGGGGAGGGACTGGGGAGTTCGCCGTAAGCGGCGGAGCGAAAGCGGGTGAAAGACAGTCCGCGCAGGATGGAGCGGCCTCCGGAGAGGACGAGTCCGTCGGAACTGTTGCCTGCGGCAAGGTCTGCCCCGCTGATCTCCACGGCGAAGGAATCAGCACCTGGCTGAGTTGTTCCATCGAGCAGGATCGGCCCGGTTACTTCGGGGAGAGGTGACCGCAGGACGATGCGGGGATTCCCCTTGCCGGGAATATTGAACGCGATCGGGTCGAGGCCTTCACGCCGATTTGCCAGTTCCAGCGCGGAGCGAAGGGTGATCTGTTCGCCTGGGGTGTCCGGATCGGTATCCAGCCATTCATCGAGAGGATCAGAATCACCGAGATCCCGGTCGTCATTGACAATGAGAAACGAGAGCATCCGGACGCGGAAAGTGCGACTCTGGGACAAGCTGTTGCCATCAACAGGACTAGCCGTGAGGGTGGTGGTTCGGACGGAATCCTCCGGAGTGCCAGCCGCGAGGAATGCCGCCTGAATTTTGAGGCCGCTAACCCCGGGAGGCACGTTGAGAGTGACTCCCGTCGGAGAGAGAATCCCGGTCGTAATGTTTTCGAGATTGTTAGCGAGATAGATGACCGGCCAACTGTTGTCGGTGTTCTCCACGGCCTTGAGGACGAAGTCTCGAGGCTCAGGGTGGTTGTTGAGGATGGTAAACTCGTGAATGGTGTTTTGATCGGAGCGTAGAATGCTCGTGTCCGTGTCCTGCCCACTCAGGGGGAGGGAGAGGGCTACGACGAAGGTTGCGGCAAGGGTGCGAACGATGAAGGGCATTCCCGGCGGTAACTAGTGGTAAATAGGCCGAGCGAGACTCTGGCGCAGGGTTCGGGTCAGGCAAGTCTTGAAAAGGCAGGAGCCCGGCGGCACGGGAACAGCACATGATGGGGTGAGGGCGTGGAATGCTCTTTTCTTGCGGTCATCGAGGGAATGGCGTAACGCCTCGGGACAATGAAGCGACAACTCATCTGGATTCTCTCGGTACTTGCTGTGCCAGTCTCGGCACAGGAGGAAGTGAATGCCGTGGCGCAGGGCAAGCAGGCCTTTGCCACTTACGGATGCATCACCTGCCATGTGGTGGACAAGAATGATAACTCGTTGCGGACGGGACCGAGTCTTTATGGCCTCTTCGTCAATGACGTCCGGGAGCGCGAGATAATTGTACCAGGATCCAAGGAGAAGAAGAAGGTGAAGGCTGATAAGTCCTACTACCTGGATTCGGTGCGCAAGTCCACCGATGTGCTGGCCATTGCGGAGAGTGGGGAAACGAAGGGGACGGCCTATCCCGCCGCCATGCCGATGTATACTGCGGAGGTCATTTCCGACCAGGCGGTCGAACACATTTTCCACTATCTGCGGACCCTTGCCGACGAGGGGCAGTCAGGACCCGGGGTAGTCAAGGTGAAGCTCGATAAGAAGGCGCAGCCTAAAAACCTTCTCGAGGTTGGAGGAGAAGTGGTGGTAGCCGGTCGCACGCGGGTGTTTCGGGCGCCCATCACCAAGTCGAGCGGACGGGCGGTTCACGTGGGATTGCCTAATGGGATGAACTACACCTTTGATTCACGTACCCTCTCAGTGCGAAACGTCTGGGGTGGTGGGTTTCTCAATCTCAATGAAGAGCGCCGAGGTCGGGGGCAGCCCAATTCCCGTCGGGGACAGGGGAACCAGACCTTTATCGAGGATCTTGGAATCCTGCGGCCGGTGCTGGGTGGGAAGCCGGTGGATTTCGAGTTCAAGGAGCCTGATGTCAAGGATCACAAGAATATCGAGAAGTGGCTCTGGGAAGACCGCGATTTTCCCGAACTGCTCGCTTCGGTGGATGCCAATTACCATGGCCACAGCCTGGAGTCTTCCACGGGTAACCCGGTCTTTCGGTTCCGGGTGGGCCGCAACGAGTTCCTGCAGGCAGTGCGCTTTGCGGAGGACGGACGTCTGGAGATCGGCCTACGGGCGAGCCTGAAGGATGCCCAGACCTTCCAGGTCTCAGAGGCCGGCTTGACCGATATCACGGTCAAGGGCGGAAAACTGGCCAACGGGAAGTGG
>JAKVCR010000178.1 GCA_022448985.1 Roseibacillus sp.
GCCCCCGCAGGATCTTCATTGGACAAAAATCCCGACCCCGAGGCAAAGGGGACGCTCATTGAAGAGCAGGATCGCAAGGTCGAGGGTGAGGTCAGCCTACCTCCCCTCATCGACCTTAACCCCTCCCGCAGCGCCCTCCCAGAAAAGAACGGCAGTCCCACCGAACCCGGAGAAGCCCTCGCCCGTTTCCTGAGTGCCAGGACCCTCGCCGAGCGCAAGCCTTACATGACAGAGTCACGCCGCTCCCAAACCGAGCTCGAACGCAGTCCAATCGCTAAGGAATTGCCCCCCGCCATCCGTCAACGGCTCCTCAATTACATCAAAGACAAATCGGACAAGCACAACGAACGGTTCTTTGAAGTCTCCTTTGATCGAGGTTCTGCCATCACCCCCATCCCAATCCTTGTCCAGGTCACGGAGCAGGACGACGGCCGCATGCAGGTTCACACCGATGCCTTTCTCGACCTCTACAACGACGAAATGGCCCTATTCGGCGCTGTCCCCATCAAGGGTGAGCGTACGTTCCATACCATCGCCGATGCCTACAAGCGTTGCTTTGAGGACAATATCCCCGGCTCAGCCAACAAATCCTACATCAAGCTCCGTCAGCACGAACAGGTCACACCACGGCTCCAGGCCTACTTTGAGAAGAGCTCTGAGATTGCCACCCAGCTCTCCCAACCCAACGGCCTGCCCTGGGGCCGCTCAGGGATCTGCACCGTTACGGTCAAGTGGAACACCGACCATCCCGGTCGCCCCTACGTCGAACTTATCCGGATCGACGGATTCACATGGGGCCCCTAGAACTCCTCGTCCTGACTCCTCCTCTGGCGATCGCGAAAACGGAACAATCGGCTGATCTCCCGGGCCTATTTGCCCTTGGTTCCTACCTTGGGAACTCGCACGACCATGAAGGCCTGGGCGCTTGCATGCTTCTTGAATTTGCAGTCGTTCCTCAATCGCAATAGTCCAAAGGCTCGCTCCTTGACGTGCATCGGAGTCACCTCAACCTCATATTCCCATCCGGGCTTAACGACCTTGAGTTCATACTTGAACTGCTCGTTGGTGCCTGAGATGTCGGTAATCCTGATGGCCTCATCATGATTAACCTTCACCTTGAACTTCTGTAATTTTGCTTCGCCATCCAAATCCCAGAAAAGGGTGGGCGGCTCTATCGCAAAGAGATGAGGGATATCCAGTTTGGTGGTCAGGACCAAGGGCGCGGCCTCACCGGCAATATTGAGGACAATCTTCTTTTCAATTTTCCCCTTGATCGTTCCAAGTTTGAAATTTCCTCGCACAACCCCCTTCTCCCCCGGCTTCCATGTAAGCTTGCCGTTCTCACTGATTTCGGCCGAGAGACAGCTACAAGCGGCTTTGTATTCCTTGATTGTGACCGGAACCTTACCCTTAACCGTGAAGGGGAACTCCACACTGAGGCGGTCCTGATCAGGAGGAAGCTTCATTACGACTTCACTCCTTTCGAAGACGAACTGTCCAAAACAGGCGGAGGGAACCACGAACACAATTCCCAGGACCAAGGCGTGCATCAGGCGCGGATTCTTCATCACTTCTTGACGAGACTTACCAACTCCACCGTGACGATCAAGTTCCCGTCCCGCCATTTTGGACCAACGAGGTAGACTCTTTTCCCAACCTCAAACACACGGTCCCATCGTAACGCCATCTTGCTCTTCTGCCAGTATTCGACATCAAGACGCAGCTTACGAGACTCCTTGATGGCAGCCTGTGGCTGGAAAGTCACCATCAGGGCTTCCGAGTTCCTGATGGGCTGGGCCCAGCTCTTGTAACCCTTCAGGATGTTCTGCTCGACCGATCCCAGCTTCACGAAGTTCCTGTAGGGCTCTAGCTTCGAAACCTTCCGCAACCGGGTTTTCTCCCCGACAGAAACAGAAACCACACTATCTCCCAGAGAGGAGACCGGACCATTAGTGCCGAAGAGAACCTCGGTCCGAACCTGCCCGATGACTTCCTTACCGGGATCCTGCGCGTCCACCACCCCTAAAAGGGCGAACGAAAGAAACAGGAATATCCACACTGCCTTCATGCTCGATTAGTAGACCTGCTCGGTATTCACGTAGTAGCCGTGCCCACCCTCGAGAAATCCTTCGCCGATCACGAGATCGGTGTCCGCAAGCGGAGCCAGACCTTCTACCACCAGCAGGGTGGAATCAGATTCCCGGTCGAGAATGACCTCAGTAGAAACGCTGGCGAGCGGAGAATAGACTTCCGATCCTGCCGCGGCATCGACCACCCCTCCCTGGCTTGCTGGCTGTGCACTCTTCATCCCCAGCAGAAAAGCGACCACCACCGCAGCAGTAGCTGCCGGAGCCATCCACAAGAGCCAGATACGATTAAAGGCGCCCTCGCCCCGGCGCGAATCGGTCCTGCTCGCCCCACGACTCTCCTGCCGCACCATGCGCTCAAGGCGTGAATTAAAGAAGTCGGGAAAAGGAGGCTCAACCTCCGCTGGAATTGCCGCCTGCAATTCTTGCCGCAACCGGGCATAGTCCTCCTTCTCTCCGTAGAGCTCGGGGTGCTCCGCCAGGACCGGTTCCAGTTCACGCAGTTCTTCATCGCTCAGCCCATCGTCCATCCAACGGGTCAGGAGTTCTTCTTTCCGATCATTCTTCATGACTTGGTCAGTAGGGATTGCAGTTTCTTCCGGGCATAAAATAACCGACTCATTACCGTCCCGATGGAGCACTCCATCACGTCGGCAATCTCTTTATACTCTAAACCCTGCACTTCGCGAAGCAGGATTGCTTCCCGATGTTCAGGTGAAAGTTTCTCCAACGCACCCTCTATACTGGCCCGCAGTTCCCCTTGAGAAAGGGCCTCATCAGGCCTGGCCGTCCGGGCCGGGGTAGCCTGTGCCCCTGCCGCAATAGCTTCCCTGTTCAGCAGGTTGTCATCCAGTTCACCCGCCGTTTCCATCTTCCGTTTGCGCATCCAGTCGTAGACCACGTTGTGTGTGATACGGTACATCCAGGTCGAAAAGCGGGCCCGGGCCTCGAACTTCGGAAGGGCCTTCCACACCTTCACAAAGACCTCCTGGGCAAGATCCCAGGAGTCGGCTTCATTTTTGACCATGTTCTGAATCATCGCGTAAACCCGACCACGGTGCTTGGTAACGAGGACATCGAAGGCGCTGTAGTCGCCCTCCTGGCATCGGCTCACCAACTCCGCATCGGAGGCTGTGTCAGGGGCCCCTTCCCCCCCGGCGTCGCCAGGAACGGGCCCTTTCACTATGTTCGACGAAAACTGGCGGAAAAAATTCATACTGCCGGGAGGAGTCTTCAATCTGTCCTTAAACACTCGTTTGAGCAAGCCGGACCCCTTGGAATTCATGGAAAAACCCTCTCTGCAGGGCACTTTCAAAAATGGAATCCGGACCGCTCTTCTGAAAAAAAAGAGCCCTTCAAGTCCCCGATTACCACGACCCGTGTCTCCTCCGCTCTCCCACCCTAATACACGTCCCGCTGGTAGCGCTTCTCCTTCTTGAGGGACTTCACCAAATCCCTGGCCTCATCCTCACTCTTGCCGCCATGTCTCTCCACAATCCGGTGCAGGGCCGCATCGACATCCTTGCCCATATGGGTGGCATCGCCGCAAACGTAGAAGGTGGCTCCATCTTCCAGCCAGGACCAGATATCCTGTCCGTTTTCCTCCATACGGTGTTGAACGTAAATCTTTTCGGCTTGGTCCCGGGAGAAAGCGAGGTCGAATCGATTCAGAATACCTTCCTTCTGCAGGGAATCGAACTGCTCCTCATACAGAAAATCGGTTTTACGGTGCGGGTTGCCGAAAATCAGCCAGTTATTCCCCTTCGCCCCCCTCAGTTTACGTTCTTCCAGAAAGGCGCGGAAGGGCGCAATTCCAGTCCCGGGACCCACCATGATGATGGGCGCATCATTATCCTCCACCAGTTGGAAGGCCTTGTTGTGGTGCACGAAAACTCCGGGCTGAATGCCATCCGCGCGATCAGAAAAGAAGGTTGAGCATACCCCCCCACGCTGCCGTCCGTGCGAGTGGTAGCGCACGATCGCAATCGTCAGGTGCACCTCCCCGGGGTGCGCGTTCAGACTGGAGGATATGGAATAGAGCCGAGGTTGAAGTTTCTTCAGCACGGAAACGAAATCCTCCCCGTCCGTAAAGCTCGCCGGGTAATCAGTCACGAGATCGATTACCTCCCGGCCCCAGCAGAAATCGTTCATCACCTTGCGGTCTTCGCTTTCTACCATCGAACGAAGGCCGGACGATTCACTGCGCGCCTGCCAGGACTTCAGGAACTTGGGCGTGAGGGAACGAATATCGTAGCCCGTGATCAGGGCTTCCCGCAGCGACGCCTCCCCACCATTCGGCAGGGGAACCTCCACGTTTACATTGAACGGCAGGCTGTCCAGGATCTCATCAACCTGTTCTTCAGGGTTGTGCGGGAATACACCGAGGGCATCGCCCACCACGTAATCCAGTCCGGAGCCCTCCAGCGACAATTCGAAGTGATAGGTTTCCTTCTCCGAACCAGGCCCATTGAGATTGTAGCCCCTCAGAATTGGACTTGGGAATGGATTCTTCTTTCCATAGGGGACAACCCCCTTCTCCGTGGATTCCAAGGGCGCATCATCGGGAACGTGAATCCGGTCCGGCATTAGTCGAGAGTTCCCGACCCAAGCCGGGGGGCGGAAGATAGGTCGCTCCCTTGCGCATTCAAGGCCATTCAACGGGGAAAAGAACCCGGGGCTCTCCACCTCAAATGGAAAGCCTCCGTTTTCCTGCCCCCATGGGCACCCGTTCAGGGAAAAGCCCGCTTGATCGCGCACCAGGAGATCAAGAGCACGTGCGGACCCTGGGCAAACGCGCTTTCCGAATCAGTCTCCCCCCACGATTACAGCCCGGCCCGGAACCCCCTCAAAGGGTACGCGAAAGACGCGGTTCCTGACCGGATCGCGGGGATCGCGCACCAGGGTGGCAGCACGCAGACCACGAACATCCACAATCGTGTTGGTGTAGGGATTGAGGATATAGCCGGGCTTGCCGGGAAGAACCACTCCGAACGGATGGTTCTGTCGCTGGCGGATTTCATACCCGGCCTGCCCCTCCGGGGTGGCGCTTCTTCCTTCCGCGGGAGTGCTGAAATCGATCTGGCTGCGATGAAGGAACCCAGTCAACCCGTTCTCCGTCCGCACGAAGAGCCACCGCTCGTCCTCCTGGTCCCAGACGTGCACGGTCTCGTTGGGATCCAACTTTCCCACGATGTTATTCTTCCGGGTCGTCGGGGAAGACCGCAGGTTGCTCCGTCCACCGTTGTCGGTCTTGCGCAACTTCTTCCACTGTCCGGGCCTGATTCCCTCCCGGGTCGCCAGCAGACGCTCATGCCGGATGCGCGCCCCCCCATCCCTGATACGCACGTCAAAACTCCGCATCGACACACCTTCCCAGTTCTCACCCCCTTCAACCGTATTCACGTGGACGGCACAGTATACGCGAACGAGATCGTCTCCGATCGATTCCACCTGGGGTTGACCGATCAACTGCAACCGTTGCACCCCGATGGAACGCTCCCTCTCCCATGCACGCCAGTCGCGCTCACTCAGGACACGGGAATTACCATTCTCCCGGGTGCTGCGGAAACTGAACTCGAGCATTCCGTTGCGACTCTGCACCCGCTCCCCGGAACTCGATTGCTCCGCCGCAATATAGTCCCGCACCACCTGCAGGGCCTGCTCCAACTCGACTGACCGATCTGGCCCGGTCTGCGCCCCGGCGGGCAGGAAAGCCACAAACACAGAAGTTGCCAGGAGCAGAGAAAAGGTATGCGGATAATTCATTTGAGAGGGAAACGGACGAGCACCCTATCTATGACTGCTGATTCTGCACTCTCTTTTGCAACGCATCTCATGCCCTTACGAGTCTCCAGCAATCACGGACGATTAATGAGCTGTTGGTTCTCTTCTCACAGACCGGAGGAAGCAGGAAGGACTTCGACGCACCCTTCCCTTCATCCAGTCCATCCGCCAAGCCATGGACCCCAAGATTGTAAACGGATTATTCGGACCATCCTCCCTTACTCGGGAAGCGGGAAGGCCTGGTTAAAGGCAAAAACGCGCTCGCGGATCTCTGCCAGCTTTTCCTCATCCTCCCTGTTTTGAATGGCTTCAAACATCAGGTCCGCCACGGACTCCAAGTCCACCTCCTTCATTCCGCGGGTGGTCACTGCAGGCGTCCCCAACCGGATACCACTTGGCTTCATGGGCGAGCCCGTGTCGAAGGGAATGGCATTCTTATTAACCGTGATCCCGGCCGCATCGAGGGCCGCATCGGCCAGTGTGCCGTCGAGTCCGAGGGGGCGCATATCCACCAGCATGCTATGGTTGTCCGTTCCGCCTGAGACGATTCGGAAGCCATGCTCACCCAACCTCGCCGCAAGGGCCCGCGCATTCTTCACCACCTGCTCCTGGTAGTCCTTGAAATCCGGTCGGAGGGCCTCCCCCAAACAGACCGCCTTGGCCGCGATCACGTGCATGAGGGGGCCACCCTGCACGCCCGGGAACACCATCGAATTGATCTTCTTGGCATACTCCTCGCGGCACAGAATCAGGCCACCACGCGGTCCACGCAGCGACTTGTGGGTCGTGGTGGTAACGAAATCTGCATGTGGAACCGGCGTAGGATGCACCCCGGCGGCCACCAAACCGGCAATATGGGCCATATCCACGAACAGATAGGCCTCCGCCTCCCTCGCGATCACCCCCATGCGCTCGTAGTCGACTACCCGCGAATAGGCACTCGCCCCGCAGGTTATAAGTTTCGGCTTCACCTCCGCGGCTACCGCGGCCAGTTGATCGTAGTCAATCTGCTCATTGTCCTCGCTCACTCCATAGTGCGTCACTTCATAAAACTTGCCCGAGAAATTCGCTGCGTGCCCGTGCGTAAGATGCCCTCCGTGGGCCAGGTCCATCGTGAGAATCCTGTCCCCCGGCTTGAGAAAGGCAAAATAGACCGCTGCGTTGGCCTGCGACCCGGAGTGAGGCTGTACATTCACGTGCTCCGCGCCAAAGAGTTCCCTGGCCCGGTCAATGGCGAGCTGCTCGGCATTGTCAACGTTCTCACAACCGCCGTACCACCGGCGCCCGGGATAGCCTTCAGCATACTTGTTGGTAAGAAGTGATCCCTGTGCTTCCAGAACCGCTCCGCTCACGAAGTTCTCCGAAGCGATCAACTCCACGTGATCCCGCTGACGTCGGCCCTCTGCTTCCACCACCGCAAAGACTTCAGGATCACTCACCGACAGGGGACTCCCCGACGCCTTGGCAACCCGTTGCAGGTGTCGTCCCCCTTCGAAAGGCGCACCGAGAAAGACCTCCGTAATCGCCACCGCCTCCTCAGCCGACATCTCTCTCGCTCCCAGACAGGCGACATTCGAGTCATTGTGACCCCGCGTAATGACCGCATCTTCCGGAGAACACAGCCGCGCGGCCCGCACACCCTGCACCCGGTTGGCCGCAATGCTCATCCCGATACCCGACTTGCACACGAGGACTCCAAAGTCTGCCCTGCCCGCCGCCACGCTTCTCGCCACCGCCTTGGCATAGTCAGGGTAATCCACTGAATCCGCACTGTTGGTTCCATAATCGACCACTTCGTTGCCGGCAGCGCCGAGCGCCTCAATAATGGCGCTCTTGACCTCCACCCCTCCGTGGTCCGCTCCTATCGCAATTCGCAGAGTAGCGTTCTTCATCGGTAAGATTCAATCCCTCGTCAGGACGGCCCATCCGTGACCGTTCTCGCCCCGAAACGCAATCGCGAAAACCAGTCGAGGACCTTATTCTGCAGGGGACTCTCCCTCCCCCCGCAGGAATCCGAGGATCCCCACGATCGCGAGGTCCAGGCAGGCGGCCACCTCCTCGTAGGCCCGCAGGCCTCCGCCGATGGGATCCGGCACGTCGCGACCCACCTCTCCTTCAATCTCCGCGAAGTCGCAGGCCAGGTGAAACTTGTCCTGCTCCTCAGGGTAGAGCGCTTCCAGGGTATCCAGGTGGTCACGAGTCATGCAAAAGACATGGCTGGCCTGCCCCAAGATCGTATCGTCCACCATGCGGCTCCCGAAACCCTCCAACTCGATCCCGCGCCCGGTGAGAATCTCCAGCGTTTCCGGACTGGCACGCCCTCCCCCGTAGGCCGCAACACCCGCCGAACTGACGGTGAACACATCCTCCCTCCCTGCGGCCCGGAACATACCTTCCGCCATCGGGCTACGACAGGTGTTCCCCGTGCAGACAAAAAGCACGTGGGGCTGGGTCTCGGACATGGGCCAAGCTATGCCCTCCGCCCTTCGTCCCGTCAAACCGGCAATCCATGGCCTAGCACCCGGACGCACTGTTGCAGGGGGCCCCTCCAAGAGCATCCCTGTTAACATTTAATGACCAGATCATTAACAATTGTTAATTAAAAAAGCACGAACTGCCCTGTAGTCCCTGCTCCCTTCACATCACAAATCCTCAAGGGCTTAGCGGGGCAATGAAGGGACTTGGAATCCTGCCAGCAGGGTCCCTGCTTGTCTCCCCTTGCCAAACCCTCTATCAGGAGGATCTTGTCAAGATGAACGAACGGTCCGATCTCGGGAACATCCTTCGCACCACCAGGGAGAGTCTTGGTTGGTCGATCGAAGATATTGCCCATCGCACCCGGATTCCCCAGGCCATCCTGCACCAACTGGAGGACAACGACTACTCCACCTTCCCCAGCCTGACCTACGCCAAGAGTTTCCTCGGACGCTACTGCGATTATCTCAACATCGATGCTATCGAATGTCTCACTCACTTTGCAACCGGTGAGACCGGGGCCGACTTGGAGAGCCCCGACTCCCTCGAAGACCACGTGGACACCCTGACGCCCGGCATGGATGATGCCGGGAGGCGGGAGAACAAGGCACCCGGGGAAAGGCAGGGGAAAAAGTGGGCCCTCCCCGCTGCCACCCGGCAACCTCTCGCGGTTTTCTCCCTCACCTGCCTCCTCGTCACCTGCGCAATCTTCGCCTTCATGAAATTGAGCGCCACTCTTGAGGAAGAAGAACCCGTTGCTGGCCAGGAGTCCGCCGAGACGCTTGGCTCAATAGGGGGCGTATCGACCCAGGCCCCGACCGGTCCCGATCTCTCCGGTGTCCCCCGCGCCCTGCTGGTGACCCCGGAAGGAGAAGGTGCCCTCGTCGCCGGTGAACCCGGGGGCTCGACGGGCATCGAGACCCTCAGCGCCTCGCCCTCCTTCCGGGCAGACGCCCGCACCGAATTCTCCTTCGACGACCCACCCCCCCGGGCTGTCATCATCGAGGAGTAACCCGGAGAACAGGACGGACCCCCGGCCCTCCGCATTCACCCCCGACCTTCCGCCCGGAACACTTCCAGGAACGGCTCCAGGAACCTCTCCGCCTTCACCGCGCCCACGCCCTTGATTCCCATCGCCTCCTCCACCGAGACGGGCCGGGTCCGGGCAAGGTCCTCCAGGGTCTTGTTGGAAAACACGCCGTAGGGCGGCAATCGGTGCTCCTTGGCGAGGCTGTTTCTGAGATCCTTCAGGCGAGCATACAGGACAGGGTCGAGAGGAAGCCGTGCTCCTTCCTTCCCTGCCCCCGGACTCCTCGCCGTGCTCTCCCGCAGGGTCTCGGGCCAGACCAGGCTGTATTCGATTTCCCCCTTCATGGCCTGCTCCCCCTTCAAGGTCAGGGTGACGAGGGGATACTCACCCCGCTGCGTGACAAGAAGGCCCACCGCATGCAGGGAATGAAAGAGCTCATTGAGATAGGCGGTCCCCTTTCCCTTCAGGATGCCATAGGTTGAAAGTTCATGCAGGCGCACCCGCATGATCTCCTGTGACTTGCTCCCCGTCAGCATCTGCACGATGCGACCCCGACCGAAGATCCCCTCCCAGCCCTTGCTCGTGCGCCGACTCATGCGCGCCACCCCGCTCAGCACCTTGCGCACCACCAGGTCCTCGATCTCGGTCGGAGCACGCCGGTCCGTCCCATAGTCGCTGCGGCACACGTCACAGGTCCCGCACTCGCCGGGCTCCTGCTCCCCGAAATACTCCAGGATCGCCCGTTGGCGGCAACCCGCCCCGTAGCAGAGCTCGACCATGGCCTGCAGTTTCTGTCGATCGCGCCGTTCCTTTTCCTTGAGGGCCACCCGGTCGAGCTCCAACCCACTGGCCTCCACCTCCGGATGCCGGAGGCGGGTGCCCCGTCGCCGCTGCCCCGGGACATCGAAACGCTCAAGATAGCCCCCACGCCCCAGGACCGCCAGGGAACTGCTCACCGCCATCCCGTTCTTCACCTCCACCGCGCCCGTGATCTCCTCGATGCTGGCATGGACCTCCTGCGACTCATCGGCTTCCCCGTGGAGGAACTGGTAGACCTGGCAGATCGTCCCGTAACCGGGGTTGGCTCCCTCCAGGAAGAACTCCTGCGTCCGGGTGTCGGCGTAATTCCAGAGAAGCTCACAGTGTGCAGCCTCCCCGTCCCGTCCGGCCCGGCCCGCTTCCTGGTAGTAGGCTTCCACACTCCCGGGAACCTCAAAGTGGATCACGAAACGCACGTCCGAACGATCAATCCCCATCCCGAAGGCATTGGTCGCCACCGCCACATCCACCTCGCGCCGGATGAACCGGTTCTGCGTGTCCTCCCGTTCCCCCTCGGTCATCCCCCCGTGATAGCCAATGCACTTCACGCCCCAGCTGTTGAGCGTCTCGGCCACCTCCTCGACCCGCTTGCG
>JAKVCR010000179.1 GCA_022448985.1 Roseibacillus sp.
TGCATCCATGCCGTCGACAAGATGGCCTGGGCCATGGGCGACGTTGCCCCGATCGCAGCCTTCGGCAATGGCGGCCGCGGACAGCGCCGCGATGCCGGCAACGTCTACGACAACTACTCGATCACCTACGAATATCCCGGCAATGTCTTCTGCCAGATCCAGCAGCGACAATACAGCAACTCCTTCAACGAGAACGTGAGCCGCATCATCTGCGAAGGCGGAACCGTGATCGGCCCCTGGAAGGTCTCCACCAAGGACGCCAAGGGCAAGACCAACTGGAAATACCGGGCGGAAAAAGGGGTGGAACAGAACATGTACCAGACCTGCCACAACGAGTTCTTCGCCAACCTGCGAGCCGGCAAGATCATCAATTCCTGTGAGTTCATGGCCAACTCCACCGCGGTCGGCATTCTCGGACGCGAGGCCGCCCACACCGGGCAGCGGATCACCTGGGACAACCTCTGGGAGACCAGCGAAGACCAGGCTCCCGACAATCCTCCCATGGACGGGAAGATGCCGATCCCCGCCCCACCGGTCCCCGGGACCGATGAACTTGTGACCGCCTAGCGCGTTCCCCGGAAAGATGGTATGGTGGGACACGGAACGGGGAATCAACTCCGCTCCTTCTCCCGCTTCACAATCCCCTGTTTTACCCTTCACATAATCCCCATGAAACGAATCAACCAGATCCTTCTGTTCAGCGGAGCCCCCTTCCTCACAACCCTGGGAGTCTTTGCCGAAGACCCGGCCGCTGAAAAACTGCCGGAGGTCAAGGCCCCGGCCAAGTTCACCAACTCCACTCCCACGCCCTCCCAGTGGAACCTCCCCTCCATGAACCGGATGTTCGTGAGCAAGAAGATTCACGAGGCCGTTTCCAAGAAGGAAGGCCCCTCGGCGGAAGGAGAGATGAAGGACTACGAGGAAGTCGCTCCCCGGGCGAACAAGGCCAAGTATAAGATGATCGCCCTGAAGGGCGGGGAATTCCTCATGGGATCACCGGAAGGTGAACACGAAGGCCGCACTGAGGACGAAGGACCACAGAAGAAGATCAAGGTCGAACCCTTCTGGATCGGCCAGACAGAGATTCCCTGGGCCCTCTACAAGCCCTTCTACGAGAACGGGGTCGCCCGGAACAAGGATGGCAGCCTCCTCGCCTCGGGCGCGGAACAGAAGATCACGGTCAGGGGCAAACAGCGCAAGAAAGCCCTCAAGGACGCCCTCGCGCGCGGGGACCGAAACAACATGGTGGACGTCGTCTCCCAGCCGACCCCGCAGTATCACGACATGTTTGGTAGCGGGGAACACGCTTCGGAACTGAACTACCCCGCAATGTGCACCACGCACCACGCGGCCTCCAAGTTCTGCCAGTGGCTCAGCGCCCAGACCGGGCATTTCTACCGTCTTCCCACCGAGGCTGAGTGGGAATATGCCTGTCGTGCCGGTTCCACCACCGCCTTCCACTTCGGCAAGGACATGGCGAAGCTCGATGACTATGCCTGGCACGGAGACAATTCCGAGTTCACCTACCATCCGGTGGCCACCAAGAAACCCAACCAGTGGGGCCTCTACGACATGCATGGTAATGTCGCCGAATGGGTTCTGGACGGATTTGACGCGGGCTACCGCAAGACCATAGTGGACGGCACGGTAAACCCTTGGAATATCTCCATCACCAGGTATCCCCGTATCGTGAAGGGTGGATCATGGGACCAGAACCCGGATGAATGCCGGAGCGCGGCCCGCATGCAGTCGGTGAATGACTGGAAGGACACCGATCCGCAGGTACCCAAGAGCATCTGGTACCATACTGATGGGCAGTTCATCGGCTTCCGTATCGTGCGCCCCCTCAAGACCCCCACGGCCGAGGAAATGCACCTCTACTGGAACACCGACTGG
Source organism: Roseibacillus sp. (assembly GCA_022448985.1). Lineage (GTDB taxonomy): Bacteria > Verrucomicrobiota > Verrucomicrobiia > Verrucomicrobiales > Akkermansiaceae > Roseibacillus_B. The sequence continues at coordinate 1,897 of JAKVCR010000179.1, forward strand.
TGGGAGCCCACCCGGAACGCCGAAGACCTCTAGAACCCCGGCCCAACTGTTTATTTTCCTGAAAGGCGCAGCTCACGCTGCGCCTTTTTTGTCTCCTGGCATGCCGGGAGGCCGAAATCTATTTCAACCCTTCCAACGCCTTGAGCAGGTCCTCGCCCTGACTGCCGGCAGATACCTTCTCATCCTTCCAGACCAGTTTGCCATTCTTGAAAAGGTAAGCTTGCCGGGAGGCGAATTTCCCAACGTGCGGAACCCCAAAGGCCTTGACGATTTTCCCATCGACATCCGCCAGAAGCTCAAAAGGCAGCTCCTGCTTCTCAGCAAAGGCCTTTTGCGCCGCCACGGTGTCAAAGGATACACCATAAACCTTCACTCCCTTCTCCTCCAGTTTCTCGTTTACGTCCCGTAAACTACACACCTGCCTGGTTCATCCCCCGGTCGAGGCCTTGGGGTAGAAGAAGAAAAAGGCCAGCCCTTCAGCAGCAACCTCATGGATACTGATCACTTTACCCTGGTGGTTAGTCGACTCCGCCCGGGGAAGGGCTTTGCCAACCTCGAGGGTTTCAGCCATCGTGGGATGCACCAGGGCGAATACCGAACCAAGCCCCGCCAGCAATTTCGTAAGTCCACGTTTCATGACCCGACCCTTAGCCCGGCCCCGCAGGAATGCCAGAAGGATTTTGGCCGTCCTTCTGCTTCTTTTGCTCGGGGGAGGACTCCTGGCCCTCGTCGTCCGCTCCGCCCGCCAGAATGAGAATGCGTCCCGGGGACAGAACCCTGCAATGATCGCCGTGGACTCAGGCGAACTCCCCCTCATGGGCACCACGGCACGCATCGTGGTTCATGTCATGGAGGAACAACAGGGAAGGGATGCAATCCAGTCCGCCTTCCAGAGGGCTCAGGAGATTAACGATATCTGCAGCGACTACAATCCGGAGAGCGAATTGATGAAGCTCTGCCGTGGTCCGGTCAACAGCCCCATCCCCGTCTCCACTACCCTTGCCACCGTGCTCTCCCATGCCCGCAGCATCGCTAAAGAAACGGAAGGCTCCTTTGACCCCACCCTGGGAGGATTCAGCAAGCTCTGGCGCAGGTCGAAGCGCCAAAAGGAACTTCCTGATCCCGTTCTTCTCGAAAGGGCGCGTCAGGCTTCTGGCTGGACCAAGTTCGAGGTCGACCTGGAGAAGTCCACGGTCATCGTGAAGGATGAGAACCTGCTCTTTGACCTCGGCGGGATCGCCAAGGGCTACGCTGCCGATGAAATGCTGCAGGTTCTCAAGGCCCGGGGAATAACCTCTGCAATGGTCGCGGTCGCGGGTGACGTGAGGCTGGGGGCTCCTCCTCCTGGCCGCGCTGGCTGGTCCGTCGGCATCAGGACCCTCGGAGCAGACATCGAGCAAATCATCGAGGTATCCAATTGCGCAGTCTCTACCTCCGGGGATCTCGAGCGCTACGTGGAAATTGAAGGAACACGCTACTCTCATATCATCGACCCGGGAACGGGCCTTGGT
>JAKVCR010000018.1 GCA_022448985.1 Roseibacillus sp.
GATGCCCATGGCGAGTCCGTGCGCCTCCGGGTGGAACGGTGATATGAGCGGGATCGCGGAAGTACAGTGTCCGAGTTGCTTCGAGGTGTTTTCGGTGGCGGTTCCTCCGGTCGTCGAGTGCCCGGCGGACCTGGACTATGATTGTGAGGTCTGTTGCCGTCCCATGGTGATCGCCGTTGATGATGATGGCGATGCGTTGGCACGGGGACTGGATGATTCGATTTCAGGATGAGCGGTCCCCGGGTTTCCATCGTGATGCCGGTGTACAACGCCGGGGATACGATTGCGGAGGCGATTGAGAGTTGCCTCCGGCAGAGCATGGAGTCATTCGAGCTGGTCATGGTCCTTGATGGTTGCACCGACCGCTCGGGGGAGATCGTGCGGAGTTACAAGGACCCCCGGATCCGTGTCTGCGAGTTGCAGCACCAGGGGGTCGCACCGGCAGCAACGGAGGCGATCCTGGCCTCCAGGACAGACTTCATTGCCCGCATGGACGCGGACGACATCTCCCATCCGGAGCGGCTTTCCTCGCAGTATCGCTTCCTTTCGGAGTCATCCACTTTTTCAGCGGTCAGTGGCCAGGTGCATTTGCTCAATCCGCTGGGAGAGGGAATGCAACGCTATGTCGACTGGGTGAATGGATTGCAGGACGCCGGGGATATTGCGCGGGAGAGATTCGTGGAGTGCCCGGTGATTCAGCCGTCCCTGATGATGAGAAGATCTTCCTTTGAGGAGGTCAACGGCTACCGGGAGGTGGCGTGGGCCGAGGATCACGACCTGTTCCTGCGCATGCTCGAAAGAGGAATGCGGATCGGCAAAGTGGATGAGGTCGTGCTCTCCTGGAGGGATAGTGCGGACCGGTTGACCAGGACTCATCCCGCCTACAGCGAGGAACAGGTCTGGAGGATGAAGGCGCATCATCTGGCGCGTGAGCCAAAGGTATCCTCCAATGGGGTGGCGATCTGCGGGGCTGGTCCCATTGGGAAACGCCTGGCACGGTTGTTACAGGAGGAAGGCGCGGCAGTGCACGGATTTTTCGAGGTGAACCCGCGCCGGGTGGGTGAAGAAATTGGCGGGGTGCCGGTAGTGGGACCAGCGGAGTTCGGCAGGCGCTGGCGGGATTCGGTTCTTCTCAGTGCGGTCGGGGTGGAGGGAGGTCGGACCCGCGTGCGCGAACTTGCGGAGGGTGAAGGTTACACCGAGGGGCTGGACTTCTGGTGCTGTTGTTAGAATACGGGGATTCCGCCCCATTGGAGGATGCCGGCACCTCCAGGGACCTGGGGAGAGGAGAGTATGCTCGCTAGGCAAGCACGGACTTGACCACCTTGCCGTGAACATCGGTGAGCCGGTAATCCCGGCCCTGGAAACGATAGCTGAGCTTTTCGTGGTCAAAGCCAAGCAGGTGCATCCAGGTTGCCTGCAGGTCATGGACATGCACCTTGTCGCGTGCTACCGAGAAACCGAGTTCGTCGGTCTCACCGTGTGAGTAGCCTCCCCGCACGCCGCCGCCGGCGATTACCATGCTGTAAGCGTTGGGAAAGTGGTCACGGCCGAGGACCTTGCCCTTCGAGGTGCGCCCTTCGCGGAAAGGGGTGCGGCCGAATTCCCCGCCGATGATGATCAGGGTCTCGTCGAACAGGCCGCGCTCTTTCAGGTCACGGATCAGTGCTGCTATCGGCTTGTCCATGGTCGCGCATTTATTGGTCAGTCCGCCGCGGATGTCCTCCTTGGGATTGGTGCCATGAAAGTCCCATCCCCAGTCGAAGAGCTGCACAAAGCGCACGCCCTGTTCAGTCAGTCGCCGTGCCAGCAGGCAGTTATTGGCAAGGCTGGCCCCGCCCGGCTTGGCGCCGTAGGCCTCAAGGGTTTTCGCGTTTTCCTTGGAGATGTCCATCACCTCGGGAACTGCCATCTGCATCCGGAAGGCGAGTTCGTACTGGGAGATGCGGGTCAGGGTCTCCGGGTGGCCGAAGTCCTTTGCAGCCCGTTCATTAAGGTCCTTGAGCGCGTCCAGGGAACTGCGGCGCATGTTGCGGTCCATTCCTTTCGGGTCGGACAAATACAGCACGGGATCGCCTTTTGATCGGCATTGCACACCCTGGTATACGGAGGGAATAAAGCCAGCTCCGAAGGAGTTCTTGCCGCCGTTGGGCTGCACGCCGCTGGAGATAAGGACAACGTAGCCAGGAAGGTTCTCATTCTCAGTGCCGAGACCATAAGTGACCCAGGAACCGAAGGAGGGTCTGCCCGGCCTCGGAGATCCGGTATGCACGAAGAGTTCCGCCGGCGCGTGGTTGAATTGCTCGGTCGTCATTGACTTGATGACACACAGATCATCTGCCAGTCCGTGGAAATTGGGAATAGCGTCAGACATCCATGTCCCGCCTTTGCCGAACTGCTTGAAAGTGCGGGGCGTTCCCATCAGTTTCGGGCGACCGCTGGTGAACGCAAAGCGCTTGCCCTTGTAGAACTCATCGGGGCAGTCCTCATTGTTGCGCTTGACCAGTTCCGGCTTGTAGTCCCACAGGTCGAGGTGTGGGGGCGAACCGGTGAGGTGGATATAGATGACCCGTTTAGCTTTGCCTTTAAAGTGTGACTTTTTCGGTGAGAGAGGGTTGGCAGGAGTTTGAGCGGCGACGGCGGTTCCTCCAATCATTTGTTCGAGGGCGATGCTGCCCAGGCTGATGCCGCTGCCTGTCAGGAAATGGCGGCGCGTCTGGTATTGGAGTTGTTGCTGGTAGAGGTTCATCGCTTCATTAAGAACTCATCAAGATTAAGTAAAACGTTGCCTACCACGGCAAGTGCCGCAAGTTGGGCATGGTCGGCATCTGCAGGGGCGGCTCCGATTGGCTGGGTGGCCATCATGGTTGCCGCTGCCGGGTTCTGCTTATAGTAGGAGTGGGCATCGTTAAAAAGCTTCACGAGTCGTTTCAGTTCTGACTCACTGGCAGGACGCGATAGACAAAGTCTGAAGCCCTGCCCGATACCTGAAGTTGCGCTTTTCGCTGAAATCGCTGCTGTATGCATGCGGCGCCCGAGCGCCTGTGCCGCCTCAATGTAAACCGGGTCGTTAAGGGTCACCAGTGCCTGCAGCGGGGTGTTGGTTCTGCTGCGACTGACGGTGCAGGTTTCACGGTTAGGCGCATCAAAGGTAGCCATTGAGGGATAAGGGTTGGATCGTCTCCAAGTGGTGTATATTCCACGACGGTATTTGTCCTCGCCCTTTGAGGTTGACCAGTCAATGCCTCCACCAAAGGCGGCCTTGATGCCAAGGTTTGGTTGATGAGGGCGCACCGGGGCTCCAAACATTTTCGGGCTTAAGAGGCCGGAAACAGCCAGCGCCTGGTCACGTATCATTTCTGCGGAGAGCCGGAAACGGGGTCCGCGGGCAAGCAGGCGATTGTCGGAGTCGGTTTCGATGGAATCCCCATTGATCCTCGAGTCCTGCCGGTAGGCGGCAGAAGTGACCAGCAGCTTGAGGAAGGCTTTCATGTCCCAGCCGCTTTCCATGAACTCGACTGCCAGCCAGTCGAGCAACTCAGGGTGGGTAGGCAACTCTCCCTGTGAGCCGAACTCTTCGCTGGTGGGCACGATGCCGATGCCGAAAATCATCTCCCAGAGACGGTTGGCCATCACGCGCGCGGTTAGTGGGTTGTCCTCATCGGTCAACCATTTGGCCAGGGTCAACCGGTCCATTTTCCCGGTGTCCTCTGGCGGATGGAATACGGCAGGTAAGCCGGGACTTACCTCTTTGCCCTTGTCCAGATAGTTGCCGCGCATCTGGATGTTGGTTTTCCGTTCCTTGCCTGCGGCAAGCTCGCGCATGACAGGAACGGTGGTGGTGGGCTTGAGGCTGGCGAGTTGTGTCCTGAGTTTTGTGAGCTCCGCACTGGTCTTGACGGTCTGGGGATTAAGCCTGGAGAAGTGATGGAGTAATTCCGTGATCTGTTTTTCGCTGCGCTTTTCTACAGGTATTGCGATGATTTCAGCAACCTTGTGAGGCAGGGCACGGGGCGCTTGCGAGGAACTGCTGACTGATATCTTGAAGCGCCCGATGGCGTGCTCGACATAGGTTTGCCTGAGAGTGAATTGCAGTTTTCCCCCGGGTAATGGACTCTCCAGTTCGAAGACAGCATGGTGGTCTTTTCCTAGCTGTGGTGCAACTGCCCATCCGGACTGCCCGTCGGCATTTCCGTCGATTGCCAGGGCAACACCAAACTTCTCCTGGTCGAAACTTGAAGTGGCATGGGAGAACACTGCCCGTTGTCCGCCGCCTAGGGATATTTCCTTTTCACGCTGCGGCGCTTTCTTGTAGGTCTCGCTCCAGACTGTCCCGCGCTTGTCGTCGAGCAGGGAGAGTTTGAAGCCATCAAGCCTTGGGCCAACCCCGGCATCGGTGCGGTTCCAGACCACGATGCGTGAAATGTCGTGCTGTTCACCGAGATCGACTTCCCAGAACAGGTTCTCCTTGCCGAGTGCGGTGTGTGCAACGCTTCCCGCCTCGTATTTTCCGTTGGTGTTGCCGTCAATTGCCCGCCCGGCCACTGCGTCAGCATAATTGCCCGCCTGACTTGCCTTGCCCTTCAGCGCCACATTCTCGGTGCCGCTGAATACCTGGACCTCGGCGATGTTAATGATCTTGTCTTTGCCGGGCAGGTCGATGCGCACAAAGCGGCCAAGCTTGGATGGTGAATCCGCCGTGCTAACCAGTTCGATCTCATTGAGCACGAAATTGCCCTTCTTCCGGCCGGGACCCTTCCCGGGACTGAGGCTCTCATGACTCAAGACATCGAGTCGGACAGCGGTGATTGCCGTGTTTTTTGCGAGGCCCTCAATGGTGTAAGTGTCCGTTGGTGCCGACTTGCCGCCCACCAGGTAGGAGCCGTCATCCAGGCGCGTAAAGGTTGCTTCCGAATTGGCGGTTGCCGATATTTCGCCGAGAGGTAACCACTGTTTTTTTTCGCCAACCAGTCCCGCTTCCCATTTTGTCAGGGCTTCAAGGGTTTGCGTATCTGGGGTAACGAGTAATTTTTCCAGTTCGGCGATTTGTGTCTCGATTTCCTCCTGTTGCTGTTTTTGCGCGCCACTCAAGACCGGGATAGTGGGGCTTTCATCACGACGGTCAGCGTCCTGGGTCTGGTTGAGGATGGCGAACATCCTGAAATACTCCTCTTGTGAAATAGGGTCGTATTTATGGGTGTGGCACTGCGCACAGGCCATGGTGGTGCCCATCCAGGTGGCCATGGTGGTGTTGACACGGTCGACGATCGCGACGTTGCGGTATTCCTCGTCGTTTGTGCCGCCTTCGTTATTGGTTTGAGTATTGCGGTGAAAGGCGGTCGCTACCAGTTGACCATTGGTTGGTTTTTCCAGAAGATCTCCAGCTATTTGTTCAATGGTGAACTGATTGAAAGGCTTGTTTTGATTAAAGGAGCGGATCACATAGTCGCGATAGGCCCAGATGGTGCGTGCCGGGTCATCAGCGTAGCCCGAGGAGTCCGCGTAACGCGCCAGGTCAAGCCACATGCGCGCCCAGTGCTCACCGAAGGCGGGTTTTGCCAGCAGGCGGTCGACAAGTTCAGGGTAGGAGCCTGGATTTTTGTCGGCGATGAAGGTGTCAACCTCCTCTAATGTCGGGGGCAACCCGGTGAGGTCGAGTGAGAGCCTGCGGATCAGGGTATATTTATCGGCTTCCGGGGACGCGCTGAGTCCTTTCTGTTTACGCTGGATCTCGAGAAAGACATCAATGACATCGGTGTCTTTTACCTTTCCGTTAGCAAGGGTTGGCACTGCGGGGCGCGAGGGCTTTACATATGACCAGTGCGTTTCATATTTTGCGCCTTCTTTAATCCATTGCTTGAAGATGGTGACTTGCTCGGCAGTTAAGCGTTTGCCGTGCTTTGGCGGAGGCATCAAATCATCAGGGTCGTCGGCGCTGATACGGTAGATGAGTTCGCTGGCGTCGATATTGCCCGCGACAACTGCCCGGATGCCATCGTTGTCGGCAGTCGCCCCGTCGCGGGTGTCGAGTCGCAGCTTGGCTTTTCGCTCCTTCTCGTCCGGTCCGTGGCAGGCAAGGCAGTTGTTTGAAAGGATGGGCCGGATATCGCGATTGAAATCGATCTCGGCACCCGTGGCCCCGCCATGGATAACAACCACGCTGAGGAGGAGCAGGAGGGATCGAATTTGCAGATTCATTCCGTTGGTGGGATTCTAAGGGGCGAAGTTTTGGGGAGGCTATCGCATCTTCCGGTGCGTGGGGAGAGGATTTGGGCCGAAATACTGAGAATCTTGGGCAAGGCGAGGGCTGGAAGGCGGAGGCGGGGATCGCTCTGCAGGAGCCGCGCCCTCAGCCATTGCTAGTTCCGCCTTGATCGAGACTGCAGAATCGGGGACCGTCCGCTCACCTTACTCCTGGCGGGGAGTAGCTCAGCTTGGTAGAGCGCCGGCTTTGGGAGCCGGAAGTCGCAGGTTCGAATCCTGTCTCCCCGACCATTTCCTTTATGTGTCGGGTTCTTGAAGAGAGGGGCCTTACTCCGGGATCGAGTAATAGAGCTGCTCAAGGGTAAGAACGACGTAGGAGGTGACGAGTATATCGTCATTCTCCCACCAGCGGGAATTTTCGTTGACCCAGGACCCATCCTTGCCCTGGTTGCTCACAAGGAGACGTCCGAGATCCTTGCGCCAGTCTACCTTGGTGCCGTCTGGTCGTTCGAGGAGGTCAATGCCGGCAGCAACGAGGCTCTTGGTCATGGCATGGTAATAGTAATAGAGGCCCTGCTGTCCGAGGCCGGGATTCTCTTTCAGGGTATAATTATCGCCAAGCCACCTGAGGACCGACTTGACCCGCTTGTCCTCCGGCTTGAGGTCGGCATAAATGAGGGAAAGCAGTCCGGCGTAGGACATTGAACCGTAGGAGCGCAGGGCCGTTTGCCCATCGGGAAGCTTGCGTTCGCCGGCCTTGCTGTCGCCCGGGAAGTAGACGAATCCCCCTTCATCTTCCTCGGACACCGCGGTGACCTGGTCGTTGGTTGATTCGAGGTTCTGGCAGCGGGAGATAAAGTTCAGGGCGGCTTTCCAGTCGAGCTCGGGTTGTTTGCCGACCTTGTTATCCTTGGCGATCTGCCGGGAGTGGTAGAGCGCTTCGATAGCAAGGTAGGTGTTAGACATATCGGAGTGGGCATAGGTGCCTCCATAGCCAACTCCCCCGTCATACTTGTTATCAGCAGTGCCCTTGTTGCCCCAGTCGGTCTGCTGATTGATGAGGAATTCCCGGGCCTTCAGGATGACCGGTTCATCTTCTTCCCGTCCGCGAGCGAGGAGGGCCATGATGGAGGAAGAGGTGTTGTAGGTGGCCAGACCCTTGACGTAGATCCCGCCATCATCCTTCTGCTGCTTTAGCAACCAGCCGAATCCACGTTCGATATGTTCCGGATGGGCCTTGGTGTAATCGAGGCCGGGGTCGCGCATCATGGCGGCAAGGACCAGGCCAGTCAGGGCTGGCGTTTCCTTTTCAGCCCAGAAACCCTCTTTTTCCTGCTGGCTCTTGAGGAACGAGTTGCCCTTGCGGATGGCGCGCTCCATTTCGAGGCGCAGCGAGAGGTATTCGCTCTGCTCCTGGGCCTGGAGTTGAATGGTCGCGCACAGCGTCGTGGCGGCGAGGATGGGGACAAGAAGGACATTCATGATTCTGGAAGTTCAATTCTCCTAGAGTGGAGAAGGTTCTGGGGAGGGACTCCTGTTAAACGTGGGAGCAAGGTTCTCTGATATTCGAGGAGGGGTTTCCAGCAATCCAAGGATGCCAGGAGGACAGTCTTCCGTTTCTCCGGGTTGCCTCCCGCTGTTTCCCCTGAGTCGACCAGTGGCTTTTTTCTCCCCGTCCGCTTTTCCTTGGAGGAAGGGTTTGATGGTGACTGTGACCGAGGTGCCTACCTTCGGAACACGTGCAGTGGTGGGGATCCAGACATCGTCGAGATTTCCGTCCCTCCCAGGCCAGTTAAAGAGGGAGGCGTTATTGGTAAAAAGGGCCACAATGTCGCCGGAGGCTTCGGCCTGGAATGAGTTCTCGTGAACGTAGGAGCCCCCGTAGACCCAGGGCTTGGGGGCCAGGGGCTTCTTGGTTACGGTGTGGGTGATCCAGTCGTTAAGGGTGGCGGCCTGCACCTTGCCGTCCTTGTTCTTCCACTGGAGGTGGATCTCGGCCCGGGCGGCGTTCCTGATCTCCTCGGGAACCTTCGGGAACTTGCCGGTAGGGCGGAAGTCCTCACCCAGGATGGGGAACAGTTCCTTGGACTCCTTATATCCCAGGATCTTCAGGGCGATGTTGACGTGGAAGGGGCGCGCCTTGGTGATGAGAATCGCTTCATGGATTTTGCCATTTTGATGGACGACGGCATACTCCAGGGCGCCCTCCTGCATGTTGACCTCAGCCGGAAAATTGATCTCCCGGGTCTTCTGGTGGAAGGTGACCAGACCTACCTCAAACTTGCCATTGCCGAGGTCGCGCACCGGGGGGACCTCCGCGCCTGGCTTCTTCCCGTCCTGGGCGAGGACGAGACCGCCAAGGAGCGGAAACGCGGAGGCAAGAGCCAGTCTTAACATGCCGTTAGTGTGGGCCGGATCGGCTCCCCTGTCAAAGGAGCACCGGGTGCCGGGTGCCCACAAAAGACAAACAGGTCAATTATTGGTCATTACCTGTCCAACCGCTGTGCAGAACCACCAAACAGTGAGTGCTGATTCAGGGGGTGGTGGGTCAGATCTGCTCCATTTCCGGTTCGTTCGTCAGTTTTGGCCGGAGGAGGAGCGATTAAGCGATTCTGCGAAGCGGAGCCAGTGCAACCGGGTGACCTGCCGCTGGAAATCGAGTTTGGGATTTCCCGGATGGTTGCTGCTCTGCGGAGGGACGATCCCGTCTACATCGGTGAGCTCCTGGCGGACTAATTGGTAGGAGTTGGAAAGAATGAGAAGGCGGTGATGCTCGATCTCATCGTTGCCGGGTGTCATGGAGCGTAATCGAGGCTGGTCCTTCCTGGAGCCGGAGAAATGGATGGCAATGGGTGCGCTTACGCCTTTGTTGCCGGAGCGCGAGGATGTGATGCGTGCTTCGATGAGAAGGGCGTGGTCGGAATCCTGCCGCAGGAAGTCTGCCGCCTGCTGGGCGGCCTGCTTGAGGTTATCGGAAGTGCGCCGTGGGTTGCCGAGTTGGAGGAGGAGGGGGATATCGCCAGCTGGATCGATGTTCCAATGGGTCAGAGTGGGGCGGATGCGAGCTACCGCATCCTCAGCTGTCCTCCGTTCCCGGGGGGAGGGATGGCAGGAGTCGAGGACACGCTCCCAGGCCAGGAGGGAGCGGTCCCAGTGACCCTGGAGTTCCAGTTCGGTGGCTAGGCTCAGGAGGTAGCCGGCCCCCTTGGGCGCATGCTCGGAATACTCGGCGAGTCCCGGTGCACTCTCAAGGTCTCCCAAGTCAAAGTCGGGCTTTTTGGGGGACGGCGAGGGGGTGGGCGTTTCAGACTTCGGAAGCTCTGCACCCGGGACAGGTTCGGAGGACACAGGGTTGCCCGCCGGGTCGGTCATGAATTGAGGGAGCGGCTTGATCACTCCCGTGGGGGTGAGAAAGTCCATATCCCTGGTACGGAGCCACCAGAATGAAGCCACTGCCAGAAGCGAAATACCGACGACTATCGGAATGGGAATTCGCACGTTGAGACAGGATCCCTCATGTCTTCCGGATTTCAAGCCTCGGAAGAGCGGGAAGAGCAAATGTGTCCCCGGGGACAGCCTTTGCCGATAGCGCGAAGGGCCGCGTTACTGCTGGTCGCGGCTTTTTACCTGGAGTGCGCGTTTTCCGACCCGCCCTCGCAGGTAGTGGAGTTTGGCGCGGCGGACCTTGCCGCGCTGGGTCACCTCGATCTTGGAAACACGGGGTGAGTGGAGCTGGAAAACCCGCTCTACTCCTTCGCCGTAGGAGATTTTTCTTACCGTGAAGGCTTCGTTAACGGAGCTGCCTCGTTTGGCGATGACCAGCCCCGCAAAGATCTGGACACGCTCCTTGCTGCCCTCTCGAACAAGGGTGTGTACTTTTACACTGTCGCCTACGTTGAAATCGGTGACGTCCTCCTTGAGTTGCTCCTGTTCGATTTTTTGGATGACGTTCATGGTTCTGATGAGTGATGGGCTGGGAGCGCTGGAGGGCGGGGAGGGCTACACGATGCCCTCTCTAGATGCAATTGTTTTTTCCGCGGCAGGTAGCCGGATCACTGCGGATAGAGGATTCTCCCGCAATTCTCGCAGTTCACGAGTTCCTTGCCGGCCTGCACCCGGACCATGGTGGCCGGGGTGGCCTTCACGTGGCAGCCAAGGCATTGCCGTTCACCCGTGATCTGGACCACCACGGGTGCTCCCCGTAGCTTGAGCAGGCGATCGTAGATGGAGACAAGACTCTCGTCCATCCCCACCAGAAGTTGTTGACGTTCCTCCTCAAGGGTCTGTGCCTCCCGGGAGAATTCGTCGGCCCGTTTTTGAAGGATGCTGATCTCCTCATCCACCCCTCCCTTGGTGGTTGAGTAGGCCGCTTCCGCTTCCGTCAGTGTGCCCCGCAGTTGATCTCCACTCTCCATGAGTTCCAGTTCGCGCGTTTCCAGTCCATCGATCTCGTCTGAATAGTGACTGACCTTTACTCCCAGAGCCTGGTATTCCTCATTCTTGCGGGTCTCAAACTGCTGCTGCTTGAGACGAGTAATGGACTCCTTACGGGTGCCCACATCGAGTTCGACACCCTTGATGGCAACCCCGTTTTCCTGCAGGGCGGCCTTGGCGTCGTCTACTGCCTGCTGGTGGGTGGCCAGTCTCTCCCGGGCCAGATCCTGCTCCTTGGGAATACGTTCCAGTTCCTTACGGAGCTCCTGGAGGCGTAGATCACGTTCCTGCAGGGTCAAAAGTCCTACGATATCGGGCGGCATTGACCTTTCCTATCCTACCGAGTCGGAGGGTCAAGAGTCTGTCTTGCCCGGACGGGAATCCTGCCCTTGCGGGGAGAAAGTTCGAACGGATTGTGTTGAAACTGCGTCCTGTTACGGGGAACCTGTCTCCACCCCGTATCTGCAGCCCTTCCCATGACTCTCCGTATCCAATGCCCAGCCTGTCAGCGGCAGTTCTCGGTTAACGATGAATTGGAGGGGCGGACCGTCGAGTGTGGGTCCTGTGAGAAGCAGTTTGTAGTCGACAAGGATGCCATCGTGCCTGGGCGGGACCGTTACTACCCGGGCGACATAAAGAAACCCGGCCTCAAGCAATACGGGAATGCGCCGGCGCCGGGGGAGTCCGCTCCACTGGTAGAGTTTGCCACCGCTACCTACAGTGAAAGCGCGACGGCGGCCGATGTCATCCCCCCAACTCCCGCGCGGACGGTGGCGGGGGTGATTGGGACTCTTATCCTGGTGGCGTATCTTGTCATCCTCGTCTTTGGTTCAATGGAAGGCGGCATCTTCAGTGATATGGAGATGGGAAAGAGGATCCTGCTGAGTGGATTCGTTGCCGTAGTAGGGTTGTCCCTCGTCCTCTCCGGGGGGGTGAGGCGGCGCAAGCAGGCGTCCCTTGCCGGGATGGCACTTGCGCTCGCGGCGGTGCTGCTCACCGTGATCCTTCCTCAGCGGAGTTCGCCGGTGGAATCCCAGGCGGCTGAAAATCCGACGCTGCCGCCGGAGGTCAGCCCTGAGGCAGTCCCCCTAAGAATGCCCAGGGATGAGGCGCGCAAGGCGATGGCCTACGATCCCATTGAGCGAGCCATCGAATCTTTCGGGGAGGAAGCGGTATGGGCGCTATGGGCGCCAAAGATGAGGGAGCACTTTCGTTACCAGATTCAGCGCTATCTCCAGCGAAAAACCGGGGCGGCTGCCCGACCGGCCTTTTATCCGCGTGGGGAAGGAGGGTTGCTCGTTATTGAGGGTATCAGTATCAAGATGCCCGAGCTGATTGAACTGGTGGAGCGTTTTTCGGACGTGGAGGATGTCTATGAGGACCTGCGCGTACTCCGCATCGTGGTGAAGGGAGAACATCTTGCGGAACCCAGTTCCGAACTCGAGGGGAAGCTCAACAACAGGACAGGTGAGGCCTTCATCGTTCTGAATCAGAAGGAACTTGAGCATATCGATATCGACCGGGTGAAGGATGCGGCCCAGCGGCTCTCCACGGTTGAGCCGTCCCGCTTCCGGTCCGAGATTGCCAGGCGCCTGGTTGAATTGCTGGATGAAGATGCCGATGCCGAATTCCGCTCGGCCATTTGCAAGGCGATCATGGTGTGGTCGGAGCCTGAGGACGGAGCGGAGGTTGCGGTGGCCCGTCTCGTGGAGGATCTCCTGGGCAGGAATGAGGAAGTCCCCAAGAGCATGATCGAATTTCTCATCGGGCGCCGGACTGTCGGCGTCGTTCCGCTGCTCAAGGTTCTCTGGGAGGCATCGCCCCTCGACTGGGAGAGTGAGGTTATTTCCATGGGGAGCGAGATGGAAGCGGTGCTTCTTCCCTGCATTACTGCCGGGAATCTGGCCGTGCGGCGATCTGCCCTGCTGATCCTGCGGCGGGTGGGGACCGAGACCAGTATTCCCATTCTTCGCAAGGCCTTGGAAGCTGCCGGGGAGAACTCGGACATGAAGCTTCTCATTGAACGAGCCATCGAAGGGATTGAAAATCCTCCCTTGATTCCAGAGACGGCTCCTGAGCCTGAGGTGGAACCTCTTTCCGATCCTGAACCTGCACCTGCTCCCGAACCTGAGGCCGATCCAATTCCTATCCCAGGCGATAACAACTGACCGGCAAATGCCGCCGTGGCGGAATTGGTAGACGCTACGGACTTAAAATCCGTTTCCCGCAAGGGAGTGAGGGTTCGATTCCCTCCGGCGGCACGGCCTGGTCATCAACGGGTTATGAATATTGAGGAGGCCGCCTTCAGTTTCTGTTAGAGCCCTTATACTGCCCTTATCCCGCGGGACTTCTGTCCGCGAGTGCTGTTTGAGCACTCACAGCCTGCAAAGGTGCAGGAAGCACGGTGCGGGCTCAGGGCGGGGGGGCAATCTGCCCATATTTGAGCCTAGCATGCAGGAATTCGCTGCCAAGTTCATCGATTGTCCCTTCGAAGGTCACAGCTTCGCCCTTCGCGATCTCTCCTGCGCTCTTCTTTTGGTCGGCCAAAAGCCGAATCACCACGTCTGTTTTCGAATCGCCGTCCATACTCACATGGAGCGCCACGTGGGAGCCCGACGTTACCTCAACCAAAGTCCCGGACCAGCGCACTCGTTTGCCCAGCACGTTCTGTCGGAGCTCTGCTTGCTGCAATTCCGTGAGAGTATTGTCGGGGCTTCTAGCATTAGTCACGGCATCCCATGTAATCGCGGTGATTGGTGAGGCTTTAGCCTCGGCCTCAGTCTCCTTAACGCTTTCTACAACCTGATCAACGGTCTCGCCAATCGTCCAGACGCCAAGAACAACGCAACCGCCAATCACAAGAGTAATAGCAAGGACTATTCCAAGGCAAACAAAGAGGAGAGTCCGGCATCCAGAATTGTTCTTCTGGACGATATTAATTTGCGGTTGTCCCGGTGGTGGTGGGTTTGGAGGCATTCAGCCCGTATTCAGTCATAGGCTGCCACTCCGTCAATCTCCAATGTCTAAGTGGTGGGGTGGATGGGCAAAAAAGATGCATGATTCGGGACAAGTAAGGATCCTGTTCCAGTTCAAGGACGGCAACCCGGATGACCCCTATACGGTTTGGCGCGAGAACGGCCAGAAGTCGGGCGAATGGATCTACAAAGACGGTGAACTGGTTTCCCCGAAATTCTGGAGCCCTGTGCGTTTGGGTGCTTCTTATTGAATCGGCTCGAGCCGGTAGAAGTTTTTCGAGCCACTGGCCGTAAACTCAAAGCGGTTGTCGGTCGCGCTGGTGGGTTGAACGGTGGGCGTCACTTCTACCGCATCGCCGAAGTCCAGCGTTGAACTGCTCATCACCCGGTATCCTGTACCCGCTGGTTCAAACTCAATGAAGAAGGTTGTCGCATTCACAAGGCCACAGGCCGTTATTGCAGGAGGTTGCGCGTCCGGGATGATCTGGCCACCGATGATCTGGTAGCCTGCGGGGAGAAGGGTATCAGGGTCGGAAATGATATTGCCCGACCTGACCCCCTGCAGGTTCGCTCCCGTGAGCACTGCTCCGCTGAGGTCGACGCCTCTGAGGTTGGCTTCCCTGAGGTCAGCGTCGAAGAGGTTGGCCCATCGGAGATCAGCCCCTTCCAGGTTGGCTCCCTCGAGGTCAGCGTCGCGGAGACCACCCGAGGTGAAATCCGCCCCGCTGAGGTTAGCCCGTTCCAGGTTGGCCCCGCTGAGGTTGGTTTCGCTGAGGTCGGCCCCGCTGAGGTCTGTCCTGCTGAGGTTGACACCAGGGCCGAGGAGATAGCCATTAGAGATTATCCATCCATCTGGCAGTGCCCATGGTATTCCGATAATGTCACTGGACCTGACCCCTCTGAGGTTGGCTCTCCCGAGGTCAGCGTCGAAGAGGTTTGTTCCGCTGAGGTCGGCCCCGCTGAGGTCGGCCCCGCTGAGGTCGGCCCCAGGGCCGATGAGATAGCCGTGAATGAGTTTCCAGTCAGCGTGGAGTGCTGGTGGCACTCCGCCGCTAATGTCACCGGACCTGACCCTTCTGAGGTTGGCTCTCCTGAGGTCGGCTAGTCCGAGGTTGGCCCCGCGGAGGTTGGAGCCTTCTAGGAGCGCCCAACTGAGATTTGCCCCTGCCAAATTGGCCCCGAGGAGGACTGCCTCTGTGAGATCCGCCCCTTTGAGGTCGGTCCGCTCGAGTCCGGAGTCTCTGAGGTTGGCATGGCATAGCCTGGAAAGGAAAAGGGAAGCTCCGCTGAGGTCGGCCCCGGCAAGGTTGGAGCCTTCTAGGCGCGCCCAGCTTAGATTTGCCCCTTCCAGGTCGGCAGCGAAGAGGTTGGCCCCAACGAGGTTGGCGCCCTTCAGATTGACCCCTTCCAAGTTGGCTCCGAGCAAGTTGGCATTTTCGAGGTCGGCCGTGCCGAGGTTGGCACCAGGGCCGACAAGATAGCCGTGGATGAGGCTCCATCCAGTTGGAAGGACTACCGGAAATCCGGTGACCTCACCGGAATACACCCCGGTGAGGTTGGCTCCGTCGAGATAAGTCAGGAGGAGATCGACGCCGACGAGTCCGGCCCTTTCGAGGTTAGCCCGTTCCAGGTTGGCCCCGCTCAGGTCAGCCAAGCTGAGATCGGCCCCACTGAGATCGGCCTCGCTGAGATTGGCTCCGATGAGATTGGCCTGTGAGAGGCTGGCCCCGCTGAGGTTGGACCCGCTCAGGTCAGCCAAGCTGAGATCGGCCTCGCTAAGATCGATGCCCTGCAGGTTCATCCCGCTGAGGTTGGCTCCGCTCAGGTGTACCGAGGCGATCTCCTCGTCGGGCTCGGGCCAGGGGTCGTCATCGCCGCCGTGCGGCTCGCCAGGAGCGGCGGTAGGGCCGATGAGGTAGCCATTAATGAGGCTCCAGTCCGTTGGCAGTTCCCATAGCCTTCCGGTAATGTAACTGGATCTGACCCTGGAGAGGTTGGCACTGCTAAGGTTGGCGTTTCTCAAGCTGACCCTGTGGAGGTCGGCCCCGCTGAGGTTGGCTCCGCTGAGGTCGGAGCGTCTTAGGTAGGCCCCGCTGAGGTTTACCCCGCTGAGATTTGCCCCGCTGAGGTTTGCCCCGCTGAGGTCTGCCTCGCTGAGGTCGTGTCCACTGAGGTTGGCCCCTCTGAGGTCGACTCCACTGAGGTTTGCCCCGCTGAGGTCGAGGTTGAAGGGGTCCAGGTCGAAGGGGTCGTCGAGGGGGACCCTGAGATCGGCACCGGGGCCGATGAGATATCTGCTTTCTTCAATCCCTCCCGGCAGGTCCTCGCCAATGACTGTCCAGCCAACCGGGAGAGCTGATGGTGTCCCGTAAATGGGGCCGGATCTTGCCCCGCTGAGGTCTGCTCCGCCGAGGTTGGCCCCTTCGAGGTTGGCCCCTTCGAGGTTGGCCTCGCTGAGGTTTGCCCGCCTGAGGTTCACTCCTGTGATATTGGAGTGCCCGAGGTTGGCCCCGCTGAGGTTGGCGTCGCGGAGGTCGGCTCCTTCCAGGTCTGCATATAGGTCTGCCCCGCTGAGGTCTGCGCCTTGGAGGTTTGCCCCGCTGAGGTCTACGGGGCGCGCGGGGTCGTCCAAATAAGCATGAGGGCCGATGAGGTATCCGCGGACGAGTATCCAGCCGGGGGGGAGGGCTGATGGCGTACCGGTAATTGCATGGGAGCTGATCCCGCTGAGGTTGGCCCCGCTGAGATCGGTTCCGTTGAGATTCACTCCGCTGAGTTCCACCCCGCTGAGGTTGGCCTCGCTGAGGTTGGCCCCGCTGAGGTCGATATTGTTGAGGAAGGTCGCCCCTCCCCCTTTGCCGAAATCATCCAGGTCTTCCTCCGCGCTGAGATCGGCGGAAGGGCCAATGAGATACCCATCAATGAGTCTCCAGTTGAGGGGGAGGGCTGACGGGGTTCCGGAAATGTTACGGGACCGCACGCCGGTGAGGTCGACGCCTTCAAGGTTTGTCCCTTCGAGGTTTGTTCCTTCGAGGTTGGCTCCGCTGAGGTTGGCCCCCCTGAGGTTCACTCCCGTGAGGTTGGAATCCCAGAGGAGGGCTCCGCTGAGGTCGGCTCCACTGAGGTCTGTCCCACTGAAGTCGGCCCCGCCGAGGTAGGCAGAAGGCCCGATGAGAGAACCATTCAACAATTTCCAGCCAGCGGGGAGGGCCAGGGGTGCCCCGGTAATGTTATCGGAACTGATCCCGCTGAGGTTGGCCCCGCTGAGATCGGTTCCGTTGAGATTGACGCTGCTGAGGTAGGCTCCGCTGAGGTTGGCCCCGCTGAGATCGGTTCCGTTGAGATTGACTCTCGTGAGGTTGGCTCCGCTGAGGTTGGCCCCGCTGAGGTCGGCCCCGCTGAGGTTCACATCGAAAAGATCCGCCCCGCTGAGGTTGGCCTCACTGAGGTTTGTTCCGCTGAGGTCGATATCGTTGAGGAAGGTCTGCCCCATGGGGTCGAAGGGATCGGGGTTGTCCGTGCTGAGGTCGGCGGAAGGGCCGATGAGATACCCATCGATGAGTCTCCAGTCAGTGGGGAGGGTTGATGGGGTTCCGGAAATGTCGTCCGACCGGACACCGGTGAGGTCGACGCCCACAAGGTCGATTCCTTCAAGGTCGGCCCCTTCGAGGTCGGCATGAGGGCCGATGAGATGACCATTCAACAATTCCCAGCCAACCGGGAGAGCCAAGGGCGTTCCGGTGATGTTGCCGGAGCTGATCCCGCTGAGATTGGCCTCACGGAGATCGACCCCGCTAAGGTCGAGATTTTCAAGTTCTGCTCCGCTGAGATCGGCGGTAGGGCCGATGAGATAGCCATCAAAGTATATCCAGCCGGTCGGGAGTCTCGGGTAGAATGAAATGCTTTCCCACGGCCAACCCTCGGCACCACCGGAACCGGACCTGACCTTAAAGAGGTTCGCTTCGCTGAGGTCCAGACCATCGAAGAGGGCCCCACTGAGGTTTGCCCCGCTGAGGTTTGCCCCATCCAGGGATGTGCATCGAAGCAAGGATCCCTGAAGGTAGGCCCCGCTGAGATCGGCTCCTTTCAGCTCTGTCCAAGAGAGATCGGCCCCCTCGAGGGAGGCCCCACTGAGATTCGCTCCACTGAGGTTGGCATCGTAGAGGTTGGCATCCCAGAGTGCGGCCCCACTGAGATCGGCCCCGCTGAGGTTGGCCCTCCTGAGATCGGCCCCGGGCCGAATCGTATAAGTCGCACCGTTGACCGTGAGGGTTCCCGTCCGCAGACCGGTTTCTGGATCGGTAACGAGTTCGGCCCATGCAGGGAGGGCGGATAGCGCAAAGACTGCAAGAAGGGCAGGGAGCGTCTTCATGAGACCGCAGCCCTACCACACTGCCCGGGGCAGGGGAAGCATGCACCGGATTTCGATACCGGACGCAGGGCAGGGAATCCCGCCTCCCCGTGCCAGGAGGTGAAAATCGGGTATTGCAAGATTCTGGCGGTATTTGAAGCTTTGTCCTCCAATGGCCCATCCCAGGATCAGAGTGGCGTGGTTTCCGGTTGCAGCTCTCCTGCTGTGCGCTTCCCGGGTCTGCGCCGCCGATGAACCCATCCGGGGGGAGATTCTCTTCGCGCTGCACGTGAGGGAGATCATCGCGGAGAAGTGCATCGCCTGTCACAGCCGGGGAGAGGGGAGGAAGCTGAAAGGAGGTCTTGAGATGACGAGCCGGGAACTCCTTCTCAAGGGGGGCGAGAGTGGCACGGTCCTCGTTCCGGGAAATGCGGCCGAGAGTCTCTTTCATATCGCGACCACCTGGGAGGACGAGGATTACGAGATGCCCCCGAAGGAAGCGGACCGTCTGAGCAATGAGCAGCAGGACAAGATCCGGGACTGGATCAATGCCGGGGCCCCGTGGCCGGATGCCAAGCGGATCCGGGAGTTGCGGGACCGTTATGCGGAAGGGGAAACGGTGAAAACTTCCGGGGGACTGGGAGCGGACTGGACGAACCGGCGCTACGAAGCGGAGAAGCTCTGGGCTTATCGACCGTTCAAGGTGGAAGAGGTTCCGGAAGGAGTGCACCCGGTGGACTGGTTTGTCGATCGCGCGCTCGGGAAGGTGGGTCTTGAACCGGCGCCGATGGCGGGTCCGGGCGAACTGGCCCGGCGGATGAGCTTCGGGCTGACGGGGTTGCCCCCCGCGCCTAGGGAGGTCCGGGAATTTGAAGGGGAGTGCGGGAAGGATCCGGCTGCCGCGGTGCGGGCTTACGCCGGTCGCCTGATGGCCAGTCCCCATTATGGGGAGCAGTTCGGGCGTCACTGGCTGGATGTGGCCCGCTATGCGGACTCGGCGGGATTTGCCAATGATTACACCCGGCCCAATGCGTGGCGCTACCGGGATTACGTGGTGCGGTCCTTCAATTCCGACAAGCCCTACGACCAGTTTGTCCGGGAGCAGATCGCGGGGGATGAGATGGATGAGAGTGATGCGGAGAACCTGGTGGCGACCGGGTTTCTCCGGATGGGTCCGTGGGAGCAGACCGGGATGAGCGTTTTCCGGGTCACCCGGCAGCAATGGCTGGATGACGTGACCGATTCCGTGGGGCAGGCTTTCCTCGCCCATGCCCTGCAGTGTGCCAGGTGTCACGATCACAAGTTCGACCCCGTGCCGACCCGGGATTATTACCGGATGCTCTCGGTGTTTTCGACGACCCAGTTCGCGGACCGGGAAGCGCCTTTCCTCAAGGACGAGAACCGGACCGGTTTTGCGCAGGCCAATAAGTGGGCGAGAGAGAAGATCGCCCACTACCAGCAGCAGAGGCAGGAACTGGACGAGAGGGTCAGGGCCAACCGGAAGGAGGAGAAGGGGGAGGCGAAGACCGGGGACAATGGGTTGGACCCGGGGGATGAGGCTTCCCTCGCCCGCATGGCGAAGAACATCTCCCGGCACCAGTGGGAGTTTGACCGCACGAAGCCGATCGCCCTGGCGGTGAACACCGGAAAGACGATCGAACGAAGGAATGTGAGCTCGCGGATCCCGATGCCGGAGAATCCATGGGGAAAGGGTGTCCTTGAGAAGGACTGCATCCTCACCGGGGGGGATGTCTATTCGCGGGGGGATCCCGTGACGCCGGGGCCCTTGAGTGCGGTTGCGAGCCTTGGAGGAATGCCTCCGGTGCAGTTTCCTGCCGCCCGGGGCAAGCGACGGCTTGCCCTTGCGGAGTGGATCGTGGACAAAAAGAACCCTCTTGCGGCCCGGGTGATGGTGAACCGGGTGTGGAGCTGGCATTTCGGACGGGGGATTGCGGGCAATCCAAACAACTTCGGGGGGACCGGGTCTCCTCCATCCCACCCGGGTCTCCTCGACTACCTCGCGAACTGGTTCATGGGGCAGGGGTGGTCGGTGAAGAAGCTGAATGAGTTGATTGTCAGTTCGGCAGCTTATCGGCGCAGCAGCCGTCATCCGGACCTCGCGGTGCTCGACGGGAAGGATCCCGGACGGAAGTTGTATGCAGTGGGCCTCTCCCGCCGGTTGACCGCCGAGGAGTTGCGCGACGCGATGCTTGCGGTCAGCGGAGAGCTCAACCGGCAGGTCGGGGGGATTCCCGCCCGGCCGGATATCAACCGGGAGGTGGCGTTTCAACCGCGCCAGATCATGGGAGGAACGGCCTCGGTGTATGAACCTGATCCCCTGCCGGAGCAGCGCAACCGCCGTAGCCTTTATGCGGAGAAGACGCGGGGCCTGCGTGATCCCTTTCTTGAGACTTTCAACCAGCCGGGCCCGGACAAATCGTGCGAATTGCGGGAAACCTCGATGGTCGCTCCGCAGGCCCTGACGCTCTTCAATGCGGAGGAAGTGCACGAACGGGCCCTGTCCTTCGCGGCCCGTCTCCTGGGGGAGACCGGGAGTGACCGGGCAGCGCTGGAGCGAGCCTTCGAACTGGCCCTCGGCCGGGCCGCCGCGGCCGGGGAGATCGCGGACTGCCTTGTTCACTGGAAGGCTGCAACGGAGGAAGAGGAGGGAAGGGTGCACAAACCGATGGCTTTCCCGGTGAAGATCAGACGCACCGTGATGGCGGAGAAGACCGGGCAGCCTTATGAATTCTGGGAGCATCTTCCCGCATACAAGGGCTATGTCCCGGACCTGCAGAGAAGTGATGTCGATGCCCGGACCCGGGGGCTGGCCCAGGTATGCCTCGTCATCTTCAACCTCAATGAATTCGCCTATCTGGACTAGCGAGTAACCCGGACTGGAACGCGAAGACGTTCCGGAACTGACCATGAACCAATTTTCCCTGCCTCGTCGCGATTTTCTCTATGGCCTTGGATCCAGTGTGGGTTCGCTGGCCCTGACTTCGCTCCTGCAGGCCGGGGAAGCGGACCTCAAGCCGCGGAGGGGTCACCTCAGAGCGAAGGCGAAACGCTGCATCTTCCTCATGATGGAAGGGGGGCCCTCGCATATTGATACCTTCGATCCCAAGCCGGAACTGGCGAAGCGTCATCTCCAGGTCTTCAACCGGCAGGGGGAACGGGAAAGTGCGATGTCCTCGGGAAAGCGCTACTTCGTGCAAAGTCCCTTCGATTTTGTAAAAGCAGGCCAGAGTGGATCTGACATCAGTGCGGAATGGATCCACCTGCAGGAGATGGTCGATGACATGTGCTTCTTCCGGGGAGCCCAGGTGGAGTCGGTCAATCACCCGACCGCCTGCTATCATGTCAACACCGGCAACCGTTTCGGTGGGGATCCGGCAGTGGGATCATGGGTGACCTACGGGCTGGGATCCCTCAACCAGAACCTGCCCGGGTTCGTGGTCCTGCCCCGCAACAGTTACCCGCAGGGAGGGACCTCGAACTGGTCCAACGGTTACCTGCCGGCCCACTTCCAGGGGACGCCGTTGCGACCGGAAGGGAGCCCGATCCTGGATTTGAATCCTCCCGCGGGCGTGACCCGGAAACGGCAACGTGCCAATCTTGATCTCCTCGCCAGGCTCAACGCGAAGCACCAGGAGGCGAGGGCGGAGACCAGTGACCTCGAGGCCCGGATGGCCTCCTACGAACTGGCCTACCGGATGCAGGCCGAGGTCCCGGGGGTCCTTGACCTTGAGGGAGAGACCGAAGCGACCCGGGAGATGTACGGGATCGGGAACCCGCACACGGATGCCTTTGCGCGCAAGTGCCTGCTGGCCCGTCGCCTGGTGGAAAGTGGGGTGCGCTTTGTGCAGGCTTATGCCGGCAACTGGGACAGCCATGACTACATTGAGCGGGCCCATGGTTCACTCATCCGGTCGGTGGACCGGCCGATCGCGGCCCTCCTCAAGGATCTCAAGCAACGGGACATGCTGAAGGACACCCTTGTATTTTTCTGCGGGGAGTTCGGCCGGACTCCCGACAACGGGATGCGGGGGGGAAAGTCCTACGGTCGCGACCACAATGCCAAGGCGATGGCGATGTGGTTTGCGGGCGGGGGAACCCGGGCGGGGGCCACCGTCGGCGCTACCGACGAACTGGGAGGGGAAGCGGTTGAGTGTGTGCATCACATCCGTGATGTCCATGTCACCCTTCTTCACCTGCTCGGTCTCGATGACAATCGCCTGACCTACTATCACGCCGGGCGCTTCAAGCAACTGAGCCAGTTTGGCGGCCAGGTCATCAAGGAGTTGCTGGGATAGAAGCTGCAATCCTGTGGCTGTGCCGGCGGACCTTCTTGAAAACCGCTTCCCGCAAGGGATCCCGCGGTCATTTTCCGGTTCCAATGCTGTAATCCGCTCCGCGCTCCTTCACCACGCGGCGGCGCCACGGCTCCGGGTAGCCAACTCCCCTGGGCGCCTCTCCTGGATTCTTCAGCCATCCGTCATTGTGCTTTACGAGAATTTGCCCAGCGAGGTCCTTCCAGTTCTGGAACACGGTCTGCCCGCAGGAGTTTGAGTAGTCTGTCAGGAATGCGGTCGCGGCAGCCTTGTCCGTTTTGGCAAGGCGCAGGGCAGTCTCTTCAACCGATGACTGGAGGGTGAGAAACTTGTTCTCTGTTGCGCGCTGGACAGCGTGAATATCGGGAAAGACCCGGGACCACCGGTCGTAGGCGTAGTTGGCAACCAGGCTGCAGGCCCACCAGGCAGAATCCCATGAAAACTGATCGAGTTTGCCGTTGCCATAGGGTTTCGGTACGGCGTCGATACCACAGTAAAAAGGCGCGAAACACGACGTGTAGGCATCGTCGGGAGCAAACCAGAAAACGCCGCCAATCGCATCGGGAAGCCATGACCGGCATTGCGCCAGCCAGACACAGGAAGCCTGCTGCGTGGAAATCGGACGCTCCCATCCAAATTGCTTCTTGTCGACTTCCCACGTCAGATCGCGGTAGCGGTAGGGACTGCCGAACGGTCCGGCATCAATACCCTTGGTCATGTCGTAGGGGGTTCCCTCAAAGTGATCACGCATCAACTGCATGACATTATGCAGGGAGAGTTTCTTGTCGGGCTTGATGAAAAGCGGGTAATCCTCCGCGTTTTCGACACCACGGAAGAAGTCGTCACTGAAATTCCGGGCAGGGGCGGCGCGTCGATAGACGCTCCACACGCGACTTGCGCAGGCCCGGACATAGTAGCTGTTGATGTCCGGGTGATAGGCATCCCGGAAGCTGAACGGCTTGCCGGACCTGGGATCATGGAAGCCTTTCCTGACCGCAAACTCGACGACGTCCCTGCTGAAGAGCCAGTTGTCGGGATCGTCCATGGGAAACGTCGTGATCCGGCCCATGTTGGCAGAGACGGTGATGGAGTCGTCGGGAACGCGCGCGGCAACCCACACCGCACCCTTTTCATCGGGTCCCTTGCCGATGATGTCCATGATCCAGGCCTCGTTCTTGTCTGCCACACAGAGGGTTTCACCAGTGCTTGAATAACCGAAGGTACGGGTCAACCGGTCAATTTCCTCAATGGCAGCGCGGGCTGTCTGGCAGCGGCGGAGAGCCAGAAACATCAATCGTGAATAGGATAGACCCTCCTTGGCCTTCAGTTCCGGACGCCCATCCCAGGTGGTTTCCGCAATGGCAAGTTGATGCTCATTCAGGTAGCCGACGACCCGGTAGGTCGGGCCCTTCCAATCGGCTTCGACGGCATCCTCCACATCCGGATCCGGCGCCTCGCGCCCGGCGATGACATGCAGGTTTCCGATCCCAATGCCGTCGACTGAATACGTGAGCATGACCGATCCATCGGCAGATGCGTTACGGCCCACGATGATGTTGGTGCAGGCCCGGGCAAAGTCGCATGGCCAGAGAATGCTCAGCAGGCCGACGACGAGCGGGGATCGATAACAGGTTGGAAACAGGGAGGTAATCATGACGTCTCTCTTTGATCAATTGAGCTGAGGATACACTTGTGCATTGTCAGTGCCGGGCATTGGGCCTGGGGACAGTTGTTCTTTGCTGGTTACCTCTCTCCATTGGCAACCCATTCCTTCAGGTATTGCTGATCCGCGGCGCTCAGCGAATCAACCGGAACAACGAATTCCCTCTTGTCATCACGGACGAGGTGGACCTTGTCTCCCGATACTGAAACCGTCCGGGCCTTGATTTTAATGCCGGACTTGTTGGTAAAGATCCTCAAGGGGCCGAGGTTTCCCAGTCCCTGCTCGCACCAGCAGGGAAGGGTCTGGAGAGGAGTATCGGGACCCTTGTATTGAACGCTCAGGGCTTCCCCGCCTCCGCCTTCGAAGAAGAGCACTTCAATCTTTCGCCATCCTTTCTGAAGCGAAACTTCACCAGACTTGGCGACTGGCGCATGAATGCCGTCGTTATTGACTATCATCTTCCCGTCCACGAGCAGTGCGCTGCCGTCATCACTGGTGGTCTGGAAGGTGTAGAGTCCGGGTTCCCTGACATCGAGATACCCGGTGAAGGCCAGGGCGTAACCATCCGGTTTGTCAGCCATGGTCAGGTTGAAGTCATCGGCAATACCAGTCTTGACGGCTTCGAGAGTGTCAAAATCGGGCAGCGCCGCCCAGGAGCCCTCATAATACCTGTAGCTGACACCGAGGTTGAGTGTTTTCGATCCATACTTGCGAGGTGCGGCCTTGCTGAAGGTTGCCTCCGCAACACTGCTCATGACGCCGTCGCCCCTGTAGAACCTGGCGCGGATGGCAGTAGTCTTGTTGATCTCAATGGGGACGGTGTAGGTGGGGGAGGTCTTGTCGGGCAGGGAGCCATCGAGTGAATAGTGAATGCTCCCGTTGCCCTCCAAGGCCCTCAATGTGATGGTGGAGGATTTCTTGAAGAGCCTCTTTCCGCCGATTTCCGGGGCACTACTGCCGGTTCGGAAGGGAAAGGCGGGGAGTCCGGCACTGTTCTGCAGGTTGGTGTTGGACAAATGGTGCCAGCCAAGACGAACCAGGGAAGGCTTGGGAACCTTCTTGCTTGCCACCAGCACGGTCTTGCCATCGATCAGGGCCTTGGCGGGGTAGAACTTTCCCTCCCCGGCAATTTCGAAGCCATTGATCGGCTCATTATTCCTCGCTTTCAAACCGGATCCGATGTTTTCAAAGTTCACCCTGATCATGTGTCCCTCGATCTTCATCGATTTGAAGGTCGGTCCGCTGAAAACGACATTGCGCCCATAGTCCTTCGCGAGGGCCCAGCGGGCCAGGCGCTCGCCGACTCCACGCTTGTCACGGGGGTGAACCGGGTCTCCGCCGATATCATTGGTGGAGACAATCCCCGTATTCTTGAGGCTGAGGGTGCGGGCCTGGGCTTCCCAGAACAGCGGCAGAGGGTCTCCCAGGCCGGGAGCGAGTTGCACGAGGTAGAAGGGGAAATCACCCTGTTTCCAGATCTGTCGCCAGGAATCGATCAGGGCCTTCTGTTTATCGAAGTAATTGGCCCGGTCTCCTGCCCAGAAATTAGTCTCACCCTGGTACCATATTGCCCCGCGAATCCCATAGGGGATGACCGGAGCAATCATTCCGTTATACCAGAAGGCCTGACCCGAATGCGGCGAAAACTGCTCAATAGGCATACCTCCCACCGCTGCTGCAATCAATCCGACGGGGACATCGAGATCCTTGACAAGTTTCCGCCCAAAGAAGAACCCGGTGCCGGAAAAGCCGACGGCCGTTGCGGGAGAGGACACGGCCCATGTCCCGTTAACATCCTGGATCGGGGCCCGCTGCCAGGTGGTGGCGACCTTGAACAGGCGCAGCTTTGGGTTGTTGGCCGAGGTCAGTTCCTGCTGGTAGTTGAGAACGCCTTTCCACCATGCTGCCCCGTTCATCAGGCCGACAGGAACCTCCATGTTCGATTGCCCCGAGCACAACCATACCTCTCCCGCCATCACGTTGTTGAAAGTGACCGTATTCTTGCCGGTCACGGTCATCACGTAGGGTCCGCCGGCCTTGAGCACAGGCAAATCAAGCCTCCACTTCCCACCACCGTCGGCGGTGGTGTCGACCTTGATGTTGAGGCCCCTGCCTTTCAATGTGAGGGTCAGCTTCTCTCCTGCCTCCGCCCATCCCCAGACCGGCAACTTGACTCCACGCTGAAGGACCATGTGGTTGCCGAATATTCGCGGCAGGCGGACATCGGCATCAGCCGGAATGCTCACCATGGTCATGGCGATAAGAAGAAGGAGAGCCTTCAGGGAATTGGAGCGGGAGAGGATTCCTGTCAGGGAGCTCTCGAGAAAAGGACGGAGACGAATGCCAAGGAGTCTCACATGAATGATGAAGGAATGGGTCATGGCATCTGCGAACAAAGGTGAAGACGGGCCCATTGGGCAACAAGATTCAGAGTAAATGCCATCCGCCGAGTGATCTTGGAACTGCTTGGTGGTAAGAGGAGGACTTCCATGCTCACTTTCGCTCCCGGGCCTGCTTCACGGCCTCAAAGGCGTTGATAAGGCCGTGGCCGGTCTGGGAATCGAACCCTTTATCAGCCACGTCGGTGGCGGTCCTGATGATGATCTCGCGGGTTTCCCAGGGCTTCAGCTCGGGATTGGCAGAGAGCATGAGGGCGATGGTTCCGCAGAACATGGGGCCGGCGAAGGAGTTGCCGCTGCAGGTGGTGGTGGGCTTGCCCCCGGAGGGAGAGAGCAGGGGAACCCGGAAGTTGAAGGCACAGACTTCGGGCTTGTTGACCCGTCCCTCGCGGTAATGTTCGGTCTTCCATTCGACCGGGCCCTGGCTGGAAAAGGGGGTGCGGCTGAGGTCGCGCTGGACGCCGGCAGCGGCGAAGACGGCGTGCGGAATGTCCTCGGGGATGCGCATCTGGACGGGGATGGGCTGGTCCCGGGCAAAGTTTCCGGCGCCGGAGACGAAGTGAACCCCGCAGAAGGCCCCGTGTTCCATCAGCTTGCGCCAGTGTGAGCGGTAGTTGCCCAGGCCGGGCCGGGAGAAGCTCATGCTGTAGGTGTCGGCGCCCTGCTCGATGGCCCACTCTACGGCCTGCTCGATATTGTTGATGGCGATGACCCCGGCCCACTTTGCATCCGGGGCGAGCCCCGGTTGCACCGGGTAACCCTCCGAGCCGCGGCCGCAGATGATGGAGACGCACTGGTGGCCGTGCAGGACCGAGGGGTGGGGACGACCGGGGGGCAGGGGACGGCGGGTCAGGTTGCCGGTGGCGCGGGTGAAATCGTAGCCATGCCGGTCGTCCGCCAGTCCATTGCCATCATCGTCCCGGTTGTTCTCTTTCTCGCCGGGGTTACGGTGGAGATTCCCGTCGACCCAGGGGGAGTGGATGAAATTGCCATCATGGATCACGTTGAGAATGCCTTTTCCAGTGACCCCGAGCTCCTTCCAGACCCGTTCGACCTTCAGTTTCCCGATGTACCAGAGAGGATCGTAACGGTCAGGGTCGAAGGGAGCCGGTCCTGGGGTAGCGGCGGACTTTCCCCCGCCTGAGGGATTCTCCTGTGCAGGAGCGGCCTTGAGCTGGCGGACCGGTCCGGCGTGAAAGATTTTCTTCACTCCGGTTATGGTTTTCAGTTTCTCCACGCCCCTTGTGGTGGTGGTGCAGGTAAAGCCGTTGACGATCCAAGTGTAGTGCAGTGATGAAATGGTCCCGGCCCTGGTAAGGGCGCTGAGTTGTTCCTGTGAGGCCTTCCGGGAGGACGCGTTGGCGGCTTTCAGGGTCGAGAGAACCTCAGAGCGCAGCTTTGTCCGTCCCGTTCCAGCGAACTCCTTCGCGCGGCGCAGGAAGGCAGCACCATCTCCGAGGAACTGCTTCTCAAACCAGACCGTGGTTCGGATCCGGTTTTCCGGGTTGGTCTTTTTGAACCGGGGATCGACCCACACCCCGTCCCCGGGGAGAGATTCCATTTCCAGTTTGGCCTGGCAATTGAACGCGCAGGCGAGGAATACGAGGATTCCGAGACGGCTCATCGCGGTAGGCAACCAGATCCGGAATGATAATTCCAGAGAGGAACACGCGTTCTTCAGGATGTATAGCAACGGAAACAGGTGTTTCTGCCACTGAAATCAGGCGCGCCCACTCGACGGAGCGGGTGATGACTGCTAGGAGTGCGGGTGTGAACAAAGGTGTCCCTATTTCGCGACGAACCCGGGTGGGGTTTGTCACGCTGCTTCTCGCCGGGTCCTGTTTGGTGCAGGGCCGGGCGCAGGACCTCCCCGATGATATCGACATCAGTGCAGCCCCGGAAGGAATCGTGGCCATGCCCAAGGGACTGCCGAGGGCGTTCCGCAGGTTCAACCGCTACACGAAGGTTACCACCGCCAACGGGAAGGCTATCCATATCATCGCCCAGTCGCGGATCAGCGAGGGACAGATCGTGCGGGCCCGTGAAGTCCTGCGCATGTTTCTCACCGATGTTCCAGGCTCCGAATTTGGAGCAGCCAAGGCTGCGCTGGGGAACCGGATGGCTGCCAATGAGGCCATGCTGGTGCTGGTCAACGGAACTCACTCGGAGGGTAATGAGCCGAATCTTCCGGCCCAACCGCTCTACCAGAACGAAATGCAGGTCGAGGGTCACCGGTGGTACATCGAGCAGGACTACGATCACCGGGACGCAACCTTCGAGGAGATCCTGCATCTCGTCCACGACACCGGGATCGGGGTGGACGGACGAAATACCCAGCCCGGGGTGCTGCCCGCCTACCAGGCGGAGATTCGGCGGGCTACCAACAACGCGATGGCAGATAATTTCCAGATCTGGCCGTTGGGGGCACGGCGGGATCGTGAGTGGTATGAGGAGCTTGCGGATGAGAACAGCCTGACCCAGGAGTATCTTGCCAGCCTGATAGACAGCTACTATGGCCTGTGGGGAGCCTGGAGAGAGAGTGCATCCCTCGGGATGTGGGGAGAATACATTGCCAAGACCCGGGCCGAGATCAGGAGGGAGGATCCCATGGGCTGGGCCCTGATGGGGAAGTTCTTTCCCGAGTATCTGACTTACGAGGCCCGGATCGATCCGGATTTCGTGGGCACCTTCAGCCTGACTTTTGACCGGGCCAAGCCCTACACTCATCACTCGCAGTATTTCCTGAAGGCGAGGCTGGTCGGAACCCGCAATTCCAACCTGACGGGCAACGGGCAGGACAACACCCTGACCGGCAATGACGGCAACAACATCCTCGATGGTGGAATGGGAGTGGACACCGCGGTCTTTCGTGGTAAGCGGATCGACTATACGGCCACCGGAGTCGACAAGGGGCGTGTTGTGGTGGTTGATGGGACTGCAGGACGGGACGGTTCCGATACCCTGGTTGGAATCGAGTTCGTGAAGTTCTCGGACCGGACGGTGCCGATTGCTGCATTGACTGAGGGGTCGACCTCCCAGCTTGATGCTTGGCGGGAAGAGTATTTCGCGGTCGAGACTGGTGATCCCGGCCTGGAAGAAACGGTGTGGGGGAA
The DNA here is from genome assembly GCA_022448985.1 of Roseibacillus sp. Lineage (GTDB taxonomy): Bacteria > Verrucomicrobiota > Verrucomicrobiia > Verrucomicrobiales > Akkermansiaceae > Roseibacillus_B. Next base: position 29,474 of record JAKVCR010000018.1, read on the forward strand.
TCTTGCTGATCCGGATGGTGACGGGGTAAGTAACCTGGTCGAGTTTGCCTTTGGGAGCGATCCCCGCCGGGCCAGCGGCAGTCCGCCGATTTCCAATCTCCGGGTTGATGGCAGATTCATCCGGTTGACACTCACTGGATTGACGAGTGATCCGGAGACTGTCGTTGAGGCACAGGTGTCTAGCGATCTCAAGACCTGGAGCGCGGTTGCCGGGATGGTTGAAAATGATATCCGGGATACGGAGGGACGTCGGACCCTTGATCTGGGCTACCCTCTTTCCGCTGATGCGGCCACTGGGTTCGTCCGGTTTGTGGTCAGGCGGGACTGACAGCGTCGAGCAGCAGAATCTGAGCCATGGCAGCACATTGAATAATCCACAGAGGATTTGCCATTTTCACAAATCCCTGTTTGCAATAAGGAGAGATTGGGAAGGGATAGATTCCTGAACCGGGACCAGAGTTTAACCAGCAGAATCCATGAGAGTATTGCCCCTTGTTCTTCTAGCCCTCTTCCTGCTCAGGACGACTTCCCCCTGTGAACAGACAACATGGAATTTTGAGGACGAGGCCGACCGCTTTGCCCCGGAATCAGGATCAGCTTCCCTGTCGTATCATGACCCGGGTGCAAGTGGTTGGGGAGAACAGGAAACGAGTCACGGGCCCGCCTCTTCTTTTGGGTTACCCCTCGCGATGGGACAGGACATGCAGGTCATGTCGTTTCCGGCTTGTACAAGTTCACAAGGCTACAGGGTTGAAACGGGATTTGCCCCCAATGGGCCCTATGGAGAAAGTGCAGGCTACGTCTCGAATTATACCGTCGTGATGGATGTTCTCTATCCGTCCCAGTCATCCGGTGTCTGGAGAGGACTTGTGCAGACGGACTCTTCGAACAGCACGGACAGTGATTTCTTTGTGAATACCGGCAATGGTATTGGAATCAATGGGAATTACCGGGGACAGATTCAACCGGATACGTGGCACCGGATTGTCTGGTCGGTCAGGGCTGGTCCGGGGGAGGGGCAGGCCGTGCGCTACATCGACGGACAACTTGTCGGGGCGATTGGAACGACGGGAAGCGGACTGGGGGAGAGGTGGGCCATCGACTCGGACCTTCTGCTCTTTACCGATGAAAACAGCGAGACAGCTGCCGGGTATGTCGCGAGCATATCCATCATTGACCGTAAACTGCCCTATGAGGAGGTCGTGGCCCTGGGAGGGGTCAATCCACTTGGGGCCGATGTGCCGGGCCCGGCAGCCCCGCCTTATTCGCAGAGGATGTCCCGCCCGGTCAATGCACTGGGACATCGGGGATCCTCCGCGTGTGCGCCTGAAAACACCCTCCCTGCGATCGCACAGGCATTCGTGGATGGTGCCGCGGGGACGGAAATAGACACCCGAATGACCAGTGACGGGGTAGTTGTCGTATTCCACGATGCAACTGTAGATCGTACTACCGACGGGACCGGAGATATTGCCTCCCTGACCCTGGCAGAAGTAAAGGAACTGGATGCGGGGTCATGGTTCTCGCCCGATTTCGCGGGGACCAGGGTGCCGACCCTGGAGGAAGTTCTGGTTGCGTCAAAGGGCAAGGGCATCATTTACCTGGATATCAAGACCGGTGGTCAGGCCCAGGGATTTGCGGATGCCGTCAATGCGAGCGGGTTTCCGATCGAAGATCTCTGGTTCTGGACCCCCGGGGATCCGGATTATGCCAACCAGATCCGGGCGCTGCTGCCCGAGGCCAGGATTCTCTGGGGGGCTCCGGATGCAGCCTGGCGTAGTGACCCGAACTACTTTGAGAACCTTCGCGCCCTGGGGGTCATTGGTTTTTCATACGGTTACGGTGGGGCGAATCTTGAGTTCTCGGCCGCAGCGGAGGCAGAAGGAATGATCGTCGAGGTGTATACGGTCCTGGACCCCGACACCATGATCGAGTTGGCCAATACGGGAGTGGACTACATCGAAACGGATATCCCCCTGGTCATGAGCATGATTCAGCCACTGCAGGCCGAGGCGGCAAGTAATCCTGCTCCGGGCGATGGAGCATCGAACCAGGGCAGCACCGCGGTCCTGTCATGGATCCTGGCCGAGGGAGAGGTTCTCAGGCAGGAATTGTATCTAGGCACTACGAATCCGCCGGAGTTTCTCGCGGATACGGATGCAAGTAGTTACCGGGTTGGCGACCTTGAGCCAGATACAACTTACTTCTGGAGGGTAGACTCGGTTACCGCTGCCGGGACCATTGCCGGACCGGTGTGGGAATTTACGACCGCTCCGGCCCCAGCGGAGGGGGCGATAACGGAATGGCACATGGATGGCACCCTGGAGGCGGTTTCCGGTGATTCCGTTTTGACGTTTGCCGGCAGCAGCGAGTCTCTTGTCTCGTGGGAGACCTCGGACAACGATCAGGTTCCCCACATGAGTGACGGTCGGGTGTCCTATCTCAGGGTTCCCGCCTTCGCGTCGTCTGCCGAGGGAATTGATCTTTCGTTCCTATCGGTAGGACCGAATGGAGGAGGGCAGTACGTTAATCAATTTACCTTTGTATTCGATGTCCTCGTGCCCTCACCCCTGGGGTGGACCCCGTTTTTCAACACTAACCCGAGCAATGCCAATGACTCGGATTTCTTCGTGAGCGCGGATGCGGCCCTGGGGATTGGGGAGCTCGGGTATTCACCGGGTGGAGCGTTTGCTGCCGATACATGGCAAAGAGTGATTTTCACGGCGGATCTTGGAGCAGGGATCGCTCAGTACTTCGTGGAGGGGGCACTGGTCCATCAGCGCACCGGGGCCGGTCTTCTGGATGGAAGATTCTCCCTTTATACGATTCAGGACTCGTCTCCACAGGTGAAGCTCTTCAGTGATGATAACGGAGAGACGCATGAGATCCTGGTGGCCGCGGTGGCCTTTCTGGACCAGACGATAGACGAAACAACTGCTGCGGAACTGGGAGCAGCGCATCCGGGGGGAATTTATTTTAATTCGCCCGCAATCGATCCCCTCGCATTGGAGGTTGATCCCGCTCCGGGCGGCGGGTTGCAGCTTTCATGGGAAAGCACCCCGGGGAAACTCTATGACATCCTGATCAACCCGGACCTTTCTTCTCCGCGGGAATCCTGGACGGAACTGGAAGGGGCACAGGACATTGAGTCCGATGGTTCCGGGGTGAATACGCTTGTGATTCCTCTCCCCCACCCGGGCAAAGGATTTCTCGTGGTCCGGGAGAAGGATCCACCGCCGCTCTTCTTTGATGACCTTGAAAGTGGAGCCCCTGGCTGGACAGTCTTGGTGAACGACGGGATCGGAAATACCCGGTGGGAACTGGGAGCGCCAAATGGTTCCACCGGGCCTCTCTCGGGGGCAGGGGATTCGGGTAATGCCTGGTCTACTAACCTCGGGGACTATGGGCCGGGATCGGATATCAGCCTGCGTTCCCCGGTTATCGATTTTTCCGGGGTGGCGGAAGCAGTGTTAAGCTTTGAGGCGTTTCGGGATGCTGACGGGGTGGCCGACAGCGCCTCCGTGCGCTTTCTCCGTGCAGGAGACCTGGTTGCTCTCGGGCAGGATTTCATTCTCGATATGTCGGTCTTTGACAGTGATTATGAATCTATCGAGGTGCCCGTTCCCGTGGAGGCGATCGGACAGTCAATGGTTGTTGAGTTTCAATTTATCAGTGACGACAGTGCGGACGTTTTCAGTGGGCTTTCCATTGATAACGTAAGGGTGCAGGTTCCCTAGAGCGGGAACTGCTCCCGGAAAGGCACGTTCGTCTGGGGTGATGAGGTGAGTCGCCCGGATTCTATGCCCGGGATTTTCCTGTAATTAGGGATTGTTCCTCGGTGGGAGGAGCGTTAACTGGGCGCTCACCCATGAAGGCCCTTCACTCTTTCGCGACGCTTTTTATCGCGGGTTCGCTCTCTTGCCCGGGAGCCTTGGTCGGGTTGTGGGAATTCAGTGACGCGGCCAACCCGGGTGCTGCCACGATTGGTAATGATCTTACGCTGCAGGGGTCGGGTACGACTTTGGCGGTAGCGACCGGGGTGAGCGTCGAAGATGGAGCCATCCAGATTGGGGCCGGGGATCATTTTGATGCGGCTCACGATATCGCAGCGAACGGGGGCGGAGCGTATGTGAATGAATTCACCCTCGTCTTTGATGTATTTCTACCATCGGCATCGGATGGCACCTGGCGCAGCCTGCTTCAGACAAATAATACGAATGCGAATGATGGGGATTTGTTCATCAGTTCCGGCAACGCGATCGGAGTTGGCGCGATTGGCTATTCGACGGAGACCCTGGCCGCGGAGAACTGGTACCGGATCGGGTTTTCGGTGGCCCTGGGCTTGGAACTGGAGACGGGGGGAAGTTTTGCGACGGTATTCACTGACGGCGCGGGCAACTCAACCCAGGTCAGCCATCTCTCTCAGGGACTGGATGGACGGCACTCACTGTATCCGATAGATAATGGGAACATCGTGAAGTTCTTTGCTGATGAGAGCGGGGAAGACAACCTGCTCGTTGTAAGTAACGTAGCCATCTACGACTCCGCACTCAGCAGCGCGGATATGATCGCCCTGGGAGCTCCTGGCAATGCCATCCCCGAGCCATCACTACTGGCCCTCTGTGGCCTCTCGCTTTTCGGGTTTCTTCGCCGGAGAAGGCTGGTCAGCTGAAGTTCCTTGCGGGAGGAGTATCAAGGTTGATGAGAGGGTGAGGTGAGGCCCTTGACTTGTCCCAAGAATGAAATACCCGTTTCCGGTCCTGCTCGCGTTCTCTCTGGCCTCTGTCGCGGAGACATATGGGGAGAACCTCAAACCTGGCACGAATCAGGTGGAATTCATGCACGGCAAGGAATCGCGCCAGATGCTGGTGCGCCTCCCCGGTGATTACGATACATCAAAGAAGTATCCGGTGGTATTCGGATTCCATGGAGCTGGAGGTCCCATGGAGGGGTATCATCGCCAACTCGAACGCCTGGTGCGAGATCATGGCTATATCAGTGTCAGCCCCCAGGGTCTCAGCAATGGAAAGCGGAACCGGAGGGGGGTGACGGCCTGGAATGGCTTCAGTAATCATCGATTCAGTAGTGCCGATGACGTTGGCTTCGTGGTCAAGACTGTTGATTACCTGGACAGGCACGCCTCCGTTGACCGGAGTCGCCTGTATGCCACGGGAGGGTCCAGCGGGGCCATTTTCTGCTTTCGGCTGGCGATGGAGACGGATCTCTTCGCGGCGATTGCCCCGATGCGTGGAGCGATGATCAACAGGCCGCCGGTGCCGAAGGGGCGTCCGAAGTTGTCGATCCTGCTTGTCTGCGGGACGGACGACGCACTTTTTACCGGGGAGTCCAAGGTGCCAGGAGAAGTGTTTCATCCGGCCTCGAAGACCATGGAACTATGGGCGACCAATCATGGCGCCGAGCCCGGGCCTGCGGTGCTGAAGCAAACCGAGCATGTCACCTTGACCCGTTATTCGCCGGAGGAATCGGGTTATGAGTTGCTGCTGTATGCAGTGAAGGGGAGCGGGCATCGTCTGCCCAGGGTGCAAATGACCGGGGCAATCGAATACATGGCCCGCTTCTTCTCCCGCCATGCCAGACCGGAGCCCAAGCCCCAATGAATCGTCCGATCTCCAGGACATTGTTCAGGGTGAGATCTTCGTCATCCGGTTATCCTCCAGTTACGCGTCCGTCAGTGTCAGTTGAACCGAAGAGATGAAGAGCCTGTTGACACTTCTGGTCCTCGTAATCTGCAAGAGCGCGATCGCCCAACAGTTCCGCATCCCCGAGATCGGCGAACTCCCCCGTATTGACCGCAGTTCCCCGAGGCCTGCAAACGAGATCCTGAGGAATTCCGCCTTCATTCTGAAGTTCAAGGCGCACGCTCCCCTGGGAGACAGCTATGTCATTCTCACCGATCATTCTGCGGAAGGATACCTCAAACCCCTGCAGCAACTCGTCCGGCACCGCAAAGCGACCCTCATCAAGGTTGCGGACCTCGCAGAAGTCCATCAACCGGAGACTCTCAGGGGACTGAGGGGCAAACTGGCGAAGTTGAAGCCGAAGTATGTGGCCCTGGCACCACGGATGGAATCCTACCGGGAAAACATGCTGCTGGGCATGTGGGAATTGCTCACCACTCTGGACGAGGACCCCTATCTTGATGCGTTTCCAGGGATTCTGCTGGCTTCCACGCCCGGGGAGTTCAAGGGGCTCATCGATCGAACGGTGGAGTATCGCAGGATTCCGCAGGCGGAGCTGCGACCCTTTGCCATCAGCCAGGTTCCCTCCAATGCAGAAACCCGTTCCCTGCAGAAGGCCGGGATTCTGCGGAAGGTTTTCGCGGGCTATGGCATAGAAACTCCGACTCTTGCCATCTATACGCCGAGGGCAACGGAGGCTCCTCAACTCAAGGGGGAGAAGAACTGGGAGATCCGGCTCGCCAGCAAGGGAGATTTCGTAAAGAGCTTCGCTCCCGGTCCACAGGAGGCCCTGCGGAATGCCAGGTTGGTCATCATGCACGGGCACGGGATTCCGGGTATGTCCTGCTCGGTGGACATTGAGGGAATTCCGACCAAGTCGAGGAACGAGATTGTCCTTTCCGGATCGTGTTTTTCAGCGGTTCCCGTGAGATCAGATTTCCCCCGGATGTCATCCGCTCCGGGAGGTTACAAGGTGGCACCGCGACCGGCCTTTGCGGCCCGGTATATCGACCGGGGGGCAACCGTTTTCTTCGGGCACATGCGGCTCAGTTCCGGATTTCCCCACCTCTACCCGGTCCTGGAGAAGTGGCTTGAAGGCGCCAGCGTGGGGGAAGCCTACCAGCAGCTTATCAATGGACTGATCGACATGCGTGGGTTCCGGTCCGGGAGCTACGTCGTCCGGCAACCGGCTCCGCAACGCCGGTTACCTCAGAATTCCCTCCTCTACGTCATCCTCGGGGATCCTGCCATCGTTCCCTTTGAAGCCATGAAGCCGGGCTCAGGGAAATAACCTCCCTTGTTTTTGATCTGCGGGGCTCCGCGAATTGCCTTGGGCTGATTGGGGTGGCCCGGAAGAGCAACCCCGGGACATGGGTGATGGGCCTGTTTTTACCTGGCAAACAATGGGTCCGAGACCTGTTGGCCTGGTGATGCGTTCATGGCTGCCAGAATTATGAAAATGGGGGCCCGGTCAGTCCGGTTGGAGTCGGCAGGGTTTTTGCCCTTGGTCTCCAATCACAAAAAAAATGCAGAAAAATCGAATCGTTGTACAGTTTAAGCGCTTCCTGGCAGTCCTTTTGGTCGGGTGCGTGGGAATTCCAAGTTTGGTTGCGGCCGATACGGTCTTGAATATTTCCGGACCTCGTTCGGTGGCCCACCATCCCTTCACGGTCCTTGTGCCGGGGGCCCTTAAGGCCGAAATCTCCTGGAACGGCGAGAGCCGGGAGCTCCGGGCCAGGCTCCTGGGCCGGGAACCGGGAGCGTATGCCGAGATCAAAGGAAGATCGCCGCTCGTCCTGGAGTATGACGTAACGGAGGAGGATGTCCGGCGGGGGGCCAACTGGCGCCTCGTGATGGACGACCCCGCGGGGGGTGGTGACGCGAAAATCACGCTCAACCTTGACGTGCCGGAGGACCGGGAGGCCCGGTTGCAGTTTGATCGTAGCAAGGTGGCTCTGCGAACAGGAACATTTGCACCGACGGCTGTGCGGGAAACTGAGTTTCTAGAACGCCTCGCCAAGAGCCAAGGGGAGGGGATTCACGGATTGATCATTCTTAGTCGCGCGGTCAACCGCTCGGAAATCAAGTTGCTGGAGCGCAAGGGCATCGTCCGGCAGAGCTTTCTGAACGGGTGGAACTCGATCGGTCTGATCAAGCGAGGATTTGATCGCAACGATCCTGCGATCGCAAATCTGGTGGCGGCGATCCTGCCGCTCGATCCGTCGGACAAGGTGCATCCCGATCTCTGGGTTTCCAATTTCCAGGCCTTTGACATCGTGGTCGATGGGAGGCCGAATGGAGGCAATCTTGTGCTGAACCGGGATGGAACCCTGAAACTCCAGGTGCAGTTTTATCCGGATGTCAACCGGCAGACGGCACTTGAGGTCCTGAGAGAGGGAGTAAAGGAATTCTCTCCCAAGTCCGACCAGTTGTGGGATGTCAATATCGAGGCAGGGAATCTCGCGGAACTTGCCGGACAGGATGAGGTGGAATGGATTGGACCAGGATCATTTCCCAAGTTGCTGGAGAATTCCACGACTCGGAATGTGGTAAATGTCACTCCGGTACAGAATGCAGTAATCGACGCCGGGGCGAATACAATCGTTTACAATGGCCTCTCGGGTGCCGGTATCACGATCGGTATCGATGATAATGGGGTTGATGCTGCTCATAACGATCTGAACGTTGTCAGTGATGTCTCCGGGGTGGGGAGTCACGGGACTCACGTTGCCGGTATTGCAGCTGGCAGCGGTATTCAGAGCGCCTTGGCCGATGATTTTGGTAACCCGAATGGTGGAACAGCTTTCCAGTGGCGGGGGATGGCTCCAGACGCAGGGATTGTCGACTGGGGAGCCCTGGTGAACGCGGCGAATACCCTCAATGCCATCAGCAACAACTCGATGGACGTAGTTAACCATTCGCACGCCCTAGGATCCGATGGTGCCTACAATGCGGACAATCAGCTAATCGACCAGATGATCCGGGGAGGTTCCATCTCTGGGGGTGACACCGTCCCACGTATACCCCGGTGTTTTTCAGCCGGTAATGGTGGTGGCAATTTCGCCCAGTATGGGAATCAATTCGGCTATTTTGCGAATACCAAACAGATGAAGAATGCCCTGTTGGTCGGAAACTGGGTGTCAGCTACCGGCCTGTTGGCAGCGGGTAGCAGCATGGGGCCGGCGTATGACGGTCGGATCATGCCGACCGTGGTTGCGCCCGGGACCAATATCACCTCCTGCAATACCTCGAATGGTTATCGGTTGTCCGCGGGTGGTACGTCAATGGCCGCCCCAGTGGTGACTGGGTTGCACGCCCTCCTGCTTGAGTCATGGCAAAACACCTATTCAGCTCCTTTGGGAACCACAGTTGATGCGGTGCGTCCATTTCCGTCGACCCTGCGCGCCATCGTAATCCAGACCTCCACCGACATCATCAACAATAATGTCCGAGGAGTCTCCAACAACGAGGTGGACTCGGATAGCAATCAGGCGAACGGAAACGATGGAAATGGAAATCCTACGGCTACTGCCGGCCCCGACTACTCCACGGGCTGGGGCCTTGTGAACGCCCAGGCGGCAGTGAATCTTCTGGAGGATCATCGCGTTATCGATGGGGTTCCGGTCCCGAATCGATTTGTGCAGGATACGGTCAATCAGGGGGCAGTAGAGGAGTTTGAGTTTGTGATGGAGAATGACGGTCTACTGCAAATCACTCTGGCTTGGGACGATATTGAAGCTGCCATCCAGAGTCCGGCGACAACTCCGCGCCTGATCAATGACCTCGACCTCGAGCTGATTTCTCCGCAGGGAGATGTATTCTATCCCTGGCAGTTGGGCCAAACCATCCTCGACAGTGCTGGTAATCCCATTGCGAATGAGGACCAGTTCCCGGGAACAAGCATTCAGGTGCAGATCCCGATCGCCCCGACAGTCACCCCGTCACTGAATTCCGATTATGTTCCGCAAAATGCGCTTACTGGAAACGGGGTATGGGTTGCCGGGACCGGCCGGGATCATCTCAATAACGTGGAGCAGGTCTCGATCCCGAATGCCATGGCAGGTCGCTGGACCGCTCGTGTGATCGGTTTCAATATTCCCACTGGTGTCCAGGACTTTTCCCTTGTTGGGATGCCTTATCCGGATCTGCCGGAGCTGGTCGGATCCAATGAGGAGAAAGTCGGAATTCCCGGATTCAACGCTGACATCACCTTTGACTGGAGCGTCAGCAACATCGGGACTGCCGCGACTGGTGGATCCTTCGACTACACGGTCCTGCTCTCCACGGATTTCCAGCTTGGCGGAGATGTGCCTCTGACCATCCAGAGTGACTCGGTTGCCCCGGATGGGACGATCGGGGCTCTCGGGGCGGGAGCTTCAGCGGACATCACCACCACGGTCCAGATCACTCCGGCGCAGGCATCGGCCCTGCTGGGGATTTCTTCCGGATCGGTCACGGTGGCGGACCTGGTGGAGAATGATGTCTTCCTTATCGTCTACTATGACTCGGCGGGCTCGGTCCCGGAGCATGATGAAGTGAACATCATTCCGCTGCAGGTTGCCCGGTTGGTCGATGTGGTCCTCGTGATGGACCGGAGTGGCAGCATGGGGGCTGGTGTTCCCGTCTCCAACGGAACGCAGACCAAGCTGGAACAACTCAAGAAGTCGACCAAGTTATTCCTCGACCTCATGCGAACGAATGAGGGAGACCGTCTGGGCGAAGTGAGCTTTGCCTCCACCGAGTCGATTGATTTTGATGAACCCGGTGCCTTGGAAATGGTGACCAATTTGACCTCCGGTCCTGGCGGCAACCTCAATGCCGCCAAGAGTGAGGTGGATGCCCTGTCGGCGGGGGGAGGAACGAACATCCGTGCTGCCCTGCAGACGGGCCTGGATCTTCTCCCACCGGGATCTGATCGCCGCAAGGTGCTGGTCTTTCTTTCTGACGGGATGAAGACGGTGGGAGATGACCCCACCGAATCAGCCTTCCTGAACCAGTTCTCAGCCCAGGACGTGAACGTCTTCTCGGTAGGGTTCGGAACCGAAGGCGGGTCCGGCCTGGCCGGTCTGGATCTGAGTCTTCTCTCGACCCTCTCGACCCAGGGACCGGATGGGCTCTTCCACGTCGCGGAGAATTCCACCCAGTTGGACAAGTTCTTCATTGAGGCCCTTGGGGGAGCGATCGAGAGCGAGCTGGTTGTTGATCCGGAGGGTGATCTTGCTCCGGGCGAAGCAGTGGAAGTCGATGCCGGACTGGGCTCCAAGGATCTCACCGCGACCTTTATCGCAACCTGGGATGAGCCAGCGGTTGACCTGGAGTTGACCCTGCGTTCGCCTTCGGGTCTTGTGATCACGGAAGGAAATGCGGCCAGTTTCGGCGACAAGGTCCAGTTTACGCGCCAACCCGGCTACGTGTTTGCCAAGATCAAACCCCCATTGCCTTCGGGACCGTCCAGTTCACACGCAGGCACCTGGAGCATGATCATTCGGAACGGGGGGAAAATCACGACTCATTATATGGCGAACGTGCTGGCTGATTCCACGGCCCACTTTTCGCTGGCTACTCCGTTTCCGGCAGGTCAAAGCTCGTATGAGCCGGGCGACCATATCGAGTTCTCGGCCCTCCTGAGGGGAGCGACTCCGGGTGCCTTAAGCCAGGCCGTGATCACGGTGCAACCTTTTGTTCCAGCGGTCGGAATCGGGGAGGTGTTTTCCTCGAACGCGATCACTGGTCAGGATCTCCTCAACATTCCCCACGCGATCAACAAGGATCCGTTGTCATTACTTGAGCGGATGGGGATGGCGTATGAGATGAAATACGGGGAGCAACCGGTTTCGAGGCAGCCAGCGGCGCCCTTCACTCTGACGCTGGCAGATCTGATGGAGAATTCCGCGCTTTTCCGTGGCAACTTTGCGGCTCCGGTTCCGGGCGAATACAGCTTCCTGATCCGGGTCAGTGCGCTGGATGAAAACTGCGAGCCTATCAACCGGGAAATCTTCCGGACCGTCCGGGTGGAGCCCAGACCGAATATTGATGCTAGCTTGGTTGTCATTGAGAGGCAGGATCAGGGCTATCTCGTGAAGGTTACGCCACGGGACCGGAAGCACGGCCTGATTGGTCCAGGCCATGCGAACCGCTATGAGTTTTCCGCCAAGGGCCTGGCACAAGCCGGACGGTTGGTGGATGGCCTTGATGGCAGTTATCATATCCCGTTTGTTCGGACCACGCGGGAGCTGGCATCCCTGGAGGTGATCTTTCAGGGGATTTCCCTGGGGACGGTCTGGCCCGACCTGCAAATCACCATCCCGGAGGTGTTCAGTATCCCGGTAGGCGAAAGAGTGGTAGTAGATCTCCCCTTCAATCTTACACTTGAGTTCGACGAAGTGCTGGAGGCGGGGCAATCAACCCTGGCACTGAATGAAGGGCCTGATTCTCTTAGGAATCTCCTCGGGACGGCTCCAATAATTTTCGATATCTCGACTACTGCCAATATTGGGTCCCGCGACTTGGACGTGATCGTGGAATACGAGGAAGGCAACTACGGCGACGAGAGCAATTTGATCCTTGTGCAGAAGCAGGAGGATGCGTGGGTCGAGATCACGACTGACCTGGATGTGACGTCCAATGTTGTTCGTGGGCGCACCGGTTCTCTCTCCGAGTTCGCGGTCCTGGAGATAGTCCCCACGGCGGAAGTAGGCCAACTGTCGCTTGCGCGCAACGGCGCGGGTGAAATGAAGATCAGTACTCCCGAAGGCAATTTCTATTACCTTCAGTATGCGGAGAGTCTCAATTCATCCTGGAAGAGAATCTCTCCGGCTTTCAGTGGGACCCTCATGGACCGTGACCCCCTTCGCCGGGGACTCAAATGCGGGTTCTACCGGTTGGAACTACGTCAATCTGGTCGATAGGGGATCAAGGCTCTTGTTCATTGTCTCTGGACGCTGTTAAACACCTCCATACCAGTCCCCCATGAATATCCGTTCGCTCAGTATCCTCCTCCTTCTCTCCAGCTTTGTTAATGGCTCGGCCGACGTTTCGTTCGTGGCCGTCGCCAAGACGCAGGGTTTTGCCCAGTTCAATCCGCATATTGCGCTGCTTGATGTTGAGGAGGAGGATGAGGACGATCCCCTGTCCTTTGAGGTGTTTGTGCAGGGGAGCGAGGAGGGCAGTGTTACTTCGGGGGTGGTCGAGATCGGGACGGATTCCTACGATCTCAGTGCCGATGGTGAAAGCTGGTACTACAGCCAGCGATTTGAGAACAAAGCTGATTTTGATGAGGCCTTCCCCAGTGCCTCCTCGTATGTAATTACCGTTGTTACGCCGTCAGATGATTCGAATATGATAGTCCTCGACCTTTCAGCGGACAGTTATCCGAATATCCCCTTCATCACGAACTGGACGGCCCTTCAATCAGCGGATCCTTCCGGTGAAATCACCATCGAATGGCAGCCGTTTGATGGCGGCACGACTGAGGACCATATCAGTGTGGGAATTCAATTGGAGGATCCTGGTGCTGGAGGGGGGGTCCTTGAGACTCCTGTTCCGGGGGAGGCTGGAGCCCTTGATGGCACCGCTACCTCCCTCAGTATTCCGGCAGGAACGCTGGAGCAGGGGAAACGTTATACAGTCAACGTGAGTTTCTATCGTATTGTCGGGACCGGGGGCGGTTCCGTTGAATCCGCGGCCGCCTTCGGCAAGCAGAATCGGTTCCGCATCATTACGACCACTGACAGTGACACGACAGCGCCTCGTCTTCGCTACAGCAATCCCGGGAATCATCATGATGATATCCCGGACGATTCGGCGGTCATGTTCGAATTTGACGAGGCCATGGACAAGACGGTGAATCTTGAGGAGGCCATCCAATGGGAGGGGGGAATTGGGCCTTCGGACGTTTCTTATCTGTGGTCTGATGACGGAAAGCGTCTTTTCTGTGTTATTGATGGAGGCCTGCCGCTGTCCACTACCTTTGGGTGGGAGTTGAACCCGGAAGGAGAGGATGGCATCCCGGGAATGGAGCTGGCGGACCTGGCGGGTAATCCGCTTGCCACCGATAGCGGATCCTTTACCACGGCCGAGACCAGTAATGGGTTTTCCGGGTCATCCCAGTGGTATTACATGATTCGCGCCCATTACTTCCGCCAGAATGTCGGGATTGTGAGCCCACTGGAGGATTTCCGGACCTATGCCGGGGTGGGGATGAGTTCCTACAATAGCCTGGCCTACATTGCGGCCGTAGTCGGAGGTGATGTTTTGGAAATGGATGGGGACCGACGTGACGACCGGGTGGAGGGTAGTGCGCAATACGTGGAACAGGCCGACCAGGACTTCTTCTTTCCCACTTCCGGGTCATACGGTTTTCTGTTTCAGCCGGTTGGCAGCTCTACGACCAGTTCCCTGGCCCTGGCCGCTCCCTCAGGGGTGTTCCCCGAGGCCCCCGTGGTTTCCAACCACCTTGAGGCGGAGGCGGTCGATGCGTCCTCGGACTTCACCCTGTCCTGGGACCCGATTACAGGGGCAGGTCCTGATGATTTCCTTCTGGTATTCATCGACAACGCCTATAATCGCTCAATCTTCTCTACCCCTCTCCCGGGTCAGGCCGGCTCGGTTGTGGCCGGGACCATTCCAGCGAGTAGCACGTCGGTTGTGATTCCGGCCGATACCCTGCCCCCGGGGCGAACTTTGGAACTCAGCATCGCTTATGTTGCGGTTGATGGTCGCAACGTGGATCCTCAGTTCGGCACCGGAACCAGCGGGATGGCCAGTTTGACAATCCTTGATCTCGTTACCCTGGGGGATCCAATCAGTCCGGAACTCACCGAACTGAGTGGAGATGCGTCGGGGTTTGAGTTCGTTGTCACCGGCGAGCGTGGCGTGCCCTACACGGTTGAATGTAGTGAGGATGGAGAAAACTGGACGCCAGTCATGTCACAGAGTGCAGACGGAAGCGAATCTGGTGGACCAGCAGGCAGCTTCACATTTTCCAGCGGCATTGATAGCGAGACCAAGCTGTTCCGGGTCTCAGAGGGGGATTTGCTGGACGATAACGATTAGGTCGCATGCGTCTCAGGGCTGAAAGTCGGAGGGCTTGGGAAGAGGGCTCTCCGGATCTTTCGCTCCGGGAGTTCCGGTGGGGACTCCAATGGGGACCGGGCGGATTCGTTCGGACGTGATTCGGACCACCACGTTGTAGCCCCGGCCTTCCTGGCCGGTTCCCAGAATGACGCTGTGGCCCTCTTCGGTATACCAGAGGTGAGAGCCTAGAATGGCACCATCCTGAAGTTCATCGGCACTGGGAAATCCTGCAGCCTGCACCGGTCGGCCATGCAGTTTGTTGAGGAGGTCGATGAGTTCGGACCAGTTGCCGCGTAGGGAGGTGATGTACTGACCCTTGCTTACAGGTTGAGTCTGAAGAGTCACTTCACGAAGTCCGCCACCCTTGTGCCAGTCGAAGAAAAGAAAGCAGTGCAGGCCGCCTATTGTGGCCTTGGTCTTGTAGATCCCATTAAGTCCGGTACGGCCCAGGAAAATTCCGTCGCCAGCAGAGGTGACGAGCGGACTGACCTTGAGTTTTTTCTCCACCGTATTCCGGTTGTCACCGAACTCAAGCTGGTCGAATGCAGCGCCCTTGGGAGGCGGAGCATCAGCTGCGAGATCCTTGGGGTCGACATTGCTGCGGACCCAGGCCTGGTCCTCAGCATGCAGCTTCCTGATGCTGAGGGTGACGATCCTCCCATCCCGTCGCTTGAGGGTGACGCGCGCGCCGTCACTGGAGAGGTACTCGGCTTGGAAGCTTTTCGTGCCCTCAAGGTTGCGCCACGCGCGCATGGCCGCCGGGGCCGTCAGGCTGGAAGCTAGAACAAATATAAGAAGAAGGTAGCGCATAGGCTGTTGGAATCATTCTAGCAGCCCTACCGGGGAGTGACCAGTGGATTGGTTTCGGATTGGGGGCGCCTGTCCGGGTTTATTTTCAAGGCGATCCATCAGAAGGTGGCGTTTCCCCTGGCAGTCCGCTACGACAAAAGACCCGGCCGAAGCCGGGTCTTTATTATTTGGGTTTTTGTTGGGGAGGTGTCTGATCCTTACCGATTTTGGCGGCGGCTATGGTTGAAGTAGGTCTCAAAGCCGAGTTCAGGAGGAAACTCGGACAGCCCATCGTGCGGGTTCATTTCTACGCGCCAATCAGTTCCGCACTTCTTGTAGGGCGGCTTGAAAGTTCCGTTGTAGGTCGGGCAGTAAAAGGTGAGCAACTCGTACCAACCGTAGGTCATACGCTTGAGGGCGCGCTGGCTTCCGTCGATGACTCCATAGGAGCCGCCGACATTGCGACCGCTCTGGCTGCCGCGACGAAAGAACTGTTCGGGAATTTCGGTGACTCCGTAGAAAATGTTGGCGAGGGCGCGACCGAGCTTACGAGAGGAGTTATACTGTGCTCCCGGAGGTGCCTGGATGTCAGCATAGGTGGCGCCGGACAAGGCAAAGATGGAGACAATCAGAATCAGTTTTCTCATTACGGAAAACAGTCTGAGCGAGGAACGCGGGGACTGGCAAGCGGTTATTAGTTAATTATGGACGGCTTCCCAGGCCCGGCACCGTAGACCCCATTATGGCATTCTGGTTCTGAGGAGGAATCGGTGCAAAAGACTCACCCGCAAGGGGTAGCAGGCACTATTTGTCCTCGCCGGGCAGGTCTTCGCGAGGCTCCCAGGGGAGGGTGCGGCGGTCCGGGTTTTTGGGGTAGAGGAGGCGGAGGAAGGCCCTGAGGTCAGGTTTGAGCGGACGCAGAATACCGCGGAGTTCATTCGCTGTCTCAAGGTGTCCCTGTTTTAGAAGGTCCTTGGCCTGAGCGTCTATCTGAGTGCGGTAGGTCTCTTGTCGTTCCTTGATTATGGTGTCGTATTTATCCTCAAGCTTTACGAGGGCCCCGGCTGTACGTTCGTGGGCTGTAATTAAGGCACGGGGTCCATCGGCAGGGACTGCAGGCAGGAGTTGGCCATTCGTAGATGTTTTAGCCAGGTCGTTCTCGAGGTCCTCCCAGATCGCAAGTCTCTCACGCAGGGCTACTGTGTCCTGACCCGGTTGGCGGAGTGCATTCTTTGTCGCGGTCTTCTGGACGCGAATAGTGTTCTTCAGAATGCGGACGTATTGCTCAACCAGTTTTCTCTTGTCCCAGTCGAAGGAACTTAAATCGGATCCGACAATCTGCTGGGTTTTGCGGTTGAGGGCGTCGAGCCACGAGTCAGAGGCAAAACTCCTGCCAGCTTCTGCGGGATCAGCCTCTTCCGGGGAACTCCATTCAAGGAGAATACCAGGAGCCTTTCTCCTGCTGCTCTCCACCATGGTCCACCTCCCGGTTCCGGGTTCGCCCCCACCCTGAAGGAGAATACGGTCAAATAGTGGATGGGTATTAGCGTTTTCCGGAAGGCCGGCACTGTGCCAGGACTCTCGACTGACCCACTTCCACGGTTGGCCAGCCTGACCCCTGAATCCTCCCAGCCAGAGTCCCTGACCTGTGCCAAGGTAGTTCCAGAAGTTCTCACAGATCCAGCGGTGTTCTTCGGCACTGGAGGGGACGGCCAGGTAGGCTCCGTGAATAGCAGCAAAGTCGAGCGCTTCATCCCAGCTCACCATCTCTCCCCGGAGGGCATAGAAGTGTGAGTTTCCAAAGGTTCTGGTGCCAATGGGCAGCCCCTCTCCCCGGAGGAGGGAGGATCTGGAGCCAGAGAGCGCAAGGGTCTTGACCCGCTTGAGCTGTTCCCGCTCTGTGCCCGGATTGCTGCCATCGTCCCGCCACTCCAGCAGGACATCACATTTCCGTTTGGCATCAGCGGGCATGATGATGCCATTTTCATTGAGGGCGAGATAGCGGTCTTCTGGTTTTCCAACCGACCGGGCAGTGGGCATGGGGGTGCCATCAAGCCACTGCCATTGTTCGTGTGCCCCCTTGCCAGCCCCGAGCCAGACGGGATAACGGAGGTCGAACTGGTCGCGGATCCATTGGCGCTCTTCGCGGTTGGTGAGCACGGCAAGGTGAGCGCCGTGGGCTTCGGCAAAGGTCTTGGCGTCCGCCCAGGTCATGGTGCGATCCCAGAGGGCGTATGCGCTGTCGTTGCGCCAGACCGCGGCTGGCGGAAGTTCATTGCGCCGGCCATCCCGAAGGGCGGCTTTCAGTCGGGGGAGGGAGTCGCGGAGGCGCTCAGGGGGCTGAACTTTTGGCTTTGGCTTTTTTGGAGCAGACTCACGTCTGTCACGACCCGCGTCGATGGGATCACGACGCTCGGCAATTTCACGGTCCCGTTCCGGGGTGTAGGGGGCTGGAGAGATGCCTTCCTCGACATCACTGCCGAAATTTGAGGCCAGCTTGATGATTAACGAGAGGGCCACAAGGGAGAGCGCGATCTTCGTAATGAGTCCCCAGGGGATTTCGATGGGCTTATGAGGTCTGATGTTGGCGGACGGAAGCGGTGTCCGGGGGCGCTTGGGAACGCGGGTGATGGGAGCTTCCGGCCGGCTGATGTTGGGGCGGAGTTTTGCGGTTTGGCGGAGGTCGTTGGCGAGTTTCTCCACGGAAGGGATACGGTCAGCGGGATCGGGGCTGGTGGCCTTCTTGATCAGGGTATCCAGGACGAGCGGTGTTTTGCGGATTGTAGAAGGTGCGGGGGGATTGTCGCCCTGGGGAGTCGAGCCGGTGAGGAGTCGATAGAGAATGCGGGCGATGGAATAGACGTCGCAGGGCGCGGCACAGTCTTTTCCAGAGAGCAATTCCGGAGCTATGTAGTCGCGGTTGCTTTCGTCAATGGTCTCCAGTGGTCCGGAAGTGGGCTCAAGGGGGATGGTCAGGTTGAGTTTCTGGTCAATCATGACCTTGCAGGGGGCGAGGCCACCGTAAGCCAGGCCCCTCTCGTGTGCCGAGGCGGCCTCCTCACAGAGCGAGATCACCAACTCGACGGCCTGCCCGTGATCAATCGGATCTGAACCCGTGGCGCTCGCAAGGGTCGTGTGGGCATCGGATTGCGTGTCGGAATCCATGGGAGTGTAAATTTCGGAGGTCTGGGATCCTTCCGAGCGTGGAAGAATAGTCATGACCGGGAAAAATCAAAAGAGGGTTATTGAGATATTGGGTATTGGCAATCAGGCACAGGGGAATGCGCGAGTATGGAGTGTTCCATGATGGGGTCGGGCGAGTCCCCTTTATTAGGCAGAGCGGTAGTCCTGCCTAGGCAGATTCCGATCAACCGATAAGCGGAAGAGCGGGTTGCTCTATTGCTCGGCGGGACTGACGGTGGAGGGGTCTTCACATTCGCCCCCCGGCAGCGTTTCTGTTTCTTCGTCCGGGGAGAGGAGTTTCTGGACCTCCTCCTGGAGGGGAGCGACCTCGCTGAGGGGAATCTGGGGATCCTTGACGATGAAGACTTCTCCCGAGTAGCGATGCTCGTAAATACGGAGGAGTCCGGTGCGGGTTTTCTGCGAGTCTGTTTCAATCAGGATCTTTTTTCTCTCGAGCATGATTGCCAGAATGTAACGGGTGTTTTCGGTGTGCGCTTCATCCTGTTCGATCAGGCTGGTAAGGAGAGATTCAGGATCGTCCCGGTCTACGATCTCGACTTTGGCGTCCTCTTCGGGGGGGCGGTAAATGGTGCGCCAGAAGGAGAAGGGTTGTCCGGAGTTTTCGCCGCGCGCGCGCCAGGCCTCCTGCGAGAAGTCCAGTCGTAGATAGCCATTGGATTCGGGGTCCGGGAAGAGAGCCGTGAAGAAGGCTTCAGCGTCCTCAAAGGGTTTCTCGGTGACAGAGCAGTGATGCGCGCGAGACTTGATGTGCCAGGAGTCGGCGAGGGGCATGAGCGGAATGGGAGTGATTGGCTTGGTCACGACGGGACCAGGTCGTGATGGAAGTGAAGGGGAAAGTGGGTGCTGTGGAAAGTGAAAGTGAGGAGGAGAGTCAATCCTCCCTGCTCAGGGGCGTATGACTGAGGATGGCCTGATAGATGGGGTGACCGTGCAGTCGGCGCCAGAGGAAGAGCAAGGCGATGGAGGTGAAGAGGAGATTGGTGCCCCAGGCGGCAAGAGGGGGAGAGAGTTGACCGGCCTCCCCGAGGGTGAGAAAGACCTTGGAACAAAGAAGCATGGCTCCGATGAGCATGGCGGCGATAGCCACTCCTCCGGCTGTGCCGCGACGGGTAAAGACGATGCCAAGAGGAGCTGAGAGAAGAACCACTACGAGGCAGATCCATGGTTGGGCCCAGCGGTAATACCACTGGGTGAGGTAAGCCCGGCGTGGTGCCCATGCGTCTCCCTTGTACTGTTGCAGCCAGCTCCTGAGCTCGGGAATCCCGAGGTAATCTTCCTGAAGGCCAGGGGTGACGATTTGCCAGGGGGTTTCGGGAAAGTTATGAACGAGGTAAGGATTGGGCAGATCGGCATCGAATTCTTCAGCGAGGGAGCCATCCTCCAGCCGCGAGCGGAGATTGAGGCGGACAGCATCATTGAAGGTCCATTTTTTGGAATCTGGTGACCAGGTGGCCGACTTGGCGTAAAGAACGGTTGTCGGTCCGTGCTCGTCCTTGCTGCGGACCACCACGTCGAGGAGGGGGTCTTCCGGCGTATAGTTGTAGGGAAAACTTCCTACCAGCCAGGAGCGATGGGCAATCCGTTCGGCGTCGCGATGGACGTAAAGGACATTCCGGGCCTGGCTCTTTGAACCAGATTTGGCGAATTCGATGAGGGCTTCCCGGTAACCTTCACCCCAGGGAGCCCAATGGTAATTGAGCAGGAGGCAGGCGATACTGAGAAAGAGACCAACAGCGCCGAGAGGGGCAATCACCCGGAGGATGCTGCGACCAGTCTGGATCATTGCGATGATCTCACGGTTGTGCGACAGTCGACCGAGTGAGTAAAGCAGGCCCAGGAGGAGACCGAAGGGGATCAGGAGGACGAAAACGGGTGGCAGGGTAACGAGGCAGTAATGAAATAAGAAGGAGATGGAATTCTCCATCTCCTGGAAATCGTCGATTTTGTCGTTGATATCGATAAGGGCGTAGATGACGAGGAGGGCAAAAGAGCAGATGCTGACGGCGCCGAGCATCTGGCGGGCAAGGTAACGGTCGAGGTCTCCTGCGAAGGCGTAACAGAGCGCGGCGATGGCTGGGAGGAAGCAGAGAGAACCCAGGAGCAGCGGGCGAAGGTTCAGGGTCATCCGGTCGCTGTCCGGAAACCCGAGGAGGTGAATCTCAACGGCATAGATTTCACGCGGGACGAGCGCGAGGGCCGCGAGAGTGCCCAGCACCGCAAGAATGAGGCAGGGAGCAAACTTGGAAAGCGAAGAGGGGATTGCTATTGGTTATTGGTTGTTGGGTAGACTGAAGTTAAAACGGCCTCGAGGTCGAGAAGAGAGATGGGGAGAGACTGTAAATGCCGTATAATCCGGGCGCGCCATGACACGCCCCTCACCGCCGTATGATTCTACCGGGTGATGCGACGAGCGGCTTCTCCCTGGCAGCCGAGATGAAGGAGGCATTCTCAGGAGAGGGGTTGCTGGCCGGTTCGGTGGATTTTGAATACCGTCCCGAGCAGCAGGAAATGGCCGAGGCGGTGGGTCGAGCTCTGGAGAGCGAAGGGTCGCTGGTGGTGGAGGCCGGAACGGGGGTGGGGAAGTCGCTGGCTTATCTCCTGCCCGCCATGACTTATGGGCTGGAGGAGGGCCGCAAGGCTGTGTTTTCGACCCACACGATCAATCTTCAGGAGCAGCTCATGCAGAAGGATCTGCCTCTCGTGCGCAAGCTGACCGGGAGGCCTTTTCACGCTGCGCTTCTCAAGGGCAGGAGCAACTATCTCTGCCCGGCCCGCCTCAAGCGCGCGCGCATGAATTGTGGAGACTTGTTCAATACCAACGAGTCGGACGAATTGGAGGCCATATGGAAGTGGTATGAAACGACGCAGGATGGCACCCTGAGCGACCTGGACTTTCAACCGTCCCCGAAAGTCTGGCCGCTGGTCTGCAGTGAAGCTGAGATATGTACCACTCGATCCTGTGGGGCGCGGGGCGATTGTTTTTTCCAGGAAGCGCGGAAAGAGGCCATTGAAGCTGAAGCGATTGTGGTCAACCACACACTTTTTTTCTCCCTGTTCGACATGGAGAACCTGCTGGATCAGGGAGGCTACCTGTTCCCAAACGATTTTGTGGTGTTTGACGAAGCTCACACCTTGGAGAGCGTGGCCTCCAACCAGCTCGGACTGCGTCTCAGCCAGGCTGGATTGCGCTTCGATCTCCAACGGCTCTATAATCCGCGTTCAAGGAAGGGACTGCTGCGAACCCTGGGGATGGGTCAGGCCATGACTGGGGTTGAGCGAGCCCTTTCCGAAGCCGAGGATTTTTTCGAATCGCTGGGAGAGGTCAGCGAATTCGGGAAATGGGGTCGGGAATTCCGGGTGCGTGAACCCGAGATCGTGCCCAATACCCTGGCGGCTCCGTTGCGGGAGCTCTGGAGCGACCTGGATTCCCTTGCAGACAGTATAGACAATGAGACGAGTCGTGCCGAAATTCAGGAAGGGGCCCGGCGGTTGCGGGAGACTCACGCGACGTTACAGGTTTTCCTTGGGCAGGAAGATGAAGGTTGCGTCTACTGGGTGGAGGCTGCTGGGGCGGAGGGCAGTTCCTACGCCATGAGGGCTGCCCCGGTTGATGTGGCCGGGCGCCTGCGGCCACTCCTGTTCTCAGGGGGCAGGACCGCCATCCTAACGAGCGCTACGCTGGGGACGGGCGATCCCGGGTTAAACTATTTTCGAGGGCGGATTGGGGCGGAGGAGGTGGAAGCGCTCCAGATTGGTAGCCCCTTTGATTACAGTGAGCAGATGAAGATTCATGTGGTCAAGGCCATGCCTGATCCTCAGGCCCCGCAGTATGAGGAGGCCCTTGTGGGGTGGATTGAGCATTTTCTCCGTCGCAGCGATGGACGAGCCTTCGTGCTTTTTACCAGTTATCGCAGCTTGCAGATGGCCGCCGAGGCCCTTGAGGGCGTTTGTAATGAGCAGGACTGGCGGCTTCTCGTGCAGGGCAGACGGTATCCCCGACATCGCCTCCTGCAGGAGTTTCGTGACGACGAGCGCAGTATCCTGCTGGGAACCGACAGCTTTTGGACCGGAGTAGACGTGCCGGGCAGGTCCCTCTCGAATGTTATTGTGACTCGCTTGCCTTTTGCGGTTCCGGATCATCCCCTGACCGCCGCCCGACTTGAGCAGATCGAAGAGCAGGGAGGTAACCCGTTCATGGACTATTCTGTTCCGGAAGCGGTGCTCAAGCTGCGGCAGGGAGTGGGGCGTCTCATTCGTTCAGCCCGGGATCGCGGCATGGTGGCTATTCTGGACAACCGGGTGGTGACCCGGCGCTACGGCCGGGCTTTTCTGGACGCTTTGCCGGAAGCGCCCATAGAAATCATCAGCCAGCCTCTGGAGAGCGATTGATGAGACCCTCAATTGGGCATTGGAGAGTAAAGGGGGATCAATCGTTCTCGAACCATGGGCCTGAAATTTTCCGGTGGACGTTCAGGATGAGATTGAGATTGCTTCCCGCAGCAGGCGGACGGGCCATTGCCCTGGAGCGGTGGGATCCTCCCCGAGGTAGCCGTAATTAAGGACCGAGCCAAAGTGGGCAGCTAGGAGGCGCGAACTGGGCGCGAGGGGTCCCATGCCCATGAGGGCCAGTGGCAGGGGAGGGTTTTCGAGGGATTCTGCAATGCGTTGCAGATCGGCAGGGCAACCGAGCCAGAAGGCGCATTTTGCTACGCTTGCTCCAGCTTCAGCCATGGCCGCGATGGTTTCCCGCAGTTCACTTTGCGAGGGGCATCTTTCGAAGTCGTGCCAGCTGGAGATTCGGATCAGGCCCCGGTCCCTTGCTTCCTCCCAGAGAACGCCCATTTCGGGCAAAGATCGCAGTTCCAGATCGAGAAGGCTGCCGAGAGGGAGAAAGTCTGTGAGGATCTTCGCGCGCTGGAGGGAGGAAAGATCGTGTGATCCTCCCTCATCCGGGTGACGTGCGGTGAGCAGGAGAGGGTGCGAAGCACGCTGATTCTCAGCAAATTGCCGGATGTCCGGCCCGGTTCCAAGTGTATCGAGTCGCAATTCGACGAGATCACAATCTGAGGCTTCAATGGGAAGCTTGAGGGCTCGGTGGTTTCCCACTGATCCCACGACGAGAGGCTGGTGGCTTTGAATCGCGGTGGACAGATTCTCCATGGACTACTCCGGGACGAGGGCTCTTGTGAGGTGTCCGGTCCCCAGTTGCAAGGGTGGTTTGTTCCAGCTTCGGGCGTAACCATGTAAATACGTGCGCTCTTCCGAATCCTTGCTTAGAATTCTTCTGGTCAAAGGGGTGAGCCGTTTTTAGGTTTCCGCAACGGTCTGCCCATCATGAAGTCATCCAGAGCCCTGTCCAATCTAGTCCGCCTTTCGCTGGTTCCCGCAGTCGTTGCCTTATCCCCCGTTGCCCTTTCGCAGACGGTCAAGAAAATCGAAGCGTCTGATCCTACTTTTGAGGATGTGCGATCCCCGAGTATCGAAGGTAACACCGTAAAGAAGAGCTGGAAACCCAAGGACTGGCTGGAAGTCGAGGTTAAGGTGAAACTGGAACCGGGTCGTGCCGCACCGCGTGATGGATACGTTGATCGTCTTACCGTACGTTGGTACGTTGCGGTTGAGAATAAGATCGACAAGGCGGGTCAGAAGTACTTCCTGATGGAGAAGGAAGTAACGCATGTGAACGTCCCCCTTGATGAGGACTTTTATCTTTCCTGTTACCTCTCGCCCGCCACTATCAAGCGTCTGACCGGAAGAGATCGGGCGGGCAAGAACTCGATCACCGCGGTGGGTGGGGAAATTAGTGTAGTGGGAGCCGCCGCCCCCGCCCGTTTCACCTCACAGGGGAATATCGGCAAGCCCTGGTGGCAGTCGCCCACGATGCAGAGGACCAACAAGTATCCACTGTTCAACAAAAACGAGACCCCGTTCAAGTTTCTCTGGTGGGACCGTTATCTCGAGATCGAGGCCGAGACCCGCTGATGTTAACCGATTCGTTAAGCTGGGCTCGCTGAGTGCGGTGACGCCGGCCCTTTCAATTCAATAAGACTACTCCAACTACGGGACGCCCCGTAACTACCTCCTCCAATCACACGATGGCTGACGCAGAGAGCACGGTTGCCCTTAGTATAGGATCACAACGAATATCGATGGCGGTTTTCGACCCCGCCAAAGCTGGGGGACTGATTCTCAAGTCCTACGGTTCGCATAGCAT
Organism: Roseibacillus sp.; assembly: GCA_022448985.1. Lineage (GTDB taxonomy): Bacteria > Verrucomicrobiota > Verrucomicrobiia > Verrucomicrobiales > Akkermansiaceae > Roseibacillus_B. Next base: position 54,455 of record JAKVCR010000018.1, read on the forward strand.
CCTGGCGGACCCTTCCCAGGAGATGACGCGCCTTCCGCAAATCACCCTGGCGGTCAAGGAGTTGGCGACCGCCCTCAAGGTGCAAAAGGAAAAGGTCCGCTACTCCATGTCGGGGCAATCGGTTTTTACCCGCTTCATGAAGCTGCCGCCGCTGGAAGAGGACAACATCGACGAACTGGTCAGGTTTGAGGCCCAGCAGCATGTTCCCTTTCCCATTGAAGAGGTGGTCTGGGACTGGGCCAGGTTGGATTCGACGGGCCCGGAAAAGGAAGTGGCCCTGGTTGCGATCAAGCGTGATGCGCTGACCGAGATCAACGCTACGGTGGCGGAGGCGGGGATTGGCACCAGGGAGGTGGATGCCGCGCCCATGGCTCTCTACAATGCCTTCCGTTACAACTATCCGGGAGAGGAAGCTCCCATTCTTCTCATGGATGTCGGGGCCAAGGCTACCAATCTGGTCTATATTGAGGGGACCCGACTTTTCACCCGAAGTATCGCAGTAGGCGCGGCCTCGGTTACCACCGCAATCGCCAAGGAATACAATATCTCCTTTGCTGAGGCCGAGAGCCAGAAAGTGACCAATGGAGTGGTCTCCCTCGGGGGAGGTCATACCGCTCAACTCGACGAGGCAACCGCTCAACTCGCTACCGTGATTCGAAATTCGCTGAATCGCCTGCCAGCGGAAGTGGCGCGCACTAACAGCTATTATCGAAGCCAGCAGGAGGGCAATATGCCCACCAAGATTTTTCTTGCAGGAGGTGGTGCGAATCTGCCCTACCTTCCTGAGTTTCTTGAAGAGAAACTGCGGGTCCCCATTGAACTCTTCAATCCGCTTCAGCGCGTTTCGGTAGGCAAGGCTATCGATGTCGAGCAGCTCGGGCGAGAAGCCCATATGATCGGCGAACTGGTTGGTCTGGCCCTCCGGGGAGTGGACCAGGCGCCCATCAGGATCGACCTCGTTCCCGATGTGGTAGCCTCCCAGAGGGCCACGGCGGAACGTAAGCCCTTCCTCATTGCGGCCGCCATCATCATGATGGCTGGATGCGCTGTCTGGGCCATGAACAAGTCCGTCCTCGCCGCTGATGCGCAGATAAAGGCAGAGCAAATGGAGGGGGAGAAGAGCAAATTGGCCGGGCCCGGAAGCAAGATTGACCGGCAGACCCGGCGCCAGTCGGAACTGCAGAGCCTCGCCGAGGCCTATGCCGGGCAGCAGTCGTTACGCGTGAAGTGGATCGATGTGCTTGGCAAGGTGAAGGACTACTTCAATGATCAGGATGTCTGGATCACTGACTTTGAGCCGGTGGGGCTCTACAAGGCGGGGGATGACAAGTCGTATAAGTCCCGGGTGAAAGGGAATTTCGTCAAGACGAAGTATGGGGACAGTTCTCTGGATGATTTGTCGAAGAGTTCAGGGGCAGCGGTCCCGAGCAAGTCGCGAGGAAGGGGCAAGGGCAAAACAAGGGCAAGGGGAGGGTCGGTTCCTGAGCCGCCCCAGGGAGCCATCAATGCGATTCGGCTTACCGGTTTCTGGAAGTCGAAATCAGCTGCGGTGACCGATATCGTGAAGGAGATCAGGAAACATCAGGATGAGCCCGATGCGGTTTTCGTGTTGAAGAAGAATCCGGCCGATCCCACGAGCGCGGACCTTGTAGAGAAGGAGATTCTTCCTCTCCTGAAGAGCTCCATCCCCGATGAGAACCAGTTGGCCGAACAGTTCGTCATGATCTTGCCCCTCAAGGAGCCCATTTCAATCAAGTAACGCAAGGGCACCCGCAACCATACAACCCGGACAGATCCCATGGGAGATTGGATAAAAAACAACAAATTCGAAGCGCTGCTTCTTTTGGTAGTGATCATGGTGGCAGTTGCGGCGATTCTCTTTGGAAGAGGCAAGGGAGAGCTCTACGAACAGGAAAGAGACAGTTACCAGGGGTATGTGCAGGCAGTGACCGGACTGAAGGGAAAGAAACCTTACCCTACCTCCGAAAACGCCAAGAATTTTGAGTTGCAGATCGATGATTACGAAGGGGTCGTTGATGGCCTTCGGGACAAGTTGCTGTCTTATCGACCCGATACCCTTGGAGAGATTGCACCAGCCAAGTTCATTGAGAACCTGAATGCCGCCCGGGCCGAGGTTACCCGCATGTTCGATGCGCGCCGGATCGAGTATCCCGAGGACGAGTTCTACCTTGGTTTCGAGGATTACACCGGGGAATTGCCCAAAGACGAGGCCACCGCCCAACTTGATTACCAGCTTGGAGCCATGAAGTCCCTCTTTGGTATTGTGGCCGATGCGAGGCCGAGCGCGTTGCTCAATGTACATCGTGCCGAGCTCCCGGTTGAAAAGGACAAGGTGGAAGAGACCTCAAAGAATAAGGGCGGCAAGTCGAAGAGCTCAAGGGGCAAGGAGGTCTCGCCCTACGAACGGCTTCCGGTGGAGGTGACGTTTCGCTCCACCGAGCCAGTGATGCGGAAGATTATTTCCGATCTGGTCAGCCACGAGGACTACTATTTCGTGGTGCGCAGCCTCCGCATCCAGAATGAAAAACTCGGCAAGGCTCCGTCGCGGGAGGATGTGAAATTCGAGGCCCCCGTGGATGCGGGGGAACCAGGTGAGCCTTTCGACGGCGAATTCGACGACGAATTCGAGGACGCTCTGCCGCCGGACGATGCCGTTGATCCCGAGGAGGCAGTTGCTGCCGTTGATCCCGAGGAGGCAGTTGATCCTGCTGCTGCCGTTGATCCTGGCCCCGCCGTTGGAGGTGGAGAAGGGAGGCGTATACTCGGCCAGGTCCTTGGTGCGGAGCAGATCGACGTCCTGCTGGAGGTCGATATCATTCTCTTCAAAGCCAAGGAGACTGCTGACGGGAAGGGTGAAGGAAAACATTCCCGACGTGGCCCTTCCGGGTCCGAAACCCGTCCTTAGTTTCTCCCTGGATCACACGGGCACCCTTGAACAGACAAATTAACGAACTGATTCCATGGCAAATCTCTCCGAAAGCTACGACAAAGCCGCCCTTGTCTTTTCCCTCCTGGTCGCCCTGGGGCTTGGGGCACTGGTTCTGATGGCCAAAGGAAATGTCAGTGAGGACTTTCCAGATGCGACCGGGGGAGGTCGCGCGAAGGCGCCCGGGAATCCCAATGAAGATCTGTACAAGACGACCACCACCGAGATCGGAAGCAAGGTCGTCCTCGAGGGGCCTGTCACTGAGAAGGGCCGCGCGATCGAGAACTTTGTGGGAACGCCTCTGTTCCTCAAGGACGGCGTTAAGAACCCGATAGACCTGGGTGATCCCTCCTATAAGGAGATAGTGCATAAACCTATCCCGAACCAGTGGTGGCTAGACCATCGCATTGATCCGGGTTGGGATAACTCTCCCAGCCTGGACCAGGATGGGGACGGTTTTTCCAACCGAGAGGAATTTGACGTTAAAACCGATCCGAATGATCCGAAGAGCTTCCCGGGTCTCATCGCAAAGTTGCAGTGCGTGCAGTTGAAGAAGCGGGTTTTCAGGCTGACCTACTCTTCCGACACCACGATAGGAGAGATTAAGGCTGCAGATACATTCAAGTTTAACTATGAGGAGATCGTAAACAAAAAGAGGATCAGAGCCTCTTCGGAGAACATTCAACCCGGGAAGGGCGTCGACTCCAACGTATTCAGTAAAGGGGGGGCCCAGATGCGTTACGAATTCAAGAAAATCGAGCAAAGGAAGTTTATTAATCCACGGAACAACCTTCAGGAGACCTCCAATTTCGCCACCTTGGAGGATGTGGCCGGAGCGAAGAAGGGTGACGTTATTGAGCTCAAGAAGGGTTCGCGCAACGGCGTGAACGTGCGGGATTGGACGGCTGTCCTGAGACTCGCGGCCATCGGGCAGGAGGCGAATGAGCTCCAGGTCGAAGAGCGGGGCACCTTTTCTCTGCCGTTTGACCCGAATGCGGCTAAAAAGCCCTATACGTTTGCCGCAGTAAGCGATGCCGGGTTTGCCATTATCGAGTGGGAGGAGGACGGGGAGGCCAAGTCAATGGAGCTCCAGCCCGCTTCCCCTTCAAATTAAGAGCAATTCGTCAATCCTGAGCTGTTACCCTTTCCGGACTATCTAAAATAAAAAAAGCTTCACAAAGGAGCCCAAACTGACAAGAACTCGCCTATCACACCATGCAACTAGCGAAGCATTTACCTAATCGCACAGCTCGCGCGCTTACACTGTCCCTCGGTCTGCTCACCCTCGCCCCAACTCTCGCTTTTTCCCAAAGCGATTTGGCTAAACGGGAAATCCTGCGGCGAGCAGAGAAAGTGGCGGAGGCGGAAAGACTTCTTGGCTTGGGTCGGGAGGCTTACGGGAAGGGAGACTACGAATCCGCGGTAACGAATTATAACGAGGCCCGTGGTCTTATCCCGGGGGGATTCGCCACCGCAGAACGTCGGCGCGTCCTGGAAGCTCACCTTGCCGATGCCACCGTGGCACTTTCACAGCAATATCGCCGTGTCGGCAAATATGCCGAGGCGCGGGACAAACTGGATCTCGTTCTGAAGGAGCTCGCCCCTAACAACCAGCGAGCTCAGCAGGAGCTTGAGTATCTTGATGACCCCATTCGGACCAACCCGGCGCTCTCCTATGACCATGCCACTAACGTGGATAAGGTAAGGCGCTTTCTTTATACCGCGGAAGGGTTCAAGAATCTCGGGCTCTACGATGATGCTATTCGTGAATACCAGAAGGCATTGCAGGTGGATCCCTATAACTCGGCCGCTCGCCGGGGGATGGAGGGTATTCACCAGCTGAAGTCTGATCACTATCGTTCCGCTTATGACGAAGCGCGTGCCCGTATGCTGGCTGAGGTAGACGCGGCTTGGGAAATGGCCGTGCCCCCACCCGTCGAACTTGATGGCAGCGTTGTCGGCAACGAGCGTCCCGCTCCTGTCGGAGTGAACATTGAGTTCAAGCTCAAGAACATGATTATCCCGGTGGTGGACTTTGATGATACCACCATACAGGAGGCGATTGACTTCCTCCGTCAACGGGCGGCGGAACTCGATAAGTGGGAACTTGATCCTCTCAAGAAGGGGATCAACTTCGTGATCCGCAAGCCGCGCATCGGTGGGGGAGTTCCTGATGCCGAACTCGACGTGGAGGGTGGTCTCGGGGCCATTGATCCTGGGTCGGCCAGGGTAAAGGAGCTCAAGCTGCGGAATGTCCCCCTCGCCAACGTTCTCCAGTTAATCTGTGATCAGGCGCGTCTCCGTTTCAAGATTGAAGATTATGCGGTGACCCTTCTTCCCATTGGCTCGGCGGAGGGCGAGGACGTCCTCACCCGCAAGTGGAAAGTGCCGCCCACTTTCCTCAACGACATCGGAACAGGTGGCGACGGGGATGGCGGCGAGGACCTTGACCCCTTTGCTGGTGATGACGGCGGTCTCGGCGGCGGCTCCCTTGCACCGCGTCGTCCCCTTATGGAGATCCTCAAGGAAGCTGGCATCGACTTCCCGCCCGGGTCTTCCGCCCAGTACCTCCCGAGCACGTCTACTCTCATTGTAAGTAATACGCCGCAGAACCTCGACCTCGTTGACCAACTGGTGGAGGATATTCTCGGTGGCACTCCCAAGATGATCAGGATCGTCACGAAGTTCGTGGAGGTATCTCAAGAGAACTCCGACGAACTGAGCTTTGATTGGATCGTGACTCCCTTTGGTCTTGGCGGGGTAATTTCCGAGGAGCTCTTTGCGGGTGGTGGCACCCAAGGAAACGGACAGGTCCGCACCGGTGCTGATTTCATCAGTCCGGTGGCCTTTACCAATATTCCCGGGATTCCGGCGGCCAGCAACCAGGCCGTAAACAATATCATGACGGCAGCGAATCGAAGCGGGGATACTGCGGTGACTCGTAATAATATTGATGCGGTTCTCAACAATCCGAACCGGAGCGCCCAGGTTAACCGTCCTGCGCCCGGAATCCTCAGCCTCACCGGCCTCTTCGACAGCGGTCAGGTGCAGATGATCATGAGGGGGCTGGCGCAGAAGAAAGGCACTGACATCATGACCGCACCCAGTGTCACGGCTCGCCCGGGCCAGAAGGCCACCATTGAGATCATCCGGGAGTTCATCTATCCCACCGAGTACGAACCACCGGAACTGCCCCAGCAGGTTGGCAACCAAGGTGGAAACTTTGGAGGAGGCGGCTTCGGTGGTGGTGGCGGCGGTGGTGCCGGTGGCTTCCCTGTGACCCCGGCCACTCCGACTGCCTTTGAGACCCGTAACACGGGGGTCACCTTGGAGATTGAGCCCAACCTCGGCCCCAATGAATATGTCATCGACCTGCGCTTTGCCCCGGAGATCGTCGAGTTTGAAGGTTTCATCAACTACGGGAGCCCGATTACATCTCCGGCCACGGACGCTTTTGGCAACCCGGTCACGGTAACCATCACCGAGAACCGTATTGAGATGCCTGTATTCTCGAGTCGCCGGGTCAGCACAGGTATCACCATTTACGACGGTCACACCGTGGCAGTTGGCGGCCTGATGCGTGAGGATGTGCAGGATGTCGAGGACGGGGTGCCCGTGCTCAGCGATATCCCGCTTATCGGCCGTCTTTTCCAGAGCGATGCCCAGAGCCATATCAAGAGCAACCTGATCATCTTCGTGACGGCTAATATCATTGATGCGGCTGGTAAGAACTATCGCAAGGCCAACGAGGTAGATCCCAGCGGCACTCCCGTTGATCCGGTTAACACCGACCTTGGTGGCGGAGGGGGAACTGGAGTACTCCCTCCGCTTTAATCGCCAAGCCAGCGGATTTCTTTCAAGAGCCCGGCAGTTTCAACTGCCGGGCTTTTTTTCGGCTGGATCGGTGGGTTCATGTCGAATTCTACAATTTCAGAATGCAGAATTCAGAGAGTATGCTGCAATCCTGAGCGCTGAGATCGAATAATCCTCCCATGCACTCCTTCGCGCTGACGGGTGGTGTAGCCACCGGAAAGTCCACCTTTGGACGGATCCTGCAGGAACTCGTTCCCGCAGTGGTCCTCTTTGATTGCGATGCGTCTGTGGGGCGTCTGCTGATGGAGGAGAAGCTGGGAGCCGAAATCGTCGCCATCCTTGGGAGTGGGGTGCGGGGAGACGGGCCTGGGGGGGTGGACCGCTCCCGGCTCCGTGAGCTGGTCTTTCATGACGGGGAGAGCCGCAAGCTACTTGAAAGCATTCTACATCCGCGGGTCCGGGAGGAATGTCTTGAGTTACAGGGTAAAACTGCTACCAGTGGCCTGTCGCCCTTGTTCGTTGCGGACGTTCCACTTCTCTTCGAAAGCGGATTCGACTTTGGATACGAGCGTTCCCTTCTGGTTGCCACCACTCGTGAGACTCAGCTGGTTCGCCTCAAATCCCGCAACGGATACGACGACAGCCTTGCGGAGGCCATCCTAGCCGCCCAACTCCCCATTCTGGCGAAGGTGAGGTGTGCAGAGGTGGTCTTCTGGAACGAAGGACCGGAAGAGGTTCTGCGTCGCCAGATTTCACGCTTCCTATTGACCCTTGATCTCGATCCCGATTCGATGGCTGCCAAGAAGAAAAGCCCCAGGAAAAAGACTGCTGCCAAGAAAGCTGCCAGTAAAAAGAAGGGCAGTACCAAAAAGAAAGGTGCTGCTGGCAAGGCCTCTGGAAATACGGACAGGAAGAAGCGTAACCGTTCTGAGGAAGAAGGGAAGGTCGAGGAGCAGGCAATGGAGCTTGAAGTGGTGGTTGAGAGTGCGGAGGAAGCTGGGGTAGGAGGGATTGAACAGGATGTCAGTGAGCCTCCGGCGGGGAAAGGAAAGGAGGCCGGGGAGGAGATTCCTTCGGGATCGGAGCGAGAACCTTCCTACGATGTGCCGGAGAGAGTCGATGTGAATGAGTTCCGGGAGCACTCGCTCGCCTCTCTTCTGGAGACGGCAGCCGAGTATCCCATAAAGGTCAACAGTGCGGCTGGGAAGAGCGCGTTGATTTTTGAATTACTCTCGTTCTATGCCAAGCACGGGACAGCCCTTGAAGCGGAAGGCATCCTGGAGCAGGCCAAGGAGAATTATGCCATGCTGCGTGACCCCAGGCGCAGCTTTCGCACCTCACCTGATGATTTCTACATCGGAGGGAATCTCCTCAAGCAGCATGGACTGCGTGCCGGTCAGCGCATCAGGGTCAGGCTGCGTGCTCCGCGCGATCGCGACAAGTATCTCTCGGCCCTTGAAGTCCTCACTGTGGAAGGATCACCGGTGGAGGAGTTCAGTGCCCCCAAGGCTTTTGATCAGTTAACCTCGCTATTCCCGGAAGATCGGTTCGTGCTGGAGCGTCCTTCCGCCATGGCGGTGCGACTTATTGATATTGTCGCTCCTCTCGGGAAGGGACAGCGGGGCTTGATCGTAGCTCCTCCCCGGGGTGGGAAGACCATTCTCTTAAAGGAGATGGCGAAGTCTATTGCAGCCAATCATCCGGAGACCAAGCTCATCGTCCTGCTTCTTGACGAACGTCCCGAGGAAGTGACGGACTTTGAAGAAACGGTGGATGCCGAAGTGTTCAGCTCTACCTTCGATGAATCTTCCAAGCGCCATGCTCAGGTTTCCGACCTGGTCCTTGAGCGCGCCCGGAGGTTGGTCGAACTGGGACAGGATGTGGTTATCCTGCTCGACAGCCTGACCAGGTTGGCCCGCGGCTACAACAATTCGCAGCGGGGAGGAGGCCCCGTTGGCACCGGTGGTCTCAGTCCTCACGCTCTTCAGAAATCGCGCAAATTTTTCGGGGCGGCTCGAAATGTAGAAGAGGGGGGGAGTCTCACGATCGTGGCAACCTGTCTTGTCGAGACCGAGAGCCGCATGGATGATATCATTTTCGAGGAACTCAAGGGCACCGGCAACATGGAGATCCGCCTTGATCGCGAACTTGCCGAGAGCCGCATCTACCCGGCTATTCATATTCCTCAGAGCGGAACCCGCAATGACGACCGGCTCTATCATCCTGATGAAATGGAGAAGGTCATTGAGATCCGGCGGGCCCTCACGACCCTTCCGATCGGGGAGGCCCTGGAGACCCTGCTCAGGCAACTGGCCAAGAATTCGAGCAATGCAGAACTCCTCATGAGGGGTATGATTTAAAGTCAATTTCCGGGCACTAGTGGGGCCTTGTCCTTAATGTCCCGGTTTTCACGCTCCCGGTCACCACATTGCGGGTACAGTGTTTACGAAAATCTGCTTGCAGATGTAAGAGGATGCACCGAAAAAAGAGGTCGTTCCCATGCCTACGAACACACCGAAGTCCCTTCTCGCGGCAGCGCTGCTCCTGGCTCCTGTTCTCGCTCCGGCTCAGACGCTCTCCTTTGTGAACACGAAGGCGTGGCGCCAGGTTGGACTTGAGGAGCTTCTCTATCTGGGGGGCGAAACAAATATGTTCTTTGTTGATGGGTTTTGGGACCTCTCGGGATGCGCACATCCCTCTCTCGCCATTGTCGGCCCAGACCCTTTATTCTGCCCTCTGGGAACTACCGGGTTTATCGCTCAGGGCGATATCGATGGCGATGGTCTCAACGACCAGGGATCATTCTGGTCCGTTCAATCGATAACGCCAGCATCGTTAATCGAGCCCTTCCGATCGGACCTCTTTAGACTTGTCTCTGCGCCCCCTTCCGGATTCACGCAGATTCTTCGTGGGACAGATGGGGATGTTTCTGCCATCTTTGATGTGCAGGACTTCAGTGTGCTAGTCTGGTATAATGTTCTGGGGGGCATTGTTGATGACTACGAGGTGACCCAATATCAGGCATTGCGCTCTTATGGACCTGGCAAACAGGAATTGGAGAGGCACTACTTTGACGTTCCGTGGGGACCATACAAATTTTCCCTGCCTGGCCTTCTGCCTGACAGTTCTCCACAGGAGCCTCAGCCAATAGTTTTTCCGGTGGATCACCTTGTTACCCCTGATGCCTATCCCGGCCGTGGGATGGTTCCGCAGGGATGGCGTAACATCAACGAGGAGTGGGGACAGAAAGGTTCACTGGAATTCGATCCTCGCACGTTTTATGACTTCAAGTGGGGTGGGCTGAGCGCGGACAACACCCTGGAAACGGATGTTCTGTTCTTCTCAATGCGCGGCAACCAGTTTATTAATACGGATGGTGTCGAGGCTACTGCATATGCACAGGATACGACTATTCGGGGGACGGTCACCGGATTGGCCTGCGAAACGCTTACTACCAACGTCGATCTGGATAGTGTTTTGGAGCAGGGCAAGATCTATGAGTTGAACTTCACCAGCGGGTCGATGGCTGGCACGGAAGAGGCCATCCAGTATCCCATCACGGTTTTCGGCACGGGAGGAGGGCTTGACTTGAATGAACTTCTGATCCCGGTCGATTTCTCCGGAGGCATTGTAACAGGGAGGATCCAGGGGGTTGCGGGAACCCTCCTTACAACCAACCGCAATCTGGACCTCTGTCTCGTTCCGGGGCAGTCCTATCGGCTTGAGATTACGAGCGGGGCCCTGGCAGGGACCGAGGAGTTTCCGATCACGGGCTGGGGTGCGCCCGGTTTTACGGATCTCACCGCCCTTAGCGCCCTCGCAGTGGCACCCGGTGACACCTTCACCCTGACCCCGGAGAATGTAGACGCGACATTCACGGTGGATTTTGTTGGGCGGCACTTCCTGGAGGCCAGCGATGCTCTCGGATCTCCTGCTGACTTTTCCACCCTCGTGCGTGGGGGAGAGTATCGTCTTGAGATTTTCACCGGTGGATTGGCCGGGACCTCGGTCAGCATCCGTAACTGGGGATTTCCTACCAACGCCTACCTGGAGACAGAGACAGACCTCTTCGGAAGCCTGCAGCCCGGTGACACCTTCGGTATCGACTTGATCGAGTTGCCCGGGATCAGCATCAAAGTGGGGGATTCATTTACAATCGGGCAGATTTTCGAAGACTGGATCCAGGATAAATATGATGCAGGGGAAGTGCTGGCAGTCCCGGCATTGATCCTCGAGGCCTCTCCTCTCTTCGGAGGATTTGGGATTCCCGCCATACCTGAACTCCTGGTGGATCCGGGCGGCCTCCTTTCACCTCCCCTTTTCGCGGTTGCCCGCGAGGACACAATCGTATTTCCCCCGTATCCGATCGAGACGCCACCTGGCAATCGCAACCAGTTCATTCTGGGCACCCTGGACAACCACTATGAACTAGGCCCCTTCTTCTTCAATCCGGGCGACTCGTTGGACACCGTCCTGAATATTGCCCGTTCCAGTATAAGCAGTGTAACGACGACGGATGCGGGATCTTACGCTCTCACTTTCAGGGTGGAGTTCATCGACACCTATGAGGGCTTCGCACTTCTTGGGGGTCTGCTGGACGGCGAAGGCTTCCCCTTCGCGACGCCCAGCTCCGAGCGGGCTCCCGATTATGATTTCGACCGGGATGGTGCTACCAATCTGCTTGAGTATGCCCTGCAAACTGATGTGGCAGATCCCCTGGACAGGCCGGCATTCCAATATGCTCTCGATGAAGCAGCGGGGAGCTGTACCGCTACGCTGACGAAGCGTCCCTTCACGGGAACCAGCCTTGAGTATTTCTTTGAATACAGCACGGACCTGCAAAACTGGACGACCATTTCGGAAAATGATCCTGTTTTTGAAATCGTGCAGGATGACGAGGACACACTCGAAGTTGCCAACTTTGCAGCTTTCGTTACCAGCGATCCAGTGCAGTTTCCATCTCCTGCCTGTTTCCTGCGGGTGCGGGTCGAAGTCCAGTAGGGCATCTGCACAGTTCCCCGATCTTCTGAACGGGCACGGGTTTGCGGGTTGGGCCTGTCTTTATGGAAAGAGGCTTTGCGAGCAGTGGCCTTCGTGTTGAAATACAGCGTGCCCGGGAGGTCCCGGACAACTGAGATCGAATGATTACCACCAGCGCCGAACTCTCCGGACTAGTGGATCGCCTGCCGACCAACGGTTCTCCCTTCGCGGGGATCGATCTGGAGGCGGATAATCTGCATCGTTATGCGGAGCAGTTGTGCCTTATCCAGATCTCCACTGGAGAGGAGGTGATTCTGGTTGACCCCCTGGAGGTAGACGAACTGGAACCGCTGCGCAGCTATCTCGTCGCCAATAGTATCTGGATGCATGGGGCGGATTTCGACATGACCCTCCTGCGACGGGAGTTCGGAATGCTGCCAAAGATGATCTATGATACCCAGATTGCCTCTCGCTTGCTGGGGATTCTTCGTTTCAGCTATGCCAACCTCGTGGAGCAGTTCTTTGGCGTAAAGCTGTGCAAGGCCTCCCAGAAGGAGAACTGGGGACAGCGACCGCTGCCTGAGAAGATGTGTGAGTACGCCAGCAATGATGTGCGCTACCTTTTGCCGCTGGCAGACAAGCTGGAAGAAGATCTGAAGCGACGGGAACGCTTCGACTGGTTCGTGGAAAGTTGTCGGGCCGCCATGGATCGAGTATTGAATCGTGATGTGGAACGTGAGGACCCCTGGCGCATTCGCGGTGCGGGTAAACTCGATTGCCACGCCCTGTGCCTGCTCCGCGCGCTCTGGAACTGGCGCGATGCGGAGGCGCGGGAGTGGGATCGCCCTCCTTTCATGGTGGCGAGAAACCAGCAGTTGATTGCATGGGCGGAGTTGCTTGCAAGGGGGGAGAGGCTGGAAACACCTCGCAATGTGAAGGGTGGACGTGCCCGCCGTCTGAAAGAGGCCATTGAGAAGGCCCGTCAGATTCCCCGGTCGGAATGGCCAGAACGCCGGAAGGGAGCCGGACGGCGCTGGGACAGCAGCCAGGAGAAACGATACGAGGATCTGGCCCGGAAACGTGACAAGGCCGCCGATTCCCTGGAACTCGAGTCCGCTGTTATCGCTCCCCGGGCCGCCCTTGAGCAAATTGCCTGGGAGGCCGACCCTGCCGAACATCTTCTTAGCTGGCAAAGAGATATTCTGGGGTTGTAAACCGGGTCAGGCAGATGGTTTCGGCAGACCAGCAGCATCGGGAGGGGAAGACCAGGGAGATCTCTCTGCAATCTTCCGCCCCTGCGACATTTCGCTTTCGGTGTTCCTCCTGCCAGATGCTGCTGGAAGTAGCTGCCAAGCTGGCGGGAGCCAGAGCTCCCTGCCCCGGATGCCGCAGGATGATCACGGCACCTCGACCCGAAGCGTGTTCCACTGACTCGTCGCAATACGGGACTGCTGATGGAGAGGTGAGGTCGGGGGAGAAGAAGGGGGAAAGGTCCTGTCAGGAACAGTCTTGCCTGGCGACGCTATCGCAAGAGGAGTTCTCCCCGGACCTATCTCCGTCTCTTGCTGAGCCGACAGTGAGAAGGGTGCGCAAGGTGAGGCGGGAACGCAAAAGGAGGAAGCGTCCTGCGAAGGCGCAGCGGGAGGACCGGAGCAGGGCCGATCTCTTCGCCGATCGGGTCCCGGTGCGGTTCGAAAGTTATCGGGAAAAGGGGAAGTCCATAGCTCGGATCAGGCTGGCACTGGCGTTTTTGCTGACCATTGTGGCCGTTATTGGGGTCATCAGGATTACGAAAAAGGCGGTGGCTGGACCTCCTTCGGGAAGGGAGGAAGGGTCGATTGGAAACCGGTCCCGGTGAGCCTTTTTTAGAGACCTATTTTAACGCCACGAACGGGGTAAAAAAAGTTGCTCCACAAGGCAAATCGAAGGCGAAAGAACCTTGTTTCAAACCCGGTTCTGGACCACCTTTGGGGCGCCTATGTCGAACGCTGAATCGGAGGCCGAAGAGCCGGGAATCACGGTCTCCGAAGAGGAGGCATATGATGCTTCCAAGATTGATAAACTGGAGGGATTGGATGCGGTCCGGAAGCGTCCGGGGATGTACATCGGAGACCCTGATGAGCGGGGTTTACACCATCTCGTCTTTGAGGTGCTGGACAATTCAATTGATGAACACCTGGCCGGATTCTGTGACCGTATCAAGGTCGCAATCCACGTTGATGGATCGGTCTCCATCGCGGATGATGGACGGGGGATTCCGGTCGATATCCACCCCAAGTTCAAGATCCCGGCAGTGGAACTGGTGCTTACAGACCTGCATGCGGGCGGGAAATTCGGGCAGGGGGCCTATAAATACTCCGGGGGATTGCATGGTGTGGGAGCCAAGTGCGTGAATGCTCTTTCGGACTGGTTCAAGGCGGAGGTCAGGCGTGAGGGGAAGGTGCATTCCATTACCTTCGAAAGGGGGAAAACGAGCGAGCCGCTTCAGATCGTGGGGGAGACGGATCCGGATCAAACCGGAACGACAGTCACCTTCTTTCCCGATGCCTCCATCTTTGTCGATACTATTGAGTTCAAGTTCAACCGACTGGGAAACCGTTTGCGCGAACTGGCTTTCCTGAACCCGGGACTCACCATCGATCTTGTTGACGAGCGCCCCGAGAGTGCTGACACAACGACCTTTTGCTATGAGCGTGGAATCGAGGAATTCGTCACCCAGTTGGGAGAGAACAAGACCCTCGTTCACCCCGATCCGATCGTCCTGCGGGGAAAGAGGAAGATCGAAGTGGACTACGACGGGAAGGTGACCAAGGATGATGTCTTTGCCGATGTCGTGCTGCAGTACAATGACAGCTACAATGACCAGATACTCTGTTTCGCCAATTCCATTCCCAATGCTGACGGGGGGACTCATCTGACCGGTTTCCGGACCGCTCTCACGCGGGCCATCAACCAATACGCCAAGGGAAATAAGCTCCTTAAGGAGAAGGACCCCTCCCTGAGTGGAGATGATGTGCGGGAAGGTCTGGTAGCGGTGGTCTCGGTAAAATTGCCCGAGCCACGTTTCAGTTCGCAGACCAAGGACAAGCTGGTCAATACTGAGATCGAAGGAGTCATAAGTTCCATCGTCTACGAGGGGCTGCAGGCTTATTTTGACGAAAATCCTGCCATCGCCAAGACCCTGATTGAGAGGGCGATCAATGCCGCCCGGGCGCGGGAAGCAGCCCGTAAGGCGCGCGAGACCGTTCGCAAGTCCGCCCTCTCGGGCGGAGGCCTGCCCGGCAAACTGGCCGATTGTTCCGAGCGTGATCCGGCCAAGAGTGAACTCTACATCGTGGAGGGAGACTCTGCCGGAGGATCGGCCAAGCAGGGTCGTGATCGCCGGACCCAGGCCATCCTCCCCTTGCGGGGGAAGCTCATCAACGTGGAGAAGGCCCGCTTGCACAAGGCGCTCCAGAATAAGGAAATCCAGAGTATGATCACCGCCATCGGAGCAGGCATCGGGGATGGCGAGCAGGAAGGGGCCTTCAACCTGGAGAAGGTGCGCTACCACAAGGTCATTATCATGACCGATGCCGACGTGGATGGGTCCCACATCCGCACCCTGTTGCTCACCTTCTTCTGTCGGCAGATGCCGGAATTGGTGAGGAGCGGGTTTCTCTATATCGCGCAGCCTCCTCTTTACCTCGTGACCCGTAAGAAGCGGCAGGAATACGTGCAGGACGACGCGGAGTTGAACAAGATCCTGATCGACCTGGGGGCGGACGATGTTCAGTTGCGCCCGGCAGGTGGAACTGCAGTCGTCGAGGCCGATGCGCTCAGGGAGATTCTCGATACGCTCTCCATTCTTTCCCGCTACTCGAGCAGTATCGAGGGGAACGGAGGAGATTTCGCGGACTACCTGGCTGCCCGTGAAGAAGGTCATCTCCCTGAATACATGGTGCGGGTGCGGGAAGGAAACGAGGAGGCCATCCACTACTTTGCCAGCGAGGCCGCTCTGCGTGAGTTTTCGGATTCTAACCGCGACTTGCGGCTCTTCGGGGAACTTTCCGTTGAGGAGGAAGAAGAGATTGCGGCCTCAAACGGCAACACGGTCTCGCGCCGGGCAGTCCGCTACGAATTGCACGAGAGCCACGCTGTGTCAAAGCTCCTCGAGAAGCTTGAGCAGGGGGGAGTCAATACGGAGAATTTCTTTTCCCTGGACCAGCCACTCTATGAGATCGTGGAAGGGGAAAGTGAGAAGGAGACGGTGGTTCCGCTCTTCTCCATCCCGGAAATCCTCGACAGGGTGCTCGAGATCGGACGCCGGGGAGTGAGCATCAAGCGCTTCAAGGGTCTCGGGGAGATGAATGCGAAGGAGCTCTACAGCACGACCATGGATCCGGATACCCGACAGTTGCTCCGCGTCCGTCTGGACGAGGAAAACTATGATAAGGCGGATCGTATGCTCGATACCCTGATGGGCGATGTAGTCGAACCTCGCAAGCGCTTCATTGAGGATAATGCGCTGAATGTCCGGAACTTGGACGTCTAGAGAATCAGCAGGCAGCAGAATTCCATGTCCACAGAAGACGATATCAAGCCCATCAGCGTTGACGACGAGCTCTCCAAGTCCTTCCTGGACTACTCGATGTCGGTGATCGTCTCGCGTGCCCTGCCTGATGTCAGGGACGGCTTGAAGCCATCCCAGCGCCGGATCCTCTATGCGATGAACGACCTGGGACTGGCGCCCAACAAGGCTCACCGGAAATGCGCCAAGATATGTGGCGATACGTCGGGTAACTACCACCCTCATGGGGAAGCGGTGATTTATCCGACCCTTGTCAACATGGCCCAGGACTGGTCCATGCGGGAAATCCTGGTGGATGGGCAGGGAAATTTCGGATCTCCCGAAGCTGATCCGCCTGCCGCGATGCGGTACACCGAGGCTCGCCTGACGCATCTTGGGATGGCCATGATGGCTGATCTCGACAAACGAACAGTCGATTTCGTTCCCAATTACGACGAAACCACGACTGAGCCGACGGTGTTCCCGGCCGCCTTTCCCAATCTGCTTGTCAACGGGGGTACCGGAATCGCGGTGGGGATGGCGACAAACATCCCACCCCATAACCTGGGTGAGATTGTAGATGCTCTCTGTGCACAGGTTGACAATCCGGAGATCACGTTGCCTGAGTTGATGCAGTTCGTGAAGGGGCCCGATTTTCCGGTTGCCTGTGAAATTCGTGGGGTGAAGGGAATCGAGAGTTACTTCGCGACCGGTCGGGGCTCGGTCAAGATGAGGGGAAAGATGGAGGTGGATGAAAAGGAGAGCGGAACTGCCACCATCACCATCACGGAAGTGCCCTACGGGGTGAACCGTGCCACCCTGCAGCAGCGGATAGCGGAACTGGTGAACCAGAAGATCCTGACAGGCATCTCGGGGATGCGGGACCTCACCGACGAAAATACCCGCATCGAGATCACTCTCAAGCGGGATGCCCGACCCCAGGTCTTGGTCAACCAGATCTACAAGCTCACCGCGATGGAGACATCGTTCAGCGTGAACATGCTCGCCATTCACGAGCGCCGGCCGAAGCTGCTTTCCCTGAAAGAGGCGCTCGATTGCTATATTGAGCATCGGCGGGATGTGGTGGTGCGTCGGACGCGCTACCTGCTCGAGAAAGCCGAAGATCGGGCGGAAACCCTTGAGGCATTACTCCTCGCCCTGGGCTGCCTGGATGATTTCATCAAGATGATCCGTAGCTCGAAGAGCCGCGACGAGGCGCGTGAAAAGGTGAGGAGTTACACCTTCACGCGGGAGGCCGCGGAAAACCTGGGTGTGCTCATCCGGGATCAGCCGAGCCTGCAGGGAGACGACTATGTTTTCACCGCCCGGCAGGTGAACGCCATCCTGGAACTACGGCTCTACCAGCTGGTGGCACTGGAACGAGAGAAGATCAAGAGTGACTATGACCAGGTCATTGAGGAGATCAAGGACCTCATGGATATCCTTGCCAAGGAGGCGCGGGTGCTCGGTATCATCAAGGACGAACTGCTTGCGGTGAAGGAGAAGTATGGGAATCCACGCAAGTGCGAGATCCTGCCGGACGAGGGTGAGATTGCGATAGAGGACCTGATCGCCAATGAGGGCATGATCTGCACGCTCAGCCATCGTGGCTATGTGAAACGGACGTCTGCCAGCGAGTACCGGCTGCAGGGCCGCGGCGGGAAGGGAGTCCGGGGAATGGAAACGCGTAGTTCCAACGAGGATGACGACGATTTCGTGGAGCACCTCTTCAGCGCGCAGGCACATGATTACCTGATGTTCTTCACAAATACAGGGCGAGTCTACGTGGAGCGGGTCTACGAACTTCCGGAGGGGTCGCGGGCCTCAAAGGGCCGAAGCATCAAGAACGTGTTGAATCTGCAACCTGAGGAATCGATCGCAGCCATGTTACGTCTTGAGCGCCGTCTTGACGAGGACGGCAACGATATCACTTTCGGTGAGGACGCCGGGTTCGTGCTCTTCGCTACCCGCAGTGGCAAGGTGAAGAAAACCGGTCTCCACGACTTCCGGAATTTCCGCAAGGACGGCATCATTGCAATCAAGCTTGATGCCGGCAACGAACTGATCGACGTGCGTCTTACTAACGGCAGTAATGAAATCGTTCTGGTAACGCGCAATGGGCTCAGTCTGCGCTTCCAGGAGGAACAGGCTCGTCCGATGGGGCGGACCGCCGCGGGAGTTGCTGGCATCAAACCTGTGACTGGCGATGTATTGGTAGGACTTGCGCTTGTGAGTGACCAGAGCACTCTCCTCGTCGCCTCCGAGAATGGGATTGGAAAGCGGACCTCGTTCTCTGAATACCGATCTCAGACCCGGGGAGGAAAGGGAATCATCACCATGAAGGTGACCGGGAAAACCGGGCAGGTGGTAGGGGCGGTGGCTGTGGAGGAGGTGGACGAATTGATGCTCATGACCACGGGTGGCCAGAGCATCCGTATCCGCTGTTCCGAAATAAGCACGACCGGGCGAAATACCCAGGGGGTCAAGTTGGTCACCCTGCGGGCTGACGAGAAATTGCAGGATATTGCAAAGGTAGTGGCTGGGGAAGCCGATGAGGATGGTCCCGGAGAGGATGGTCCCGGAGAGGATGGTCCCGGAGAGGATGGAGAGGACGCCCTGCCGGATGTTGACGGGGACGAATAGGGATTCTCTGATCGAGTCTTCTTAAGATGAGGGCAGGGGTTGACTTATATCTGTAAGATTTTGGCAGTTGAGGATTTACGTGATAGTGTCTCCGGGCATCGCTTCAAACATGGCAGATTGCCATCGTGGATCTCCGATGTTTTAATCCTGCGCTATAAAGTCATGAATGCACATCGTTCTGTTCCTGGATTTCTTGTCGCAGCATCGGTTCTTTCGCTCTTTGCCAGTCCTGTTCTGCTGGCCCAGGATGAAAAGAAGCGCGATCGCGCCCTTCGCATTCTTGCCGTAGGACAGGAACCACCGTGGCGGGAAGTGATCCAGGGAGGTCGCCGGGTGCAGGTCACGCCTCCCGAGGGATCCCTTCCCCCGGGTCGGCTCCAGCTTTCTAATGCCGAAGGAATTGAACTGGGTGAAGCGGTGGGAGTGAAGCTCAACCAAATTTCCAGTGTGATGTCAGTCAGTCCGGGCACCCACCCATTGCATGGGTCGGGTGAGGGAGGACTGGATCCGAAGCCCTGGTATAGTCTCAAGTTTCCCAGCATGGCGGCCGGGTTGGCCATTCTCTGGCGTGATCCCAGCAAGGGGAAATGGACGGGTGGCTGCAAGGGGGTGCTGCTACGCGACGACCTCACTGGTTTTCCCGCGGGGCGCATTCGAATCGTCAATGTGTCCAGGTATCCACTTGGGCTGAAGTTTGGAGCAGAAAAGGGGCTGCTCAAACCAGGCCAGGTTCTGTTGCGCGCTGGCAAGTCGGGTGCCTTCGACAAGGTTCCGCTGGAGCTCTCGGTGAAGGATAAGAGTGGACGCTGGGTACGGGTTATTTCGCAGCAGATCAATCAGCGGCCCGAGCATCGGACGCATATAGTCCTTTATACCAACGATGGGGAGGCTCCAACCCGCCCCGTTGGGGCGGTGGTCCTGCGGGAGACCGCCCGTACCCCGGCGGTCAGGAGAGCGCGCTAGGGCGCTCAATTAAGGGGGATTACAGCGGGAGGACCGGGAACAGGTGTTTCAGGTGCAGATGGCACCTTGAGGGGAGGTCCGCAGTCTCATGCAAATATCACCGCGCCACTATTGACGGTCCCCATACCGCTTGGTTAATTTCCGCGCCCCAACTCAGGGTGTAATTCCATCACTGCTATGTCTAAGTATGCAATTAACGGGTTCGGCCGGATCGGTCGGATGGTCCTTCGTCGCCTGACGGAGAAAGGGGAACTGGACAGGGTTCTGGCAGTCAATGACCTGACTGACAACAAGACCCTTGCACATCTCTTCAAATATGACTCCAGTCAGGGCATTTTTGATGCCGAGGTCAGTCACGATGATGAGTCGATCACGATCAATGGGCACCGGATCAAGGCTTCTGCCGAGCGGGACCCCGCCGCCCTGCCGTGGGGGGACCTGGGAGTAGAGGTGGTTCTAGAGTCGACGGGTTTCTTTGTGGACCGTGCCGGAGCAGGGAAGCACCTTGAGGCTGGGGCCAGGAAGGTCCTTATCTCTGCGCCGGCCAAGGACCCGGACCTCACCATGTGCCTGGGGATCAACGATGATCTCTACAATGCGGAAGAGCATCATGTCGTTTCCAACGCCTCCTGCACGACCAACTGCCTGGCCCCGATGGTCAAGGTGCTCCATGACAACTGGGGGATCGAGCGCGGCTTCATGAGCACCATTCACAGTTACACCGGCGACCAGAATCTTCTCGATGCGCCGCATGAGGATCTGCGCCGGGCGCGTTCAGCGGCGGTCAGTATCGTGCCGTCCTCCACAGGGGCCGCCCGGGCTATTGGACTGGTTATCCCCGAGTTGCAGGGCAAGCTCAACGGCGGCGCCTTCCGGGTGCCTACGCCCACCGGTTCCCTCACCGATTTTGTGGCGGAACTCAAAGCTGGGGTGTCCGTTACTGCGGAGGAAGTGAATGCCGCCTTCAAGGTTGCAGCTGATGGCGCGATGAAGGGAGTGCTTGAATATAGCGAAGAGCCTCTGGTGCTCGCCGATGTCGTGGGCAATCCCCACAGTTCGATATTTGACTCTGGATTGACCACCATCCTTGAGGGCAACCTGGTCAAGGTCTGCTCCTGGTATGACAACGAGTGGGGTTATTCCTGCCGGGCGGCGGATGCCATGGGCCTGCTTGCGGGATGAGCGGTCCCGCAGTTCCCATCGGCGGATAGTGTTCCGCATGATTCCATGGCCAAGCTCAGTATCCGTGATCTCAAGGTTGAGAGCCGAGAGGTCCTGATGCGGGTGGATTTCAATGTCCCTCTGCAGGACGGAGAAATCACAGACGATACGCGCATTGCGGCCGCCTTGCCCTCAATCAAGCACCTTCTTGCAGGAGGAGCCAGGCTTGTTCTCTGCTCCCATCTAGGACGTCCCAAGGGTGAGCCAGACGTCCGGTATTCCCTGAAGCCTGCTGGGGTAAGGCTTGGGGAGTTGCTCAAACACGATGTTTCCTTTGCGAGCGACTGTATCGGAGTCGGCGCGGCGGCCAAGCGAGCGGCCCTCGGCAGCGGGGAGGTGTTACTCTTGGAAAACACCCGGTTTCACGCTGGGGAGAAGGCTAACGATTGCGAGTTCGCCACCGCCTTGGCCGGTAATGCGACGGCCTTTGTGAACGATGCCTTTGGAACTGCCCACCGGGCCCATGGTTCGACTGAGGGAGTTACCCACCACGTGGAGGTGAGCGCGATGGGATTCCTTATAGAGCGAGAGCTCGAATTTCTCTGCGAAAAACTGGCGAGTCCTGAGAGGCCATTCGTAGTCATCCTGGGTGGAGCTAAGGTCAGTGATAAGATTGAAGTCATTACTGCTCTCCTGGAGAAAGCGGATTGCCTCATCATCGGGGGGGCGATGGCTAATACATTTCTGCATGCCCAGGGCTACAGCATGGGCAATAGTCTGCTCGAAGGAGACAAGTCCGGACTGGCGCTCGATATCCTGTCCAAGGCAGAGGCCAAGGGAGTGAGAATTCTTCTCCCGGTCGATACCCGTATGACCCGGGAGTTCAAGGAAGGGGCCGAGACGAAGGTGACCGCGCCTTATTCCGAGGGTGGCGAAGTAGAGGATGGCTGGGAGGGAATCGATATTGGCGATCGGGCTATCGAGGAGTTTTGCTCCGAAATCGCCGCAGCCAGAACGATTGTCTGGAATGGGCCTATGGGTGTATTTGAGCTGGATTCGTTCGAGAAGGGAACCAAGGAAGTAGCCCAGGCGGTAGCTGATTCGGGAGCTCTCACTATTGTCGGTGGCGGAGACTCGGTAACTGCAGTAAAAAAATACAATCTGGGCGACAGCATGTCGTTCATCTCAACCGGGGGCGGCGCTTCCCTTGAACTGCTTGAAGGAAAGGAGTTGCCCGGTGTGGCAGCCCTGACCGACATCTAACAATGAAACTATTATGGAACGTAAACTAATTATCGCGGCGAACTGGAAGATGAACAAGGGGCCCGCTGAGACGGCGGAGTTCATCGAATCCTTCCTGCCTGGTTCGGAGGAACTCTCGGAGAGATGTGATATCATAATCGCTCCTCCCTTCGTGTCCCTTCCCGCTGCCGCCTCCCTGCTGGCAGATTCGGTTGTGGCCCTTTCTGCTCAGAATGTATCGGATCAGGACGAAGGAGCCTTCACCGGAGAAGTGGCCACCTGCATGCTCAATGAAGTGGGTGTCCAATACGTGATTTTGGGACACAGTGAACGGCGGGCGATTTATGGGGAGAGCGATCAGTTCATCAACGCCAAGGTGAGGAAGGCCCTGACGGCCGATTTACACCCGATATTTTGTATCGGAGAAACTCTGGAGGAACGTGAGAGCGGTAAGCTGGAAGATGTCTTGCGCACCCAGATGAGTGGCGGATTGGCCGATCTAACGGTGGAGCACATGTCTGACGTGGTAGTGGCCTATGAACCGGTCTGGGCTATCGGCACCGGGGTGACCGCCACGCCCGACCAGGCCCAGGAGGCTCACGCCTTTGTTCGAACTCTCCTTGAGGAACAATTTGGAGCGGAAGTAGCAGGGGCCACGCGTATTCAGTATGGTGGTAGCGTGAAGGCCGGCAATTCCGCCGAGTTGATGGCTCAGGTGGATATTGATGGAGCCTTGGTGGGTGGCGCGAGCCTGGAAGCGGGAAGTTTCCGTGATCTGATCGCGAACGCCGTAGCCTAGGAGGCGGGAGGTAACCATTCCATCATGAATCTGGCCGTCTTCGGAACTCCCGAGGGCGGATTGCTGGTAGGGAACGGCCCCTTTGAGGTTCTCGCCGAACCGCCGGAAAACGGCGTTGCCTTTTACCGGAATGACTTCGCGCTGTCCTCTCCTGCGCCTTGGTTTGTTCCCTGCAGTGTAAAACAGATTGAGAGGGGGGCATCCCTGGAGGGTCTGAGCGATGACCTTCCGGAGATCGAGTGGGAGGAACCGGGGGTTGAGCCCTTCGCCGAAGTCTTTGCCGAAGTGTCACAGGCTATTCGAAGCGGATCGATCGAGAAATCGGTTCCGGTGGTGACGGCAGGGGGGCGTCTTGTGAACGGAACCTGTGAGGGGTTGTGCCAGATCCTTACCAGTGGATTGAAAGCGCTCCGGCCCTATGCTTGGATCGATGGAGAAGAAGGCGTAGTGGGTCTGAGTCCTGAGCGGCTCTTCCAGCTGGATGGCGGAACCCTTCATGCCATGGCGTTGGCAGGAACTGCGCGAGTGGAAGAGCGGGAAGCTTTCGGCGTAGACGAAAAGGAAATCCGCGAGCATGAATTCGTGGCCCAGACTCTTCTAGCCAAGCTCTCCGACCTGGGAGCAACTACGAGGCATTCCCGTGAGATAATGGATCTTGGTCGGCTCGTGCATTTTCACAGTGGAATCGATGTCGAGTTGAAAGAACTTGAATCAGTCGATCGTCTGGTAAGGCTTCTTCATCCTACGCCTGCCCTAGGGCCGCTCCCTCGAACTGCGGAGACGATGGCAAGATTGATTGGCTGGCGCCAGCGACTCGGATGTCCGCGTTGGTTTGGTTCTCCCTTTGGCCTCTGGCGCGATGGAGCCTTTGAGGCTCTGGTGGCCATCCGCATGATTTCATGGCGGGGAGAGGAGGTGGAAGTGCCCTCTGGGTGTGGAGTGATTGAGGAGAGCCGTCTCGTAAACGAATGGCGGGAACTGCGTCTGAAGCGGGAGTCCGTGCGCATAGCTTTTGGGGTATGAGTCATTGGGAGAGTTGCCCATGAAATTGTTTCAGGAAATTTGTGTCAGTAGTTAACCATTGATTCTATTAGAGTTGCGTTTTCCGGCGGAGCTTTCCCGACAGGATGTTGGTGATTGTCGGCAGGACGCGTGTCTTTGGGTCATGTGAATAAGATGGGAATGGATTGCACTGGCAGGAGAGAAATGGAGATATGTGCTGGGATAGGCTAGACAGCTGGCGCCGTGAACAACTTGGGTGGCTGCTAGCCAAGGAGCGTAATCGCAGGCTTGCAGGAGATTCGGGAAGCCTTCTAGGTTTAGCCCGATGAGGGAAGGGGCGGCCCAGGCGCTGGAAGCGTGTCTTGCGCGCGGGGTGCGCGAATTCGTAGTCTGCGCAGGCTCTCGGAATATTCCTCTCGTATTGGGCGCACTACGCTGCAGGGGGACCAAGGTTTGGAGCCATTTCGAAGAACGGGGCGCGGCCTTTTTTGCCTTGGGCCGCGTTCGTGACTCGTCGCTTCCGGTGGCGGTCGTTACAACCAGTGGCACAGCCGTGGCTGAGTTGCTGCCAGCCCTGGTTGAAGCCTACTACCAGGAACGGCCGTTGATTGTGATCACTGGGGACCGGCCGGAGAGTTATCGCGGAAGTGGAGCCCCACAAGCGGTCGAGCAGGTGGGACTCTTTGGGAGTTACGTGGAGGGTTGCGACGATCTTGGGGGGGGTGGAGAGCCTGCTCTCTTCGGGAGTTGGAGTGGTTTGCGTCCATGGCATATTAATGTGTGCCTGGAGGAAGATGAGGAAGTGCCTGCCGTGCAGGTACCGGCGCACGATTTCGAGCCGGTGCGTCGACCGCGTCCTCCGGTCACGGGACTCATTCAATTTCTGAAGGAGGATTTTCGTGGTTTGGTTGTATTTCTGGGGGGACTCGAAGCGGAAGAGCGCGGGGAAACGTTTTATTTTTTGCAGCAGCTTGGGGTCCCGGTAGTAGCCGATGCCACCAGTGGATTGCGTGAGTCCCTGGGTAAACTCGTGTTGACAGATGGAGATCGCCTCCTGCGTCAACAGCCTCCGGGGAAGATCCTGCGCCTTGGAGATGTTCCCACAGGTCGATTCTGGCGCGACCTGGAAAGCGAACCTGGGATAGAGGTGCTTTCCGTAACGAGGACCAGGTTTTCAGGACTTGCACGGGAATCGGGCGTCATCACCGGCAATGTGCATGATGTGCTCAAGGGGATGGGGGAGGTTCCTCCGATCGGAGATGTGCTCGATTTACTTCCTGTCTCGTCCGGACGCCGGGGGAGGTTGGAGGAATTGCTGGAGCGCTATCCCGACAGCGAGCCCGGTATGATGCGAGTTCTCTCGGCCTATGCGGCCACCGGCGAAAGTGTATTCCTCGGCAACAGCCTGCCGATTCGGGAGTGGAATCTTTTCGCGCAGATGCATGTGCCGGTGGGAGAGGTGCAGGCCAGTCGCGGAGCGAACGGGATCGATGGTCAGTTGTCGACCTGGCTTGGTGCTACGGTGGGTCAGGATAGGGCATGGGGTATCTTCGGGGATCTTACCGTGCTCTATGATCTTGCAGCGCCAGCCCTGCTTCGACAGGATGAGGGAAGGGGAAGAGTGCTGGTGGTGATCAATAACAAAGGGGGCCGCATCTTTGAGCGGTTGCCTCGCCTGCAGGGACTGGAAGAGGAGGAACGGGCCCTCATGGCGAATGCTCATCAACAACAGTTCGGATCGTGGGCCGAAATGTGGGGAATGGACTATCAGGTCGTAAGGGGGAGAGAGAGTTTTGAATTGGAACCGCGGGATAAGCCATTGGTGCTGGAATTGCGTCCGGACGATAAGCAAACCACCGCATTCTGGGAGAACTGGGAAGGGTGAATCTCTGGTGTCTGCATGGGGCAGTGGGTATGGCTGCCGATTGGAAGCATTTAGCCGAGCGGATGGCGGCCTCGGGACACAAGGTTCATGCCCTCGACCTATGGAGTTATCTGGAACACGCGGATTGCACCTTTCGGGAATTCGCACGGAAACTCTGTGAAGAAGCCAGGAGGGAAGAGCGCCCACCGCTGCTGGTCGGCTACTCCATGGGTGGACGGCTTGCGCTGCATGCCCTTCTTGAAGACAGCGAGGCGTGGGGTGGAGCGGTGATCGTTTCTGCGCATCCAGGTCTGCAGGATGAGGGCGAGCGGATCCTCCGGATGGCGGCTGACGCAGAGTGGGCAGGGAAGGCTCTGACTGCTCCCTGGGTGGAGTTTCTCAGGCAGTGGGAGGCTCAATCTGTCTTGCAGGGAGAGTGTATTGTGCCTCCGGCGGACCGCATTCACCTGGAGAGCAGGAGGGAAGCGGTGGCTCGGGGATTTACTTCATGGACGCTGGGGAAACAGGCTGACCTGCGATCTTCTCTCGAAAAAGTGGAACGGCCCGTAGCCTGGCTGAGTGGTGCGCGAGACTGCAAATTCACTGCTCTGGCGAAGGAGCTCGGGGTGGTCATGCCCAAGGCCTTCCACCTCGGTCCTCTGGATGCGGGACATCGTGTTCCCTGGGAAGCCCCGGATGATTTTGCAGAGGTTGTCGAGCACTTGCTGGAGATGATCAATCGATAGTTGCAGTGCGCCGGGGCCGGGGCATGATCCCGACGTGAACTGGATCCCCGCAGCTGAATTTGAGGATATTCGTTACGAAAAAAGCGAAGATGGGCAGATCGCCAAGGTGACGATTAACCGCCCCGAGGTGCGCAATGCCTTTCGGCCGCTAACTGTGCAGGAACTCTTGCATGCCTTCGAGCTTGCGCATGAAGATGATGAGGTGGGAGTAGTGGTGCTTTGCGGAGAAGGGGAGAAAGCCTTTTGTTCGGGGGGCGACCAGAAAGTGCGCGGCGAAGGAGGATATGTAGGTGGGGACGGAGTGCCCCGACTTAACATTTTGGACCTGCAGAAGAAGATACGAAGCCTGCCGAAACCGGTGGTGGCCATGGTGGCGGGTTACGCAATAGGAGGAGGCCATGTTCTGCATGTGGTGTGCGATTTGACCATAGCAGCGGAGAATGCGCGTTTCGGGCAGACCGGGCCCAGGGTGGGGAGTTTCGACGGAGGACTCGGATCAAGTTATCTTGCTCGTATCGTGGGACAGAAAAAGGCCCGGGAGATCTGGTTTCTATGTCGCCAGTATAATGCCGGACAGGCCCTTGAAATGGGTCTCGTGAACGAGGTCGTTCCACTTGTCAAACTGGAGGAAACCACCGTGCAGTGGTGCCGCGAGATTTTGCAGCATTCGCCTCTGGCAATACGTTGTCTCAAGACCGCTCTTAATGCGGATTGCGACGGCCAGATGGGAATGCTCGATTTTGCAGGCAATGCCACCCTGCTTTATTATCTCACCGAGGAAGCGAAGGAAGGCAAGCAGGCCTTTCTGGAGAAGCGTCCGCCAGATTTCAGGAAGTTCCCCCGCTTTCCATAACTGGAAGACATGCTGCAGAGCTATACCGTTGCTGCCCGCCCCAAGACCCTTCCGGCTGCTATTGTCCCGGTGTGGGTGGGTTGTGTTCTGGCTTGGAAATTAACGGGAGATATCGACTGGTTCCTTGGTCTCTTCACCCTGCTTGGGGCTCTCTGTATCCAGATCGCGACGAATTTTTTTAATGATGCTATTGATCATGAGAAGGGGGCGGATACCCAGGCGCGCATGGGTCCGCAGCGGGTTACTGCCGGAGGGTTGTTGTCCCGCCGGGCCGTCTATGCTGGAGCGTTCTTTTTTGTGCTGTTGGCCTGCTTGGTCTCTCTGCCTCTCGTTTACTCACGTGGATGGGTCATCGTTGTAATCGGTCTGCCTTCGCTCTACCTTTCCTATGGCTATACGGGGGGCCTGGCCCCATTAGCCTACCTCGGATTGGGCGAGCTCTTTGTGATCCTGTTTTTCGGGGTAGTTGCAGTGGGGGGAACCTTTTTTGTGCAGACTGGGGACTGGTCCTGGCCAGCGGGAGTGCTCGGGATGCAGGTGGGATTACTCAGCGCGGTTCTCATCGCCATCAATAACCTTCGGGACCTGGAGGAGGACCGACGAAGTGGGAAAAGGACGCTGGCAGTCCGCTTTGGTCCCGGTGTTCTTCAGCGGATAATCAGTGGGTTTGTCCTCCTTGCCATGAGTCTTAGTCTCTGCGGTTACTCTTACGGGGCAGGTTGGTTCTTTTTGCTCAGTGTCCCATGGTTCGTGGTGGGGGTGATTTGTATACGCAGGGTAAAGGCCTCGCCTCCGGGGCCGCACTATAACCGGTTTCTCGCCGGGGCGGCTCTGCAACTCGTGCTTTTTGCGGTTCTCTTTACCGTGGCGGCTGCGATTTAGCGGTGCGAATTCCAGTCGAGAGGTTAGATTCATCCACGTGCGGGAACCGATCTATGTGTGGCGCTACGTCCTCAAGAGCAGGGTGCAGCTCAATGCCGTGTCGGGGAGGACTGAATTTGAAGGAGCGCTTCTCCGTATTGGTGATGGCTTTGGCTGCCTCCACCCCTGGCCGGAACTGGGCGATCCTGAACTGGAAGATCTTCTCGACGAATTGCGCAATGATGCGGTGGTTTCAGGGCTTGTGAAGGAGGCGCTGAGCATGGCGGCTTTCGACGCACGCTGGCGGTGCAGGGAGGAGTCGATGCTCGATGAGATGGAGGAACACATTCCGGAAAGTCATGCGACCCTTTCCGAGTGCAGTATTGAGACGGTGACAAGGGCGGTCTGCAGGGAGTTTTCGGTGATTAAAGTGAAGGGTGGCCGGGACTTTCAGGAATTGGCCGACCGGATTGATGAGTTTTCCCGCCGCTGGCCTCATTTGCGGTGGCGGATCGACTTCAATGAATCTCTTACAAAGAACGAGACCCTTGAATTTTGCCGAGGCATGACAGATCACTTAAGGAAGCGCATCGATTTCCTGGAAGATCCCTGTCCCTGGAAGGCAGATGATTGGGATGAGATCCGACGGATCGTCCGCCTCGAACTGGCATTTGACCACAGGGTTGTCCAGTCATTGCCTGACGCAGATGTTCTGATACTCAAACCAGCGCGGGTCGAGGTCAGCAAGGGACCCTGGGGAAACGGAAGACTGGTGATCACCAGTAACATGGATCACCCGTTGGGGCAGTGCTTTGCGGCCTGGTGGGCAGGACGTTTGTCATCCAGCGGACAAACGCTGGATATCTGCGGACTGCAGACGCACGAACTCTTTGAGTCCAACGAATTCTGTGAAAGACTGGGACCGGCGAGGCCCCGCTTTGTTTCGCCTGGTGGAACGGGATTGGGCTTTGATGACCTTTTGGAGAAGTTGCCATGGAAGCTTCTGACTTGAGAGAACCTGCTTTCTGGGAATCCGGCGACTGCCGTATTCTGGCTCCTCCAGGCCTTGAGGAAGAGGGTGCCCGACTGGGTCAGCAGTTGACCGGGGAAGAGGCCATTATCTTTGCGACCTCCGGATCATGTGGATTGCCCAAGTGGGTGCTCTTCCGCCGTGCGTCCCTTCTGGCCTCGGCAGTGTCTGTTAATGACCATCTTCAGATTACCCCCGACGACCGCCTGCTGGTACCCCTCCCGCTTTATCATGTGGGTGGATTTGGCATGGCGGCCCGTTCCTATGTCTCGGGGTGTTCGCTGCGTCAGTTCCCAGGTAGTTGGAACGCTCCTAGTTTTACGGAGGAACTGGAGAAATCCGGATGCACCCTCACTTCCCTTGTCCCGACTCAGGTGCACGACCTCGTTGCCTGCGAACTGGAAGCGCCGTCCTCGCTGCGGGCGGTGGTGGTGGGTGGAGCAGGCATGAAGGAAGCGGAAGGGCAGGCAGCCCGTGATCTTGGCTGGCCCCTCTTGCAGAGCTACGGAATGACGGAAGCAGGTTCCCAGGTCGCTACGGATGTATTGGGAAATCTCAGCCAGAACTTTCGGGCGGCACCACTTTCGATCCTGTGGGGTTGGGAGTGCAGGGTGGGGGAGGATGGATGCCTCCAATTACGCGGGGAAGCCCTATTCGAGTGTTATCTCCGTTGGGAGAGGGGGGAAATATGTCGCAGCGAGGCAAGGGGTAAAGGCGGATGGTTTGTGAGCAGCGACCTGGTTGAGTTGGGGGAAAAGGGCCTTACCATGCAGGGCCGGATAGATCGACGGGTGAAGATCCTTGGGGAGCTGGTTGATGTGCAGGTATTGGAAGATGAGCTGCGGGCGCATTTCAAGGAGTACGAGGTGCATGTTCTTCCTTTGCCCGACGAGCGCCGGGGTTGGCGCCTCCTTCCTGTGGTAGAAGGATCAAACGTGGAGGGGAGGGATGCCATTGAGAGTATTAACGGGGAGGTAGCAGGGTATGCTCGGCTGGAAGCAGTTTGTGCGGTCGAGCGGTTGCCAAGGACGGCCCTCGGGAAAATTGATGTTGTTGCGCTCCGCGAAGAAATTGGCCCAAGGTAGGGTTTTCATCTTCGGCGAGGCGGCCGTCGTGGCCCATCTCTCGCGCACCAGGGCGGCATGCCGTCCACTGGTGGAGATTGCCGCACAAGCTCAGGCAGATAGCGGAAGAGAAGTCCTGCAGGAATGGATAGCCCTCCCGTTGACAGGCGCAGACGAGAGCCTAGACTTCTCGTCCCGTGAGGAACAAGCATCAATGCCTCTCCCTTCTTCTGGCTCTTTCCTTAGGGACGGTGTTCAGTGGTTGCTCGGGTTTTGGAAGTGGGTCCAGGGAATCCAGTCGTTCTCGTCCCTGGACGAGGGCAATCAAGCAG
This sequence comes from Roseibacillus sp., assembly GCA_022448985.1. GTDB lineage: Bacteria > Verrucomicrobiota > Verrucomicrobiia > Verrucomicrobiales > Akkermansiaceae > Roseibacillus_B. Next base: position 85,304 of record JAKVCR010000018.1, read on the forward strand.
GAGTTACAAACTCTTGGCTACCGGAACTGGATTGTGATCGGGGACGCAGCCTTTCCGCTCCACAGCCGCCCGGGTGTACGTACCATCTTTATTGATGATAAGATTCCAGCAGTTCTCCAGGAGGTTCTGAATGAATTGGAACGTGTGCAGAATGTGAGTCCGAGGATTTACCTTGCACGGGAACTGGCGGAAATTCCAAACGACCGTGCGCCAGGGATCAATCAACACCGGCGTGTGATCGAAGGGGTCTTGCGGGGCTATCCGGCGAGAGAAATGGAATTCCGATCTCTCTCTCTCCTGCTTGAGGATAGTGCCAATAAATTCACAGTGCTCGTTTTCAGAACCAGCACCGCTCTTCCCTATTCGGGAATCTTTATCGAGCTGGACAGTGGTTACTGGGATCCGGAATCGGAGCGCGATATGCGGGAGCGACTTGAAAAAAAACTCCGAATTGAGTCGACCTAGATCCTCTTGATGAAGCATGACGAAGAACAGTTGACCCGTGAGCGGGAAGAAGCCTGGGTAGGTGATGCGGTTCTAGCCCTCTTTGTGAGGGAGTGGATTCTCAAGGAGGATGGAGTGCTCGACGGAGAGAAGTTTATTCGTTTCACCTCCAATGACTTCCTGCGTGCAACCGGTCATCCAACCCGGGTAGAGGCAGGGATTGGGCGGATCTACAGAAGCGAAGGCCTGCAGGGGGCCTTTGAGCATATTCGCGAGCGTCTCCTGCCGGTATTCTTGCAGCAGGAGAAAGTACGTGAGCGCCGCTTGAGGAGCGGAAACCTTTAGGGGCTGAGTCTGGACATCTCCCACCCTCCACTCTTCCTGGTGTAGGACAGTCGGTCATGGAGTCGACTGGGACGGCCCTGCCAGAACTCGATGGAATCAGGGGTGACCCGATAGCCGCCCCAGAAGGGAGGGAGAGGAACTTCCGTGCCTTCGGGCCACCTGGTCTGGAACTCTGCCTCGCGTTCCTGGAGGTAGGCACGATTGGGAATAGGAGAGGTCTGGTTCTCTGAAACCCAGGCTCCGATCTGAGCCCCGTAGGGTCTGCTCCGGAAGTAATCCCTGGATTCGTGTTCGCTTGTTCTGCTCACTGTTCCGCCTACGATGACCTGTCGTTCAAGTTCCCGCCAGTGAATGACCAGGGAAGCCCTCGGGTTGGCTTTCAGCTCACGGGCCTTGCGTGATTCATAGTTGGTAAAAAAGCAGAAACCACTTTCATCAAGACCCTTGAGAAGGACGGTACGGGCGGAGGGTTGGTTGTCGGTATCAGCAGTGGCCAAAGTCATCGCATTCGGTTCTATAACTTCGGCATCCACTGCCTCATTCAGCCATTTTTCGAACTGGAGGAAGGGATCGGGATCGGCATCCTCTTCGGCCAGACCACCTTTGCAGTAATTCTCGCGGAGTTCGGCCAGGATGGTTTTGCGCTCGCTCATACTGTTCCCATACACGCGCTCAGACCCGAAATCAGGGGAATAATTACTTCGGAAGCGGTGAGATGGATCGTAGCGTTGCGGAAGATGCGGATCTCGGTGGTCATTCCGGTGTATGAAGACCGGGTGAAGGTGTGTGAACTGGCACCGCTCCTGGAGCTTCTGGAGGACGACGAATTGATCGTAGTGGACGCTTCTTCCCGCGACCCGGTCCAGCGCGACGACCTGCCTGGAGGGGCAAAACTCGTTCGTTCCGCAGAGGTCAACCGCGCCTACCAGCAGAATCTGGGAGCGGCGCAGGCGCAGGGTGAAATCCTTCTCTTTCTCCATGCCGACATGATTCTTCCAACCGGTTCGATGGACCGTCTGCGTGAATGCATGGCGAATGAGGGGGTGGCAGGCGGAGGATTTCTACGGTACTTTGATTCCTCATCGAGGTTTCTACGATGGACATGTCGGCTGGCGTCCTTGCGGAGTCGTCTCCTAGGGTGGTTTCTTGGCGACCAGGCACTTTTTGTGCGGAGAGAGACATTTGAAAGGGTGGGCCGATTCAATCTTCTAGTTGCCTTTGAGGATTTTGATCTCTGTCGGCGGCTGAAGAACCTGGGAAGATTGCGTGCACTTGCTCCCCCGGTAATCTCCTCGGCCCGGCGATTTCTGTCAGGAGAGGTGCGACGTAGCCTGCAGGATTTTCTCCTGATTTTGAGATATAGCATCCGGGGGACGAAGCCATTCCGCTGGGCGCGCAATCGAGAAATAAAAGAAGGTTTGGAGCTTCCGCGTTAGTATTGATACTGGGATTGTTGCTCCGCCCCATGATGAACACCGAGTCTAAAGCGCAGCAACGTTGCGCTGTTGCCGCCCAGACTCCCGAAGCTGCCTTCTTTTGTCGGCCAGGCTGCGATTTCTGCTATCCGGAGGTTGTTCAGGATCAGGTGATCGATAAGAATTATGGATGTGCCGGGCTGTGCGGCGGGGGCGGAGAGTATTGTTAGAAAAAGGTGAAATCCAGAGAGTCGCAACGCCAGTGAATACGTTTGACAGGGTCCTGAGCGAAGAGGGGTTGGCTCTGCGGAGGACTTTTCCGGAAGTGCTGCAGATCAATGTCGGTAAAATCTGCAATCTCACCTGCATCCATTGTCATGTGAATGCGGGTCCCAGGAGGAAGGAGATCATGACGCGGGAGACCGTGGAGGCCATCCTCGGATGGCTGGATGGGCCGGGTGGAATGATAGGGACGGTGGATCTCACGGGTGGGGCTCCGGAAATGATCCCGGATTTCTACTATTTCGTCTCCGAATTGAGGAAGCGTGGTCGGCATGTCATGGATCGCTGTAATCTGACCATTCTTCTGGAGAGTGGGTACGAGAACCTGGCGGGTTTTCTGTGTGAGCATGAAGTGGAGATCGTGGCGTCCATGCCCTGTTATGAGCCCGAAAACGTGGAACAACAGCGGGGGGAGGGGGTATTCGACGCCAGCATTGAAGCCCTGCAACTTCTCAACCGTCTCGGTTACGGCCGGGAGGATTCGCTTCCGTTACACCTCGTCTACAACCCTAATGGGGCGTTCCTCCCGGGGAACCAACCCGAACTGGAGGCGGCCTATAAGGAGCAGTTGCGTGCGGTGTTTGGGATAGAGTTTGGCAGGCTCTATACCATTACGAATCTTCCGATTGCGCGTTTTGCATCCTGGTTGCGGCACAATGACGAGTATGAACGCTACATGGACGTGCTTCGTGAGGCCTTTAATCCGTCCGCGGTGGAAGGGTTGATGTGTCGTAATACGATCAGCGTGGGCTGGCAGGGCGAAGTGTACGATTGCGACTTCAATCAGCAGCTGGGACTACAGTTGAGTAACGGGCAGCCACTTTTCCTTTGGGATCTCGATCTCGCTGAGTTTGCCGAATTGGAGATTCTCACCGCCGAGCACTGCTTTGGCTGTACGGCAGGAGCGGGATCCAGTTGTGGTGGTGCGCTCGTGTGAGGGTAGTGCGCTTACGGGTCGGATCGTTTACCGGGCCCACTGGTAGACTCTCACGTAGTCGACCTGCATGACCTGGGGAAATCGGCTGTCCGGGATGCGGTCGGCTTTCTGGTCTTCGTTTTCGAAGAAGCGTCCATCGACCGCGACATTGAGGATGAGATGGAAGGGTTGATCGTAGGGCGCGGAAGGGTTCTTTCGTGCGCTTGCCGACCACCACTCGGTCTTCTTGCGTGTCCTCCACTTCACACCATTAACGAACCACGAGATTTCATCGGCGCTCCACTCCAGAGCGTAGACATGAAACTCCTCGCTGGCATTCTTTGCGGGGAATCGGTAGGTGTGATCGAGGTGAACGTTATCAGGCCACTTCCCTCCGAAATGAAGGGCCCCAAGGGTTTCATGGATCTTGTTGCCACGTGATTCAACGATGTCGATCTCGCCACCTGCGGCCCATCCGCCATAGGGAGAGTGGGTGGGCATCATCCAGATGGCGGGCCAGATTCCCTGGCCGTCCGGCATCCTGGCGCGGATCTCAAACCGCCCGAATTTCCAGTCGCCGCGTTTCATGGTGCGCAGGCGGGCAGAAGAGTAGGGCTGCATCTTTCCATCGCTGGTGGTGTGAGAATCCCGGTAGACCGCGATATGGAGGGATCCGTTCTTCACGAAGCTGTACTTAGGGTCAGTGCGGTAGGCCTGCCGTTCATTGTTGCCACCGCCATAGTTGTTTTCTTCCCTCTCCCACTTGAGGAAATCAATCTGGGTCCCCTCGAATTCGTCGGCCCATACGAGGGCCCATTCATCGCTGGGAGTGTGCAGGCGGTACTCGCCGACTGGTTGGAAAGTAGACCAGGGTTTCCCGGTGCCCCGGATGGCCGTTCCGATGTTGCTCCAGCGATTCTCGCGTTTGGTCTGGAGTTGATGGAGGGCTCCCTTTTCCGTCTTAAAGCTCAGTTTAAGAGCGGGGGTGCTGCGGAGAGCCGGGTCGGCTGAGAGCAGGGCGGGAAAAAGGACCGGAAGGCAAAACCTCGGAAACATGGAGGATCCCTATCATCTTTGAAGCCTTCTGGCAAAAGGGTCTCCGCGTTCAGCGCCTCTGCCAGGCAAGAAACTTCCGGAAGAGACTGGCCACCAAGGGAGTGAGGCGGGTGCGTTGGTAGGCATCGGCCACCTGTCTGATCGCGCCAGCATGAGTAGGGTAGCAGTGCAGGGTGGAGGCAATCCGGTGAAGACCGATTCCATTGGTGATGGCGAGGGAAAGTTCCCCCGCCAGTTCTCCGGCATGGGCGCCGACCACTGTGGCACCAAGGATGCGGGGAGTGCCCCTCCGAACATGAATCCTGACAAATCCTTCCGTCTCACCATCGAGAATGGCACGATCGAGGTGCTTGAATTCCTGGGTGAAGGACTGCAGCTCAAGTCCTTGTTTCTCCGCCTGCTCAGGAGTCAGGCCGATATGAGCCACCTCCGGATCGGTGTATGTGCATCTTGGAATTGTGAGTGCGCTTATCCTTTTGCGCCCGAAGAAGAGAGCGTTCTGCAAGACAAGGCGTGCGGAGGAATCGGCACTGTGGGTGAACTTGTCCTCGAGGGTGACATCGCCGGCGGCGTACACTCTTTTATTGGTGGTTTGCAGGAAGTCATTGGTGATCACCCCGTTCCTTGAGAATTCGACACCGGCTTCCTCCAGGCCCATTCCGTCGACATTGGGAGCGCGGCCCGCTCCGACCAGGATCCGGTCGACAGAAACTTCCTGGCCGCTGACCCGGAGAATCTGCTCCCCGTTGCGATTCGCTACTTCGGTGATCTCTACCTGGCAGCGGATATCGATTCCGTCCCGGGTGAGGGATTCCGCGACGATGGCGGTGGCTTCGGGATCTTCGCGGGGGAGGATCCGATCGGTTGCTTCGAGGAGGGTGACCCTGCTGCCGAAACGGGCAAAGGCCTGGGCCAGTTCGCATCCGATGGGACCTGCCCCGATCACGGCCAACCTGGCGGGGAGTTCAGTGAGCGAAAAAACGGTTTCGTTGTTCAGGACCCCACCTTCATGGAGACCGGGAATGGGGAGGTCGACCGGGTGGGTGCCAGTGGCGATGACCGCGCGGGCGAAGGTGAGTTCCTGGCCGTTGGCGGCGATGGTGTTCCGGGAAGTGAAGCGCCCTTCCCCTAGATAGACATCCACACCCAGTTCATCGCGGTAGCGGGTGGCGCTGTCTACGGGAGAGATCTGGGCACGCAGTTGGCGCACGCGTTCCATCACGGAGGGAAAATCGATGCTGACGGTCTCTTGTTCTGTACCGAGGAATGTCCCTGCCCCGCGGGCCTGGTGAGCGGCACGGGCAGCCCGCAGGAGTGCCTTGGAAGGCACGCAGCCCGTGTTCAGGCAATCGCCCCCGAGGGAGCTCTTTTCGATGAGCGCCACTTTTCCGCCGAGCCCGGCCGCGCCTGCGGCGCAAACCAGTCCCGCGGGTCCTCCTCCGATGACAACGAGGTTGTAGGTCCCTTCCGGGTTTGGATTTTTCCAGTCGCTGGGAAAGACGTTGGCCTGCAGGGAGCGGTTGTGTTCGTCGAGGGGGTCAAAGACAGACATGGGAACAGCTCTTCGTTGAACACCTCCTTCACGCTACCGCTCCAAGCCGGGACGGTCGGGGGAAGTAAGGGAAACCTTCCCGGAGATCATTCAGCCGGGCAGGGAAGACAAGGAAAGCAGGAAGGTGAGGGAAGCCCTTATTCAGCTGAAGGATCGATGCCATATATGGAAAGGGCATCGTCCAGATTTGTATCAGCCTCTCCCATTTCGCCTCCCAGTTCCCCCATCGTCTGACCCCAATCCCGCATGCTCAACATGAAGCCGGGGTCCTCCACTGCTTTTTCAGTGAACCACTCCTGCATCACCTCCGGACTGGCGGTCAGGATATCGAGGGGAATGGGCATTTCCTCGAGGTGGGTGGTCATGTCGGCGGTTGCGTCTCGAAAATGCTCGGCCGGTTCCTTGAGGTCGGCAGGCAACCCCTCGGTGTTGATAGTGCTCAGCTTGTCGTCCAGCTCGGTGAGGTTACGCAATGCGTCGAGCATTGCGAATGGATCCCGGCCTGCCCCTCGTCCTTCTCTCAGGCCCTTGAGTTTCTGCCGGAGTTTCCAAATGCCCTTTTCCTTGAGCTCGGCCTTGAATGCGACCACAGCGGGAGGAGCAGTCTTCCCGGTTGGTTCGGCAGGGGCCGGGGTATCGGGCTCATTGCTCGTTGCGTCCTCTGGAGTCTCGGGATCGACCGGAGCGGGGTCTTCGACCGGAGCGGGGTCTTCAACCGGAGCTGGTTTTACAGCGGACGGCCCGGAAGGCTTCTCTTTCGAGGGAGTGCTGGATTTAGAACTGTCACCGGTACTCTTTTCTTTGCTGGGCGGATCCTGGCCGGACGGCTCTTCCTTCTTGCCGCAGGAAGACAGGAACGTGAGGCTGAAGCAGAGGGCCGACAGAATAATAAAATGTCTCTTCATGTATTCCCCATTAGTCCCTTTTTTCAGGGGTTATGGCGAGAATAATTCCTGTAAATACTTGCAATCAAGGTTTCAGGATCCGGGGTTCACTCCCCGGGTGGGCGGGGGGCCGGTGAGTTCGCTATTGAGTGCTTTCCTTGCAATCCTGGTGACTAGGACTGTGACAATGATGGTGGCGAGGAGGCCGATTCCGTAGAGAGTCCACTGGGAGGTGCTCTTTCCGTCTCCTGTCCCGGATGCGAGGGAAGCAATGCTACTGGCGAGGGAACCGAGATAGACATACATGAAGGTGCCCGGGAGCATGCCGACCCACGAGGCGATAAAATAGCTGCCGAACCTTACCTGGGTGAGACCCAGGCCATAGTTGAGCAGGTTGTAGGGAAAGAGGGGAGAGAGACGCAGGAGGAATACAATCCGGCCTCCTTCCCTGCCGATGGCTTCGTCGATAGCCTGGAAGCGCGGGGAGTCCTCCGTCTTCCTAGTGATCCATTCGCGGGCGAGGTAACGTCCGATGAGAAAGGCAAGCGAAGCCCCGGTCACGGAAGCGATGGAGACGATAACGGTCCCCTTGAATGGGCCGAAGAGAACACCGGCTGCCATCGTGATGAGGAGGCCCGGGACGAAGAGGACGGTGGCCGCGATATATAGTCCGGCAAAAGCGATCGTGGTCAGCAGGGGGTCGAGTCGTTCGATGGACTCCAGGAAAGGGACGAGGAGGTTTTTCATCCAGTTGCTGAGTTTTCCGAACAACCCGCCCAGCCATCCGATCAGCACCGCCCCGGTAATAAGGGAGAGGAGGACCAGGGTTCGTGGTGACTTCAACTTCATGGGGCGGCCGGGGTGCCGGCGCTGGGTCCGGGAGTTTATTCCAATGCTTTGAGTTTCAGAAGCGCAAAGCAGGTGCTTAGATGGAGTCGTGCACGACGATGTCGAAAGAGTTCTTATTGACGGGGATGTGATCGCAAAGCGGCTCGACGTTCTTTCGGAGCGCATCCTGGAGGAGTTTTGCGGGCGCAAGTTCGTGGTGGTGGTGATTCTGAAGGGGGCCCTGGTTTTTACCGCTGATCTCCTGCGACGCATGCCCATTCCCCTTGAGATCGAATGTATCAACGTAGCGAGCTATCACGGCGCAACGGAGAGCTCGGGCCATGTCGATTTTCTGGACGCGAAGCTGCCTCCGGTGGAAGGGCGTTCCATTTTACTGATAGATGATATTCTCGATACGGGACGCACCCTTGCTGCGGTTGGCGAGAAATTGCGGGAGCAGGGGGCTGAGATGGTCAAATCCTGTGTTCTGCTCTGTAAGGACAAGGAGAGGGCTGCCGAGGTGGAGGCCGATCACGTCGGTTTTCACATCGGGGATGAATTCGTAGTAGGTTATGGCTTGGACTTTCGCGGACTCTATCGCAATTTGCCATTTGTCGGTGTGTTGAAGAATAAGGTCATCGCGGATCAGTCATGAGTCGTCGCTACGTCAGGGAACTCGATTCCATGCTGGCACTTTGCAGGCAGGGCGCGCAGCTCAGTCATTCGGTGGTACAGGGATTGGATTTGCGGGAAGCGAGCCTCGACTGGCAGGCCCTCCGTTGCGAAGGAACGGTGTTTCTGGGATGCCGACTTCCGGAGGAGATCACCGTGGAGTTTCTCGTAGCCCGGGGAGCTTCAGTGATTCCGAACTTTCCTGACCTGCCTTACGATCCTTTCAGGCCACGACTCTATTCACGTGCCGAGTTGATGGATGGCTGGACGCCGGGTAAGGACAACAGCGTGGACAAGCTGGTTTACGAACACTTTCTATCCCACGGTCGTGAGAATCCCGGGCTCCTGGAGGCCCTCTCGCAGCGACTACACGACCATGCCATTGATGATGCGCTGCACGACCTGCTAGAGGGGCGAATCGAGGGTGATGGGGCCAAGAAGGTAGTGGGAATAATGGGCGGCCACAAAACGCCGCGGACCGACTCCTATTACAAGAAGGTGGCGCGCATTGCCCAGCAGCTCACCCGCGCCGGCTATTTTATTGCTACCGGGGGCGGCCCCGGGATCATGGAGGCCGCGAACCTGGGAGCTTTTCTGGCGGAAGTCAGCGATGAGGATCTGGAAGGAGCGCTGACCACTCTCAGTTCTGCCCCGGTTTATACAGATGAGGGCTACATGCAGTGTGCCCAGGAGGTACTCGACATGTTCCGTCACGGGCAGTCCAGTCTGGCAGTGCCCACCTGGTTCTACGGACACGAACCGAGCAATCTCTTCTCGGTCCATATCGCAAAGTACTTTTCCAATAGCCTGCGGGAGGATGGCCTGCTTGCGATCGCCATGCATGGAATCATTTTTGCGCCCGGCAGTGCGGGAACCACCCAGGAAGTATTCCAGGATGCGACCCAGAATCACTACGCGACCTATGGAGTTGTCAGCCCGATGGTCTTTCTCGGTCGGGAGCACTTTGGAGAGCATACCCTTATTTATGACTGCCTGAGCCGTCAGGCGGAGGGCAAGGGATATGAACATTATCTCTGTCTTGGCGAGGACGAGGAAGAAGCAGTAGCATTCATCACCGCTCACCCTCCAAAAAAAGAGGAGGCCAAGGAGTGAAGGGGTTCTCTGCCCTTCTTTCTCCTCGTTGGGGGCAGGTAGCCTTTGCAGGGGCACTTGTGACCTTGGGAGATGCCATTTGGGGACCAAGGAGCAGGAATTGCGTCTAAAATCCTGTGTATAAGTATTGCAATCCCTACGAATTCTGTTCTTCTTCCGCCCCCCGCAGAAAGGGCAGGCCGGTTTCCCACTAGCCTGAAGCGTGCGAAAGCAATGAGTGAATCGACAATTGATCCGACTGAATACCGCCTTCACGATAATGATACGGGAAGTGCGGATTATCAGGTGGCGCTGCTGAGTCAGCGTATCAAGCACCTCACCGACCATCTTGGAACCCACAGCAAGGATTTCTCCTCGCGACGCGGACTACTGACCCTCGTGGCACGTCGGCGGAAACTTCTCGACTTCCTGAAAAGGGATAACGAGGAGCGGTACAAGAAGATCGTAGCAGGTCTTGGACTACGTCGATAACTTGTTCGGCTGCCATTGTCTCGCAGTCGGTCGTTTTCGCCTTTTGTTTGTCTCTCACACCATCGCTGGTCGCCCCCCCGGAGTAATTTCCAGGACGGAAGGCCAGCTTCAGAACCTAGAGTTGTGCTCTCCATGGGGAGGGTGCGACGTGATGTAATACAGCAAACGAAAGATGAGTACACATACAGTTACGGCCGATGTCGGCCAGAACCCGATTGTTATCGAAACGGGCAAATTGGCAAAACTAGCAGATGGGGCGGTGACGGTCCGCTGCGGCGATACGGTGGTCCTTGTGACTGCGGTTTCGCAGACCAAGGTCAGGGAAGGACAGACCTGGTTTCCAATGTCGGTCGAATACAAGGAGCGTGCAGCTGCGGCTGGCGTTTTCCCTGGTGGCTACTTCAAACGGGAGGGCAGACCTACTGAGAAGGAGATTCTGACCTGTCGGATGACCGATCGGCCCTTGCGGCCGCTTTTTCCGAAAGGCTATCTTTATGACACGCAGATCGTGGCGATTCTCTTTGCCGCAGATGGCGAGAACGACGCGGATATTGTGGCCATGAATGGCGCTTCGGCCGCTTTAGCCATTTCAGATATTCCCTTTGCAGGACCGATCGGGGCCGTGCGCGTTGGGCGAGTGGAAGGCGAATTCGTCGTCAACCCGACATTTGAGCAGCGGGCCGAGAGTGATCTGGATTTGGTTTACGTCGGGAACAAGACCGATGTGGTCATGATTGAAGGGGCCGCGGACGAGATTCCGGAAGCGGACTTCGTGGATGCCCTGCGATTTGCCCAGGGACACGTTACCAAGTTGGTGGAAGTCCAGGAGGAATTGGTGGCCCAATGCGGCAAGGAAAAGCGTGATTACACCGTGACGGTGGCGAAGGAAGACCACCTGGAGATCGGCTACCGCGTGGCGGGGGATCGCATTGAGGATGCGATCTACAAGCCCAGCAAGGTGGAGCGCGCCAAGGCGGTTGGTGCTCTGCGCGACGAAGTGGAAGCAGCCCTCAAGGAAGCGGATCCTGAAATATCGGATTTTGCGATCGAACAGGCCTTTGAACATATCCAGAAGAAAGCGTTTCGTATCAGTATCCTTGAGAAGGGACTCCGGGCCGATGGCCGACAAGTCGGCGATCTTCGTCCCTTGACGGCGGAAGCTGGTCTTCTTCCCCGGGTGCATGGTTCGGCTCTTTTCGCTCGGGGAGAGACGCAGGCTCTGGCCGTGACGACTCTCGCGCCGTCCGATGAAAAGCAGTATTACGACAACTATGCTGGTGGAGATGACAGCAAGCGCTTCATCCTACACTACTCCTTCCCACCGTTCTCGGTGGGTGAGTCGGGTCGCTTCGGTGGCTTGAATCGGCGTGAGATCGGTCATGGGGCTCTTTGTGAGCGTTCCATTGCGGCGGTCATTCCGGATGTGGAAGAATTTCCCTACGCGATCCGTGTGACTTCTGAAGTGCTCGAATCGAATGGATCCTCTTCGATGGCCACGGTGTGCTCCGGAACCATGTCACTCCTGCAGGCTGGCGTGCCATTGAAGCGTCCGGTAAGCGGAATCTCCATCGGTCTCGTCACAGACTTTGATGATGATGGGAATTTAAAGGACCACAAGCTGCTCATGGATATCATCGGCAGCGAAGATTTTTATGGAGACATGGACTGGAAACTCTGTGGAACCAGCGAAGGAATCACTGGTTTCCAGCTCGACCTGAAGTTGCGGGGAGTCTCCCTGGATATCTTCGAGAAGGCGGTGCATATGGCCAAGGAAGGCCGCACCAAGGTGCAGGAAGCAATGACCGAGGCAATTCCCGAGGTCGGCCAACTCAGCGAGCACGCCCCGAGAATTGAGACCGTGAAGATCGACCCCGATCGAATCGGGGAACTGATCGGTCCTGGTGGTAAACACATCAAGGGCATCCAGGCCGAGTCGGGTGCCGAGATCAATATCGAGGATGACGGGACGGTACATATTTACGCTGCCAAGGCAGAATCGCTGGAGTGTGCCAAGAAGATGATCGAGGACATGTTTGCGGAGGTAGAGGTCGGAGCGACCTACACTGGCAAGATTGCAAATACGATGGCCTTTGGCGCCTTCATGGAGGTGCTTCCCGGCAAGGACGGCCTGATTCACATTTCGGAGTTGGCCGAAGGCCGGGTCGAAAAGACGGAAGATGTCGTGAAGACCGGAGACGTGGTGACTGCCAAGTGCATCGGGGTTGATGAAAAAGGCCGCGTCAAGATGAGCATGCGCGCTGCAATACGCGAAGCGCGTGGCGATACTGATGACAGTGACGATCGCGACGAGCGTGGTCGTCGTGGTGGTGGCGGCGGACGCCGGGGTGGAGGTGGACGAGACCGTGGCGGAGACCGTGGCGGAGACCGTGGTGGAGACCGTGGTGGAGACCGTGGTGGAGATCGTGGCGGACGCAACCGGGACCGTGACAAACCCAAGGACGATGTGCCTCCGCCCGAGAAGGAGGAGTCATTTTCCCTGACGGACGACTGATTTCCAGATTCCCATGCAAGCGCCCCGGGGTTCGTGCTCCGGGGCGTCTTTTGTTGGAGAAACTGTTATTCGCCCAAGACGCCCAATGACAGGCCGCGACTTGCCTGAGGGACCTACTCTTCGGCAGGCGGCTTTGTTTCCTTGTCAGTGCGCTCGAACTCAGCGTGCTTACTGATGTTGATGTAGAAGCACCCGAAGAGAAGAGTCGAGAGCAGGATAATCAGGGTAAGGAGGATACTGAGAATATTGCGCACGTGGCAACTTTAGGACCGGGAGTACAAAATAGGGAGGCGAAATTAACGGGGATTTCCCGGACCATCTGATCAAGGTCCCGTGCGACAGGAGAGGAGGGCTGCATAGGAACCATCGAATCCATCCCGAAAGGGAAGGGATCGCCTGGAATCGAGCAGTTCGACTCCCGGGTGGGAGGCTTGGAATGCCGCAACCTGCTCTTCGTTTTCTGCCGGCTCAAGAGAGCAGGTGGAGTAAAGCAAACGGCCATTCGGCTTGAGACAGGGGAGGGCGTTCTCAAGAATTCGGCGTTGAAGATCCGCAAGGACGCTGATTTGTTCGGACTTGAGCCGCCAGCGGGCGTCCACCCGGCGGCGCAGGACGCCGGTATTGGAGCAGGGGACATCGAGAAGGATGCGGTCGAAGTGGCCCCGCCATTCGACAGGGGCCTCGGTGGTCCAATCGAAGGTTCCTGTTCCGGCTATGGCAAGGTGCTGTTGTCTCAGGTTTTCGGCAAGCCTGGGGAGGCGTTTTTCGTTTACGTCTGTGCACAGCAAGACGCCGTCGTTTTTCATGGCGGCTGCAATCAGGGACGATTTCCCACCAGGGGCGGCGCAGGCGTCGAGGATGATTTCTCCGGGTTGTGGGGCGAGAAGTTCGACCGCAAGCCTGGTCGAGGGATCCTGTACGTAGACCAATCCTTTCTCCATCCACTGGGAAGGGAGGCGGTCCTCCAGCTTGTAATAGCCATCGACTCCGACAGGGGTCAGTGTTTCCACTTGTTCAGGACTGAGGGGAGACGGAGCCAGGGGGTTGAGCCGGACGATAACGGGAGCCGGCTCGTTGTTCCATGATAGCAGGGTTTCGGTGTCCTCCCTGCCAAACTGTTTTTGCCAACGTTTACAGAGCCACTCAGGATGGGAGAATCTGGTGGGAGGCGGGAGTTTTTCGCGTTCGGAGAAAAGTGTCTTTCGTGCGCTCACCGCCCGGCGGAGGACCGCGTTTATCAGTCCACGCACGGGCCTCCGGGCGCAGGCCACTGTTTCGTTTACGGCTGCGTGATCCGGGATTCCCAGAAGCAGGAGCTGGCATACCCCGACCCGCAGAACATCCCTGGTTTCGTGATCCAGTTTCCCCTTGCGCAGCATGCTGATCCAGTGATCGAGCAGGCTTCGGTTCCGCAGGACAGCGAACAGGATGCTGTTGAGGAGCGCCCGGTCGGGAGGGGAGAGGCGGTTGCGTCGTGCGTGCCGCTCGACCAGGGAATCGGCATAGAGGTGCCCCTTGGACCAGGCTCGCAGGGCCGAAACGGCAGCGCGGCGGACATTCTTGTCGGGCATTGCTAAATCAGAAACATGTTATCCCCGGGCGAGAAAGTAGGTGGCAAGTTCCCTCCATTCCTGATCAAGAGTAACAGAGGATGCGGGTTCACTACGGCGCGCTCGTTTGTACCAGTAGCGGGCGTTGGAGAGGTCGCCTTCCTCACGATGAAGATGCGCGTGGATTATCGCGCCATCAGGATCGGGAATACCGGAGCAGAGATCGTGGGCATCGTCCCAGCGCCCGGCCCGGGCCAGCCAGAGCGAACGTAATTCGGGAGAGAGGCCCTCCGGGGGAGTATCGTTGTCTTGTGCGGATTGGTCGAGTTCCTCGGTGGTCATCGGGGGTCTGATCTAAGCCCAGAATTGCGCTGGTGAAAAGCCCGGGCTGCTGTTACCGCTTCACAATGAAGCGTATCGTTACCGCTCTCAGTGCAGCCCTCCTGTTCTCTTCGGTCGAGGCTGAGGAACTACCCGACACCCTGGATAAGCCCTATCTGGGATGTTGGTTGGCCTTCGCAGAGTCCCGGGATTTTGAGTTTGTCATCGGTGGGGACGGAGACGCGGAGCTGTTCTTCCAGAAGGACCGGAAGCGACTCACAATTGGCGGCTGCACATTGAAGATCTATTACTCGGTGGAGGAAAGGGTCAAGGCGAAGGAAGGCAAGACCCGATGGTCCTACCGCAGGATTGTGGAAGATGGCTTCGAGGACTTCGGAAAGGAAACTGCCGAGCCACCGCTGCGGAAGCCAGTTAGTTTTACGGCCACTTTCACCGGAGGCATCAAGGTCCGGATCACTCACGTTTTCAGTAAGAACGGATTGGAGATCTCCACGAAGATTCTCGAGAAAGGAGAAAGCAAGGGAGCATTGCGGGCGGGAGTGAAGATTGTTGTAGGTGACCTCTTCAGGCACATAGAGGATGAGGATCTGGAGAAAAGGGAAACCGAGTTCAAGCTGGAAGATACGAGAATTTCTGTCCTTGCGGTGGGGGCTCGAAGGGCAACTCGCATCAAGTTTGAAGACTACGATACGGTTCTCACCGAGGAATGTCCCAAGGGAGCCCGGGCCTTTGAGCTGGAATCCGACCGCTATGGGGATCACGAATTCCAGCTCACTACCGCCAATCCGGACTATGGCCTCTTCGAATTTGATCAGAAGAAGAAGCTCATTCACGGCTTTAGCGTGAACTGGTTTCCGGATCCAACAAAGGTTGGGGAGAAGGATGCGCGCCTCGTGCTCAAGGTGAAGTAACCGTCCACGATCAAGGCGGGACCAAAGGAGGCTTGGAGGTTTACCGTCTCCCAGGCACCAGAATTACGGTAGAAGGACAAGAGGCAGGCCCAACAGATGGGACTGCCGGAGGGATGGAAATTGGTACACTAAGGCGGATAAAGCCTTGGAAATTCAGCGAATTTTCGATCTTGATGTGGTGGAGAGGGGACTAAGGGAGAAAAATTCATCAATTCCAGTCGCCGCATAAACGTGTTCGGTTAATTTTTTAAAATAACGAGGGATTCCAAGCCCGCAAAAAGGACTGGTTTCCTAAAGATTTTAGATTGACCAAATAGTGTCTTAAAGTGTACTGTGGTGCACTAATTTAACTGAAGATCCACGGTGGGTGTCCCAACCAATAGTCTTGAGGGAGTATTCGACTTCAAACTGGACGCTAAATTTCGCGTTTCCGTCCCATCGGAGTGGCGTCCCGGGAGGGGAGAGGCTCTACCCCTGCGACTCTTGAAGTGGCAGACCTACCAGGTTCCCGTGCTCAAGGCTCTCACCGATGAGGCCTTTGCTGCCATGATCGACTCGATCAACGGGTCGGATCTTCCGGCCGGAGTCAAGAGCCAGCGGAAGGGCCTGCTTTATTCCCGCAACACCCAGGTGACTATCAATGATCAGGGGAAGGTGCTCATTCCGAAGAAACTGGCTGAAGAGCATGGATTGGTAGCAGGGGGAACAGTGCACCTCTTTGGGCGGGGTACGAATTTCGACATTGTGAGTCCACGCGATCACGACGCAATGCAGGCAGCTGAAGAGTCCTTGCTCGGTGATCTCTACGAATCGGTGGACTTCTCCTGAACCTTTACCTCGAACACGAACTAGAACTGACAAACTGCTGATGTTCCTGCCTTCTCCAACCCCGGTTCCGTCGATGGCGTGGTGCCTAGCGGACTGTTCAACAACTCTGTTGACGGTGCCGGGGTTGGAGGCCCCTTTTCATGCGATGGGGGGAGAAGGGGAAATCAGGGAGGAGGGACAGCACTCCTTTCATCATGTTCCGGTCTTGTCCAAAGAGGTGATCCATTACCTGGCTCCGGAAGCAGGGATGACAATTGTAGATGCCACGTTGGGTGGAGCCGGCCATGCGGTTGCTATTCTGGAGAGGGGTGCGCAGTTGATTGGCTTCGACCGTGACCCGGAGGCCCTTGTGCATGCCGGAACCCGCCTGAATCAATTTGGTAGTGCGGTTGTATTACGGCAGCAGAATTTTTCGGATTTGCTTGTCGCGGGAAGGGAAATCGCCCCTGAGGGCGTGGATGGAATCCTTCTCGACCTGGGGGTTTCGTCCTACCAGCTGGATTCTGCCAAGCGGGGGTTTTCGCTGCGATCCCGGGGGCCGCTCGATATGCGAATGGATCCCGGAGAAAGGATTACCGCGGCGGAACTGGTGAATGAATGGGATGAAGCTGATCTGGCCCGGATTTTCCATGAGCTGGGGGAGGAGCGGAAGTCGAGGGCAGTGGCCAAAGCGATCGTGCGTCGCCGGATCACCAAGCCTTTCAGGGACACCCTCGATCTTGCTGATTTTGTTGCGGGGGTTGTGGGGCGCAAGGGGCGCATCCATCCGGCAACGCGGGTTTTTCAAGCCCTGAGAATGACGGTGAATAACGAAATGGAAGCCCTGCAAGCAGCGCTGGAGGGAGCTCCGGAGCTACTGAAGCCCGGGGGTCGCATGGTGGTGATCACCTTCCACAGCCTGGAAGACCGACTGGTCAAACGGTTCTTCAAGTCCCGCAGCGTGAGTGAGCTTGACCGGCCCGAGTGGCCTGCGCCACGGCCGAATCCGGATTGCTGCCTGAGAGTTCTCACCCGTCGGCCGGTGATTCCTTCCGATTCGGAGGTCGCAGGGAATCCCAGGGCGCGCAGCGCCAAGTTACGAGTGGCAGAAAAGAGGAAGGTGGGCGAAGGATGAACCGCAGGCGGGCAGTAAAACCACATCTCGGATTCGGGACGATCGTGCTCCTTATAGTGGCTGCGGTGGTGATGGCTGCAGCGGGCGTTTTTCATGCCTACGTCAAGAACCGTCAGATTAACGTCGCACGGGAAATACAAGGAGTGGAGGATCGCATTTCCCAGCACAGGTTGGATATCACGACCCTCGAAGTGCGGCTCGACGATCAACTCAATCCCATCCTGATCAATGACCGGCTCGCCGAAATGTCCTCTGACCTGCGTCGTATCCCGGTTGACGTTGTGAGGGAAATCCCGGCGTCGCAGAGTGGCCGTTCTGCGGCAGAGTATTCCGGTCAAGATCCTCGTTCGATTTCAGCACTTACCGCCCCCGTCTCCACCGCGGCCGGTGAGCCCTGATCCCTGTGAAATCCGCTGTTCATTTCCGAGCCCTGCTGGTTTGCCTGGTCCTTGTGACCGGGTTCAGCGCCCTATCGGCCCGGCTCATCTATCTCCAGTGGATCGATCGCGATACCTCGGCACCCAAGGCGGCCCGGAACCGGACGGATAAGGAAATCATTCCGGGTAAGTTCGGCTACATCGTGGATCGTAATGGCCGCATCATGGCGCGGAACCTGCCGGTAACGACAGTAGTTGCTGACAAGATCCATCTGCGTGATCCAGAGGTAGCGGCAAGGGGAGTGGCCTTCGCTGAACTGGTGGACAGCAGAGAATGGATCGAGGGTACGGAGCAGGAGCGTCGGCGATCTCTGAAGCGTCGAGCGCATCGGTTACGCGAGGAGTTGCCACTGGGAGAGCTTCTCGATCGCTACGTCGAACACATGATCCCGATTGCGGCGCGCGCTATCGGGATCGGTTCAGGGGAGCTGGAGGAGAAGCTGAGGGCTAAGCTGGAGTACGTCACTATTGCGAAGGACCTGCGTGAGGATGCGGCGGACGAGATCGAGGAAACGCTGGAGGATAATTTCATATACGGGTTCCGTTTCGAGAAGAGCGTGAAGCGCTGGTACAGTGCCTCGAACATGGCTACTCATACCACCGGGTACGTGAATCACGAGGGGATAGGGCAGTGTGGTCTGGAGCGGGTTCTGGGCTCCCACCTGAGAGGTCACGATGGTTATCAGATTACGAGAAAGGATCAATCAGGACTGGTCATGCTGCCCGGGGGTGGGGTGCTCAAGCCACCTCGTTCGGGTTTTGATGCCAGGCTTTCACTCGATCTGAAAATTCAGGCTATCGTGGAGGAGGAGCTCGATTGGGGACTCCGGGAATTTGAGTCCAACTGTGGAGCGGTCGTTGTACTGGAGCCCAGCAGCGGTGATGTTCTGGCGATTGCCAGTCGGCCACATTTTGATCTCAACCTGCGGCAGAACCTGGAGGAGTCGGCAATGCATTATGCGGTGCAGGGAGTGTATGAGCCAGGCTCGACCCTGAAGTTGGTATCTACCGCAGCGGCGCTTGATCTGGGAATAATGAGCCCTAAGACACAGACATTTTGCCACAACGGCTACATGAGAATCCGGGGGGGATATGTGAAGGATTACAAGGCCTTCGAGAATATCACTCTTGAGGAAGTTCTCGCCAAGTCGAGTAACATTGGAGCCTACAAGATCGGGTTGCGAGTTGGAACAAAGCGCTACATGGAGTATCTCCGTCGGTTCGGGTTTACGCGGAAGACAGGAATCATCCTGTCCGGAGAAGAGGGGGGGTGGACTGCCGACCCCGGCAACGGGATTAACTTTTCGCGGATGACCTACGGCTACGGAATAGTGGTGACTCCACTCCAGATTGCCTGCGCCTACGCAACAATAGCGAATGGTGGAGTCCGTATGAAGCCACGCTTGGTGCAGGCTCTTCTCGCCAACGATGGCACGGTGGTGCAGGAATTCGCTCCCGAGAAAGTGGAGCGAGTGGTGTCCGAAAGAACCGCGCGCAAGATGTGCGTGGCCCTTGAGACAGTGGTGAATCCGCTCGGCAAGGGTAATACCGGGAAATTTGCGGCAGTGCCCGGATATCTCGTCTGCGGGAAAACGGGGACGGCACGCCTCTACAAGGATGGAGTTTACCTTTCCGATCGGTATGCGGTTTCCTTCGCGGGATTCATGCCTCGTGACGATCCCGCCTTTGTCTGCGTGGTAGTGATCCGTGATCCCCTCACGAAGGAACTCAAGGTCGGAGGGGGGTCGGTGGCCGCGCCGGTCTTCCAGCGCATTGCGTCCCGGACCGCGACATACTTGAACCTTATCCCGACCGAGCCAGTGGAGGAGGCTCTTGCCTCTACCGGTAGATAGTCTCGCTCATGATCCTGCACGAACTGATTGACCCTCTGCCCCAGGCGTCTCTGGCCGGGTCGGCGGATTGTGAGGTGTCTGGACTACAGGACGACAGTCGAGAGGTGCAGCCTGGCGACGTCTTCGTGGCAGTGAGAGGGGGCACCGTGGACGGGCATGAATTTATCGGGTTGGCCCTGAAAGCGGGAGCCCGTGCCATTGTGGCAGAAACCCCGGCGAATGCAGATACTCTTGAGGACATCAGCTGGGTAATGGTGCCTGATTCACGTCAGGCTCTGGGTATTCTTTCCAGCGTCTGGTGCGGGCACCCTTCCTGCGACCTGCGGGTGGCGGGAGTAACTGGGACGAATGGAAAGACCACCACGGCCTTCCTTATTCACCGCATCATGGAGCAGACGATGCAGCGAGCGGGACTGATCGGGACGGTTGTCTTTGACGACGGCTCGAAACAGGAAGTAGCCGATTTTACCATGCCGGGTCCGATTAAGCTTCAGGAGCTTCTTGGGCGCATCCGGAATAACGGGTGCCCAGGAGTGGTCCTGGAGGTGTCGTCACAGGGCCTTGAGCAAGGACGGGGGGAAGCCATTGCCTATGACGTGGCGGTCTTTACAAATCTGAGCCAGGACCACCTCGACTATCATGGAACAATGGAGAAGTATTTCGCCTCCAAGTGCCTCCTCTTTGAAAGCGTGGCATCGGATGTGGCCGGGAAAAGGCCGACGGCCGTGGTCAACCGGGATGACTTCTACGGGGAAATACTGACCCGTGAGTATGCTGACCGGGTCAATTTGATCACCTACGGGTTTGGAGTGGATTGTGATTTCAAGGCCGGCAACGTAAAGCAAACTTCCCAAGGTGCGCAGTTCCAGCTTTATGCGAAGGGCAAGTCCTATCTTGTTCGGCTTCCCCTCATCGGGCGGTTCAATGTCTACAATGCGCTGGCAGCACTCGCATCTGCTGCAGCCCTGCGGATATCCATGCGCGAAGCGGTGTCTGCGCTCGCCAGTGTGTCCCAGGTCCCGGGACGGATGGAGTGTGTCGGCTCAGTAGATGGAGCGACGGTTTTTGTGGATTACGCTCACACCCCTGATGCTCTCGACAACGTATGCCGCACCTTGCGGGAACTTGATCCGCGTCGCCTCATCACGGTCTTTGGTTGCGGTGGAGACCGTGACCGCGAGAAGCGTCCACTCATGGGTAGAACTGCCTCGGAGCACAGTGATTATTGTGTGGTGACCTCCGACAATCCGCGCTCGGAGGATCCGGAGAGTATTATCGCAGACATTGAGCGCGGCATGTCAGGATCGATTTACGAGCGGGTTGTGAATCGGGCAGAGGCTATTGAAGCTGCGGTGCAGGAGGCCCGAGGAGGAGATGTGGTGCTGATTGCGGGCAAGGGACACGAGGATTACCAGGAATTTGCAGACAGGAGGATTCCGTTTGACGATCGGAAGCAGACACGTGCGGCGATGGATGCCCGTCGCAAGGCCCGGGGAGAAGAACGCGCATGAATACCTATCCAATCCAGAAGCTGAGCGACGCGATGGGGGGGAAGCTCATCTCGGGAGAAGGCGAAACCCTTGTGGAATCAGGGGTGTCCACCGATACGCGCAGTCTGGTGCCGGGGACTCTCTTCTTTGCCCTGACTGGTGAGAACTTTGATGCGCACGACTTCTTGCATCAGGCAGTGAGCGCTGGTGCGGCAGGGTTGGTGGTCAGCGATCTCCCTGATGGTCTGGATGCCGGGAGCTGTGGAGTGATCAGGGTAGACGACACCCTTCTGGCCCTGCAGAAACTGGCTCGCTGGTACCGGGGGGAGTTGGATGTGGTGGTGGTCGGAATTACCGGATCAAACGGCAAGACGAGTACGAAGGCGTTCACGTCATCCGTGATCGGCCAGCGCTATCAGGTTCATGCGACGAGGGGGAATCGGAATAATCATATCGGCTTACCGCTGACAGTATTGGAGGCAGACAATGACGATGACGTGCTCGTCCTGGAGATGGGGATGAACCATCCTGGCGAAATTCCGCCGCTGTGTGAGATCGCGCAGCCGCAGATCGGGATCATTACCAACATCGGGCATGCCCACATCGAGTTTATGGGGAGTCGGGAAGCCATTGCGGAGGAGAAGGGAGCGCTAGCGCGTTCACTTCCGGAGGTGGGGACTCTCCTGGTCACTGCTGGATGCGAGTTCGCCGACTACTTTGCCGCCCGGAGTCATGCTCGTTCAGTTTCGGTGGGTAACGGTAGAGGTATGATCCGGGCCGAAGGGCTGCATCTCACGAAAGCAGGTTCCGAGTTCGATCTTGCCATCGACGGAGAGGAGAGTGTCCATGTGGCCCTTGAGGTTGCGGGCAAGCATATGGTGAACAATGCTCTTCTCGCGGCGGGGGCGGGATGGGCGCTCGGGTTGACGCCGGATGAACTGGCCTGCGGTCTAGAGGGTGTTGAATTGCCCGGCGGTCGGTTGCGTTGTTTCGATCACGAAGGAATCACTGTATTTGACGACACCTACAACGCGAACCCGGACTCGATGCGGGCTGCTATAGGGGTGGTGGCGGAGCGGGCCGCCAGCAACGGGAACACGCGGACAGTGGTGCTGGGAATGATGTCCGAACTGGGCCGATTTGCCGAAGAGATGCACTGCGAGGTGGGCGCCCACGCGGCCCGGCAGAATCTGCGGGTGGTCAGCGTCGGGGCCGAAGCGGCAGGAATTGCGGAAGGTGCCCG
The DNA here is from genome assembly GCA_022448985.1 of Roseibacillus sp. Classification (GTDB taxonomy): domain Bacteria; phylum Verrucomicrobiota; class Verrucomicrobiia; order Verrucomicrobiales; family Akkermansiaceae; genus Roseibacillus_B. The sequence goes on from JAKVCR010000018.1 coordinate 107,562, forward strand.
GAATGCGGGAGCTCCGAAGGTAGAACACTTTGATCAATATGAGGACGCTGCGAGGTGGCTGCGGAAGACGCTGCGGGCCGGTGATGTGATTCTCTTCAAGGGCAGTCGCAAGGCGGCCGTGGAACAGGTTATGAACCAGGTATTTCCTGAAAACGAGAACTGATGCTCTACTGGCTCTACGAACACTGGGAACAAGCCCGCGCCTCCGGTGCGGGTTGGGCGGACCCATTGAGTTTCCTCAACATTCTCCAGTATATCACTGTCCGGGCGGGACTTGCCACTATCCTGTCCTTCCTCCTTATCTGCATCTTTGGCCCGCGGGTCATCCGCAAGCTCATCTCGCTCAAAGTGGGACAACCTATCCGTAGTGCGGAGGAGGTGCATAAGTTGGCGGAATTGCACGGAGACAAGGCGGGTACACCAACCATGGGAGGAGTGCTCATTCTTGGAGCGGTGCTCGTAGCTGTGCTGCTGTGCGGGCGGGCGTTCAATCCCTTTGTGGCGGTGACCTGCTGTGTGATGCTTGCCCTCGGCCTCCTGGGATTCATGGACGACTACAACAAGGTGGTCCGTAAGAACTCGGCAGGCATCAGTCCGCGGCAGAAACTTTTCTGGCAGTGTGTAATCGGCGGTCTGGCGGCCTGCTTCCTTTTCTTCAAGCCGGAGGTTTCCGGGTTTGGACTTAGCGACAGCAAGGTAATTGAGGAGAGGCAGGGATTTCTGCTTGAGGTTTCGGATGGGATACCCGCTGACGGGGACGCCGAAGCCTCCGGACCGGTGGTGCAGCACTTCGAGGTCAGTGAGGTCAGCTTTCCGCTCATGCGGAAACCATTCGTCAATCTCTCATGGCTTATAATCCCGTTCTTCGTGCTCATCATAACGGGTTGTTCCAATGCGGTAAATCTTACTGATGGCCTGGATGGGTTGGCAATCGGGTGTACTATCACGGTTGCTCTGGCCTACGCTGTGATAGCCTATCTCGCAGGTCGTCTGATCGGCTTGGAATACCTCCACATTCCGTTCCATCCTTTGCTTGGCGAACTCACGGTTGTTCTCATGGCTCTGGTGGGGGCCGGGATGGGTTTTCTCTGGTGGAATTGTCATCCCGCCAAGGTGTTCATGGGTGATACAGGGTCGCTGGCCATTGGGGGTGCCCTGGGCACTGCCGCGATCTGCACCAAACAGGAATTACTTCTTGTCATCATCGGCGGAGTGTTCGTGGCAGAAGCCCTCTCCGTCATTCTTCAGGTGGGCAGCTTCAAGTTGCGAGGAAAACGGATCTTCGCGATGGCGCCCATCCACCACCATTTTGAGCTGCGGGGGTGGCATGAAAGCCAGGTCATCACCCGCTTCTGGATTATTTCCATTGTGCTCGCCATGGCGGGACTAGGGCTTCTCAAGGTAATTTAATGAAATGAAACTTGCTGGGCAGAAAGTTGCGATTCTTGGAGCCGGCCGAAGTGGTCGGGCTGCTGCGCGGCTTGCGTTGCGGGAGGGCGGGTCTGTGACGCTTTATGATGCAGCGTCTCCTGAATCCTTTGAAGGGGTGGCGAAGGAGATTGCCTGTCATCCCTGGGCAACAACGGAAACGGGCCGAGCTTGCGAGGCCAGTCTGGTGGTAATCAGCCCGGGCATCGAAACCGGGGGAGAATTTGCCCAATCCTTTGCAGAGGGTGCAGTCGAATTCATCGGGGAGACGGAGTTCGCGGCGCGTTTCTTTGGCGGACGTGTGGTGGGCATCACCGGCACCAACGGGAAGACCACTACCACCGAACTGGTGCAGGGCATGATAAGAGCCGGTGGGATGAGCTGTGAAGCGTGTGGTAATTACGGCCGCCCACTTGCTGATGTTGTTTTGGAGAACAATCATCCGGATACGGTTTCATTAGAGTTGTCTTCCTTCCAGCTGGAAACCATCGAGGCATTCCGTCCCGATGTGGCAGTCTGGCTCAATTTTTCTTCCGATCACATGGACCGCTACCGGAGCGTGGGAGAATATCATGCAGCCAAGCTGAGAATTTTCGAAAACCAGAAGGCTGAAGACACCGCGGTGGTTCGTCTTGGAGAAGAAGTAGGCGATCTCATTGCAAGACGTGTCAGCTTCTCCGCCACAGAAGCTGGTGCCGACTACGAATTGGAGGGAGCCTCCATTGTTTCGGGTGGAAGCAAGGTTCTTAATCTTTACACAACCCGTCTGCGGGGTATCCATAATGCCGAAAATGTGATGGCTGCGGTTGCGGCGGTGCAGGCGCTGGGAGTTTCATGTGAAGCGGCGTCGGAGGCGCTGGCTGGCTATGCTCCTCCGCTACATCGCTGTGAGTTGATCCGGACCCTCGATGGGGTGGAGTATATCAACGATTCGAAGGCCACCAATCTGCATGCCTTGGAAGCGGCTCTCCTGTCGCAGGATCGTCCTACGATTCTCATCGCGGGCGGCAAGGAGAAGGGACTCGACTACAAGCCACTCCTTCCGCGTCTCGAAAAGTGTGTGGAGATGATAGTGGTATTTGGCGAGATCCGGGACCGGTTAGCCGCCATTTTCCAGCAGGCTGTGACCACGCGGATTGCGGACAGCCTGGAGGAAGCGGTAGCTATTGCGCAGAACGCGGCTGCCCATGGGGCTACAGTCCTCTTTTCTCCCGGCACTTCCTCCTTCGATATGTTTTCCGGCTATGAGGAACGCGGTGACGCGTTCCGGGCCGCAGTGCAGGCCCTCAGATGAGGACCGAATTCAACCAATAACAAACACCCCAGATGAAAAGACAGTCGTTCCAGACAAAAAGAGTTCCGACAGGTGGAGGAGGTCTCACGGTATTCCATTCCAAGATCCGTCGACGCAAGAAGCAGCGGGTGGCCGCCAGTGCCGACCTGGCATCTGAAGTTCCCAACCTCGGTGTGGCAAGGGCTCTCTTCCTGATCCTGATCCTTCATCTGGCCGCCATTGCTGCCATCTTTATACATAACCGGGTGACTGACGGTGGGATCGTGGCCACGGGCAGTGAATCGCAGAAGGCGGCCTCGGTTGTCGCTCCTCAGGGCGAAGAACCGGCAGTCGTTGCCAAGGGTGGGGAGAGCTTTTACTTCGTCTCAACGGGCGATACGTATGAGCGTATAGCCCGGTTGAAGAATGTAGATGCGCAGGAACTCCGTAATCTCAACAAAAGCAAGGGGCTGGATCCTGGCGCAATCCTGCGTATTCCCGTTAACAAGATTGTGCGGCCGAAGGAGGTGGCCTCCGTTTCCCTTGATCCCAGCCCTGATGCCCCGGAACCGCCAGAGGTGCCTGTCAACCAGGTGTCCGTGGTGGTGAAGCCTAGTGTGACTCAGGCGGACATTGATGGAACTGACCCCTCGACCGTTTATGAGCGTCGGGATCAACCGGCTCCAGTCTCCCGCCTTCAGCCCCAAGATCCTCCCCGGGCCATTCCCGTTCCCGAGGACGATTCTATGGCCAGTATTTATGCTGTAAAAAGTGGCGACACGGTCTGGAGGATTGCGCAACAGCATGATGTATCGGTCCAGGAGCTATTGAAAGCTAATGGAATCAACGATGCGCGTAAGCTACAGGTGAATATGAAACTTCGCATTCCGCCCCGCTAGGGAAAGGAGAACCGACAACTTGTCTGCATGGGCCGCCGCGCTGCCATAATTCTCTGCATTTCCGTCGCCGTTCTGGTAGCGACCGGACTCATCATGCTCGCGAGTACCAGTGCTTGGGTCCACGGTGTAGATGATGACCCCTACCTGCTCGTTAAGCGGCAGGGAGTGTTTACCGGGGTAGGACTTCTCGCGGCCCTGGTGGTTGGATCTATTGACTACCGGATTCTCCGTAAGACGTGGCTGCCGCTACTCATTGCCGGATGTGTGCTTCTGGTGCTCTGCTATGTGCCTGGAGTGCAAGTGGTGGTGAAGGGTGAAGCGCGTTGGATCTGGGCGCCCTTGATCGGCCGTTTCCAGCCATCGGAGGTGGCCAAGCTGGTAGTCATAATTGCGTTGGCTGCGTGGTTCGCCCAGTACCAGGCGGAGTCCAAGTCCTTCCTTCGAGGTTTTGTGCTGCCGGGCCTATTGCTGGGGATTCCGGTGGCGCTGATTTTTTTCGAGAAAGACATGGGGACCGCGGTGGCTCTGGGTGGAGCGGGATTCCTCGTCATGTTCACGGGGGGAACCCGGGTCACCCTCCTGAGTTTGGTCACGGTGTTTGGAATTCTGGGCCTTTACAAGGCAGTGGAGAGTGATCCCTATCGACGCATGAAGTTTGAAGCTCTCCTGAATCTGGATGACCCGGAGGTTCAGCGCAAGGCGGGCTACCAGCAGTACCGAGCCAAGCTCGCCCTGGCATCGGGTGGACTCCTGGGAGCGGGACTGGGCAACGGAGCCGAGAAGCATGGCTACCTGCCGGAGGCCCATACCGATTTCATCTTTCCGGTGGCAGGGGAAGAGCTTGGGCTCTTGTGTACGCTTGGAATCGTTTTCTGCTTTGTGCTGATAAGCACGTCCGGCATCTCGATCGCATTGCATGCGACCGACCGGTTTGGCAAGTTGCTGGGGCTCGGACTTACGGCAGTTATCACCCTTCCTGCACTCATGAACATCGGAGTGGCCACCAGTGTCCTGCCCAATACCGGTCTGCCGTTACCTTTTGTGAGCTACGGAGGAACCAATCTGGTCTTTACGCTTGCGGCGGTGGGACTGCTGGTCAGTCTTCACCGGCGTGCGTATTACGCCGAATGTGCCGAGATGCCCGTCATCAAGGAGAAGCAACTCGCCCTGAAGATTTAGCGAGACAAAGCCCCGGATCTCGGCTTCTCAGTCAAGTTCAAGGTTTTAAGTTTTCACTACCGTGCCCCCAAAAACTTCCGTTGTTATTGCCTGTGGAGGGACTGGCGGACATCTCTTTCCGGGGATCGCGGTGGCTGAGGAATTAGCACGTCGCGGCTACCATCCACTCCTTCTTATCTCACGTAAGAAGGTGGATGCTGATGCTTCTGCTAAGTATGGGGCCCTGGACTTCAGGACCGTTCCAGCTATCGCTAAACCGCCGACTCTTTCTCCGAAAATGCTCCCCTTTTTCTGGCGGCTCTGGAGAACGATCTGCCAGTCGAAGGGTATTCTCAAGGAACACGGTGCAGAGGTGGTTCTCGGGATGGGTGGATTTACATCACTTCCTCCCATTTATGCCGGGAAGAAGATGGGGTTGGTCACTGCACTGCACGATTCCAATGCTCTTCCCGGGAAATCGAATCGGCTGGGAGCGAAGTGGTGTAGTAAAATTCTGGTGGGGCTTGAGGTAGCGGAGCGTTACTTCCCGGGATGCGAGGTGGAGGTCACCGGAACCCCGGTGCGCAATGAATTTCGCACCCTTCCATCCAGAGGTGAGGCGCGGAAGGGCTTTGGCCTGTCCCTTGATCAGCCGGTGGTACTCTCCTTCGGTGGCAGCCAGGGCGCGCGGGGACTGAATACCCTGGTAGCAGAGGCCGCGGAAATTATTGGAGAAGGGGTGCAGTGGCTGCAGGTGGCGGGCCGGGATGACGAGCAGCGTGTGCAGAAGTTGACGGAAGGGCGGAATGGCCATGAGGTCCGTGGCTTTTGCGATGACATGCCAGCTGCCTATGCCGCCAGTGATCTCGTGATCAGCCGGTCGGGAGGTGCTAGCCTAACAGAACTGGCGTTCCTCGGGATGCCTTCAATCCTGGTGCCCTATCCCCATGCCGCTGACGATCATCAGACCTACAATGCACGGTGTTTTGAGGAGGCAGGGGCAGCCCTTCTGGCTCCGGAGCACGAAATGAACGGTGCGAAACTGGCGAAGTTGATCAAAGGGTTGCTGGAGGCGCCAGGAAAACTGAAGGCCATGGAGCTGGCGGCACGGGGTCTGAGTGTTGATGACGCAGCAGTGCGGATCTGTGATATGTTGCTGCCGGGTTAGAAGCCAGGTGGATGAGGCCTATTGGGGCTTTTCGACCAACCAATTCCCGCTCACCATCCTAGTCGCAGACCATGATTGATGAGATCAGCCAGCGTCTTCTGGATCGGAGCCACCCAATGCGGATTCATCTGCTGGGGGTGGCGGGTTCGGGCATGAGCGGTCTGGCGGCCCTCCTTCTCGAAATGGGGCACAGGGTAAGTGGATCGGACCGGGTGACCAGCCGGGAGACAGAGCGCCTCCAGAGGTTGGGGCTGGAGTTTTCCTCTCCACACTCTGCAGAGGTAATTTGCGATGTGGAGATGGTGGTCTACTCCTCGGCAATCAAGCCCGATAACGTGGCCATGGTAGCGGCAGATCGGGTGGGGATTCCCCAATTACGCCGGGCCGAGTGCCTGGCAGCGATCCTGCACACCCGTAAGGGGGTGGTGGTGTCCGGGACACATGGCAAGACTACAACCTCTGCCATGTGCGCGCATGTTCTGAAGAAGAGCGGGAGAGCGGTGTCGCACTATGTCGGGGCGGAGATTCCAGTTTTGGGAGCAAATGCGCACTGGGACGAAGAGAGCAATTATCTGGTTGCGGAAGGGGACGAGAGCGACGGCACCCTCGCTATCTACCGTCCTTCCCATGCCATCGTGCTCAATATTGAAGAGGAGCATCTCGACTTCTACAACAGCTTGGAGGAGATTGTAGAAGTATTCAGGACCTTGGTGGAACAAACCTCGGAGAAGGTTATTTACTGCGCAGAGAATGTCGTTGCACGGGAACTCTGCAGGGAGTTCGAGGGGGCACTCTCGTATGGTTGGGATGATGCCGACTTTACGGCCTCTGATGTGACCGAGGGACGGGGGGTGATCTCCTTTACGGTGTGGCGGCGGGGTGAGAAACTGGGTCGGTTAGAACTCGGTATTCCGGGCCGCCATAACGTGCTTAACGCGCTGGCAGCAATTGTGCTGGCTGACGACCTGGGGGTGGACTTTAACTTGGTGGCGCGTTCGCTGGCGTCTTTTGCGGGAGCAAAGCGCCGCTTTGAGTCTATCTACCTCTCCTCTCGGTTCCGGATCATTGACGACTACGGACATCATCCGACCGAGATCGAAGCCACTTTGCAAACGGCGCGTTCGCTGAATCCGGAACGTATCGTTGTGCTCTTCCAACCGCATCGCTACTCCCGCACGCAGCGTCTGGCGGAGGAGTTCGGGGCGGCCCTGCAAGAGGCGGATCTCGTTTTTGTGACTGATGTCTATCCGGCCAGCGAGGCGCCCATCGCCGGGGTGGGCGGCAACACGATTGTGGAGGCGGCGGAGCGACAGGGAGAGACCAGATGCGTATTCCATAAGGATTTGGCGACAGTCCATCATCTGGTCGGGAATATACTCCAGCCGGGAGATCTTCTTATAACTTTGGGAGCAGGTAATGTCCACGAAGCGGGAAGGAAGATCGCAGATGATCTAACCCTGCTGGAGGCGTTACGGAGTGAGTGCGGGGAAGCCGAGCTGGATGCCCGCCTCTACGAGTCGATGCGGCGGCACACCACCATGCTGGTAGGTGGGCCAGCCCAGTTCTGGGTTGAGCCGCGGACCTTTCCGGCTTTCGTGCGAGCAGTTGATTTTTTCAAGGAGCGGGGGATCCCGCTACGTGTGGTAGGCCGGGGTTCAAACCTGCTAGTTCGTGATGGGGGTATTCGCGGGGCTGTTATTCATCCAGCCAAGGGGGAGTTCGGGGAAGTAGCGGTTGAGGCCGAACTGCTTACCGCCGGAGCGGGAGCGCGTTTCAAGAAGGTTGCCAGTGTGGCAGAGGCTGCCGGACTGGGTGGTTTTTCCTGGATGGAAGGGATTCCCGGGAATGTGGGTGGGGGCCTGCGAATGAATGCCGGTGCGATGGGCTGGGAAACTTTCGACCAGGTAGTGAGCATCATGTTTCTCGATGAGGATGGTGAGATTCGCACCCGTTCGCGTGCTGAGATTGAGGCCTCCTACCGCAATGTTCCCGAACTGCGGCGCAATTATGCTCTGCAGGTTGTTTTTCGCGGTAGCCCGGCCGGGGCGGTGGAGATCAGGGAGAAGATGTCAGAATCTAGAAATCACCGCCGCGACACCCAGCCAGTGGCGGCCAGTGCGGGTTGTATCTTCAAGAATCCCGATAGCATCGGAGCAGGGCAACTCATCGACGAGCTGGGCTTGAAGGGTAGAAAGGTCGGTAAGGCCGAGGTTTCCGCGGAGCATGGAAACTTCATCGTAAACCGGGGAAAGGCGCAGGCCAATGATGTGCTCCAGCTCATTGAGGAACTGAAGGCTGAAGTGAAGGAGAAGCGGGGGATCGACCTGGAAACGGAAGTTCAGATCCTGGGAGAGGACCAGGTGAGCTTCTGAAGGCTGCCCGGAGGCTGGGCTCTATTCCGTCTTGGCGGTAATTCCCAAAGCTCTCGACCACGTGGGCGGGGTCTTTTATGCTGTGGCGGTGTCATGGATGAGTCGGTGTTGATTGCAGTGTTGATGGGCGGACCGGGATCGGAGCGGGAGGTTTCGCTGAATTCAGGGGAGGCGGTGCTGAAAGCGCTGCAGGAAGAGGGCCTCACTGCACTGGGTGTGGATGTGGTTGATACCACTCCCGTCCTTCCGGAGGGCGTCGGCCTAGTGTTCAACGTCATTCACGGGACCTTTGGCGAAGATGGGGTCCTTCAGGCCTACCTTGAGGACCTGGGTGTGCCCTACACCGGAGCAGGGCGGGTGAGTAGTGAACTGGCGTTCGACAAGGTGGCGAGCAAGGCGCGCTTTGTGGAAAAGGGGATACCTACGCCTGACTTTGAAATTGTCGATGTCTCGGGCGGATTGGTGCTCCCACTGATGAAACCTCCCTACGTGGTGAAACCGCCGCGGGAGGGCTCGAGCGTCGGGGTGCATATTGTGCACACCCCGGAAGAAGCGCGAGTTGCGATGGAGGATGCAGCGCGCTTTGGCAAGGAAGTGTTGGTTGAGCAGTTCGTGGAGGGGAAGGAACTCACGGTTGGAATCGTGGGCGAGGAGGTTTTTCCGGTCGTGCATATCGTTCCCCGGGAGGGCTTTTACGATATGACCAATAAATATCCGTGGATGAAGGGGGAGGGAGGGACCGACTACTATTGCCCGGCCGATTTAGACGCAAAAACCACGAAAATCGTAAAGGGTGCGGCGCTGGCCGCTCACCGCGCACTTGGAATTGAGGTTTACTCCCGGGTCGATGTCCTGCTAGATTCCTTAAGTAATCCTTACATTTTGGAAGCTAATACTATTCCCGGAATGACAGCGAGCAGCCTACTCCCAAAGGGTGCCGCGGCGGCCGAGCCAGGTTATGGCTTTGGGGCGCTTTGCCGTCGGATCGGGGAGCTTTCGCTATCCCTCCGTGCGACCGATGTCCCGTCGTAAAACCTCCCGAGTTAAGCACCCAGGTTCCGAGCGCCGACTGCATCTGAAGGTCAGTTCGCCGCGTATCGTGTGCTTCAGTTGTCTGCGTCATCTTAAGCGCTCATCTAAGCTACTTCTGGTGGCGGTGCTTCTGGTGGGGATTCTCTGGAGCGTTCGGGCAGGCATGCGGGAGTTTTTCATCGAGAACGATGAGTTCCAGCTCCGTCATGTGGACCTGGAGAGCAACGGAGAAATGACTGCAGAGCATTTTGGCCAGGTGACCGGGCTTGATCCGGACTCCAGCATCTTTGCGCTCAAGTTGCGGGAACTGAAGGGGCAACTCCTAGAGCGCCCCGGAATTGAGACGGCGGAACTGAGTCGACGTCTTCCGGGGACATTGCGAGTGAGGGTGGAGGAGCGGAAACCCATTGCGTGGTTGGAATGCCGTCCATTGGGCATCGTCGGCAGAAATCCTGTGGCGGGAATTCTTCTCGACAAAAACGGGGTCTGCTTTCCCTGTGATACCTGGTGGGAGGAGAAATCCCGTCTCCTCCCCATCCTGCTGGTGAGCCAAGTGGAAGAAGGTGACATTACGATCGGGAAGGAAATTCGCCACCACCAGGCGCGACGGGCGTTGGAACTGATCAGGCTTTCGCAGGAGAAGTTGTCAGGGGAGGCATGGTCTCTTCCGGTGGTTGCGGTAGGTAATGACTACTCCCTGGAAGCGGTCACCAGTACGGGCGTGCTGGCCACCTTCGGGATGTATGACCATAAGGCACAGCTCGAAAATCTAATCATCCTGCTTCGAGCGGGCGCAGGAGAAGGCGAGTCGATGGCAATGGTGAATCTGATTCCCAAGCGTAATATACCGGTAGTGTTTAAGGAAAGGGGTTCGCTTGCTCCGCAGTCGGGCAGTCGCCTGCAGCGGGATATCCGGGCTCTCCTCCAGCAGTAAAAAGAAATGGTCAACGCGGACACATGGAAGTAGGACTGGCAGGGAAGGAAAATGTCTAAGCCTCGCATCCATGTCGGTCTTGAGATCGGAACCACCAAGACCGTGATGGTGGTGGCGGAAGTGAAACCCGATGGATCGGTTAAAATCCTAGGTCTGGGGGAGACGAGTTCGGCAGGTGTGCGCAAGGGAGAAATCGTCGATTATCCGCAGGTGCGCGCCTGTGTGAAGGCTGCTCTCCTTAAGGCAGAGGATATCAGTGATGTCGACATCAGCAGTGTGTTCCTGGCGGTCACCGGTCCCCACATCGTGGGGGTGAACAATCGCGGAACCTACCGACTTCCGGAAGGAGAGCCTGAGATTCGTCCACGGCATGTCGAGGAAGTGAAGGAGATTGCCAGTGATATCGCGATCCCCAGTGAACATGTCTACCTCCATAGTCTGATCCGCCATTATATCGCAGACGGTCAACCGCACGCCACCATGCCTGTGGGGCTGCTGTGCAAGACTCTCGATGCCGAGTTCCACATCGTCCACGGGGTTCGCACGCGCGTTCAGAACAGCATCAAATGTGCGCGGGAAATCCCTCTCGATGTGGATGATGTGGTCTTTGCTCCGATTGCCTCGGCCCAGATGGCCCTTGATCGGAAGCGGAAGGAATCGGGCGCGCTGGTGGTGGATATCGGGGGAGGGACTACCGACTACGTGCTGTATGTTGATGGCGCGATCCTTGCTTCAGGCTGCATCCCGGTGGGAGGGGACCATGTCACCAATGATATTCACCTAGTTACTCACATTCCTCTTTCGAAGGCCGAGCAGGTCAAGAAGACCGAGGGAGACGCCTCGGGGGATCCTGTAAAATCCGAGGGAGTGGTCAAGGTTCCTGATGAAGGAGGCTTCCCGGAGGTGGTAATCAAGAGGCAGATCCTCAACGATGTAATTCGTATGCGTCTTCAGGAAACGTTGGAATTGGTAAAGGAACGCTTGCCAAAGGGCGGTCTGGCCCGGGTCGGGACAGGGGTGTTCCTGACGGGAGGGTCGAGTTTGATGCAGGGTCTGGGCGAATTGGCCTGCGATGTGTTCGATTTGCCGGTTTATCGGCCTGAGAGTCCGGATGTCAGCGGTGTTCATGCGTATTTTAAGGATCCGCAATACTCAACTGCTCTTGGATTAATACGCTACGCGCAAATCCTCGAGGAGGAGCGACCGAATTCAAGCGCCCTCGGGAAGGTGGGCGGTTTTTTGCGTTCGATCTGGCCATTTAGCGGCTGATTCCCCTTACTTGCTCTGTAGTAGTCCCGCCATGATTCCCTACGAGAGAACTCGCCAGCAGACCATCCCGAATTCAGCCGTCAAAATCATCGGGGTGGGAGGTGCTGGTGCCAACATGCTGGACCGGATCGCTCTTGACGGCATGGAAGGTGCGGAGCTCCTCGCCTGCAATACCGATGTGCGAACCCTGACCAGCTCGGTTGCCCCGGAAAAGATTCAGCTTGGCCGAAATCTGACCAAGGGACTGGGTTCAGGAGGAGATCCGGCGCTTGGGAACCAGGCTGCACAGGAGGCCGAACTGGAGATTCGGGACGCGCTGCGCGACCGCAAGATTATCTTTATCTGCGTGGGACTGGGAGGAGGCACCGGTTCCGGAGCGGCTCCCCTGGTGGCCCGACTGGCCCGGGAAGAGGGGGCCTTCACGGTTGTTTTTGCTACAACCCCCTTCAATTTCGAGGGCAAGCGCCGACGGGATCAGGCAGAGCTCGCTCTCAATGAACTGTCGTTGCTTGCCAATGCCCTGATCACCTTTGACAATACGAGAATGGGAGAACTTGTTCTCGCCAAGCAGGGTGTCCATGAAGCGTTTTCCGCAGCGGATCGCATGATCTCGGAGAGTATCCGGGCAGTGACCCGGATCGTGATGCGGCCGGGCCTTGTAAACATCGGACTGGATGACCTGATGGCGGCCCTGAGCTCGCCGAAATCACGCTGTCTTTTTGGCTCGGGTATTGCTCATGGCGAGAATCGTGCCCAGCAGGCTCTCAAGAATGCGCTGGTCAGTCCTCTTCTTGATCGCGGTAGCCTTCTCCACGATACCGATACGGTTCTCGTACATGTCTGTGGTGGTGAGGATATGACTCTCTATGAGCTGGAGCTGCTCATGCGTGGATTAAGCAAGCATGTGCCCGAGTCAGCCCAGATTCTCTTTGGGACCTCGGTGGATCCCGCCATGGCCGAGGCTCTGAGTGTTACCCTGGTGAGTTCGCTTCCGGAAGAACGCCTTCTGGCGGAAGCGGAGACGAAACGTGGTGATGCAGCGTCCGTCGAGGTCGATCCGGATGAGGGTGGAGGGTCTGATCCTCTGGATGAACTTAGGGAGGAGACGGAGGATCAGTCGTCAATCCCCGGAATGGGAGCCCAGGCGACCCCAGCCTCTGATCCCGATCCTCTGACGGGACTGGATCCTCTTCCCGAGGCCGATCTTGATATTCTGCCAGACTGGAGTCCAACAGCGGGGTCTGATGAGGGTCCAGCCGACAGTAGTCCTGAACCGGTGGTCCTAGAGGACGCCGGGAATGACGAGTTGGAGTCGTCTGCTGGTGGAGGGCTGAAGAAAGGCCGCAGCGGTCGTAAGCCCCGGTTGAAGGTGAAGAAGAGAAAACCTCAGGAAGAACACGAGGAACCTGTGAAGGTGCTCCCGGCTTCTTCCAATACCGCTTCCAATGTGACTATGCGGGTAAAGTTGCCGACGCATCCCGAGGCTTCCCTGGCTGATGATGTGTTCGAGTCATCGGATGAGATGAATCTTGATGAGGACACCGGAGAGGCTTCGCCGCGACCGGTTGACATTGAGGCCGTGCCGGATCTGGCCGCGACTGGTGAATCGATTGACCTCGGGGGAAAAGATGAGGAGGTAGGCTCTTTTGAAGAGGTTGGAGCCGCGGAGGCTCTTGCTCCCATCCCACTGGAGTCCCTGGAGGAGATCCAGGCTTCGGCGAAGGCCAAGAGGCCGCAGGGAGAATTGGCTCTCGATGGCGGGCCCAAGGGCAAGTTTGCCGGGGAGGATCCAAATCTCATGGAAGGCGAAGATCTCGATATCCCGCCCTTCCTGAGGAACAAGAAGTGAGGATTTCTACGGAAGGAATCAGTCACGCAGATCGATCCAGAACGGCCTGTGGTCAAGAGAGGCTCCATGCCCCGGTGATGGTCCTGTCGTGAGGAGTTCGGTGTCGGTGTTCGTGCTCAAGCGGGGAGGCCCTCGGGAACCCAGCTCGGGCTTGTCCCAGTTCGTGGGGGGAGAGAGCGGGAGTTTTGTCGCCACCTCCGGTGTGAGGAAGGGGGGCGTGTTCACGGAAGAAACCCGGCAGAGTAATTTTGGAGGAAAGAACGAACTGGAGAGTATTTCATGATCCCGACGCTTGCAATTGGAGCAAAAATACGGAGTCTCCCCGCTTCCCGGTCGCAGGCCGTGATGAACCGCCATTGCAGGCGTTCTTCGCCAATTACCCATGACTGATCACATCCGGAACATTGCGATCATTGCGCACGTTGACCATGGGAAGACGACCCTGGTAGATGAATTGCTCAAGGCTGGCGGGGTGGTGGCGGCTCATCAGCAACTTGAAGAACGCGCAATGGACTCGATGGACCTGGAGCGCGAGAAGGGGATCACGATCAAGTCGAAGAACACTGCGGTGAAATGGAGGGAGAATACCATCAACATCGTGGACACGCCCGGACATGCCGACTTCGGGGGCGAGGTGGAGCGCGTGATGCGAATGGTGGATGGGGTTCTGCTGGTGGTGGACGCCTTTGAAGGACCCCAGGCCCAGACTCGGTTTGTCCTGCGTAAGGCGCTGGCAGAAGGCCTCCTGCCTATCCTCGTCATCAATAAGATCGACCGACAGGCGGCCGATCCTCTTGCGGTGCAGGATCGGGTGTTGGAGTTGCTCCTTGAGCTGGGAGCCACCGAGGACCAGTTCGAGGCGCCGGTGCTCTACGGCAGCGCCAAGGAGGGATATTTCGTGGCAGACCTTGCCGACCAGAAGCGCGACAGCGTGGAACCCTTGATCGAAGTCATCCTTGAACGTGTTCCCCCTCCGCAGGTTGATGCCGGGGCACCCTTTCGCATGCTGGTGAGTAATATCGACTGGGACGATTACGTGGGACGGGTTGCCCTCGGTCGAGTGGAGTCCGGTGAGGCCAGGAAAGGGGACACTCTCTGGCTGCTGCGCAAGGATGGTAGCAGGGTGCGTAGCACCATCACCAAGGTATTCGAGTATGCCAAGCTGGGTACCCAGGACGCAACGGTGGGTGAAGCGGGTAACATCGTGGGACTGGCGGGCTTTGAAGACGTTGATATCGGAGAAACCCTTGCGGCCTCGGAGGAGGCCGAGGCGTTGCCCTTCGTGGCTATCGACCCGCCTACCGTGCAGATGCAGTTTGCGGTGAACGATGGCCCTTTTGCCGGACGCGATGGCAGGAATGTTACTTCGCGCGCGATCTGGGACCGCCTGCAAAGGGAGGTGAAGACCAACGTCTCGATCGAGGTGACCGAGTCAGGTCGTGCGGGTATCTTCAATGTATCGGCCCGTGGGGCCATGCAGATCGCGGTCCTGGTAGAAACCATGCGCCGGGAAGATTACGAAGTGTTGGTCTCTCGCCCTACCGTGATCACGCACCATGAGGACGGCGTCGAGATGGAACCCTTTGAGACGCTCTATCTCGAATTGCCGGCGGATATGACCGGTGGGGTAATACAGGCTCTGGCCAACCGGAAGGGAGTGGTGGAGGTGATGGAGGCCCGGGGAACGATGAGCTATCTCGAGGTCACTATTCCCACCCGTGGGCTCATTGGATTCGAGTTTGAACTAATGAACCTGACCAGCGGGCACGGGGTGATGTCCCACCTTTTCAATGATTATCGACCGTCGGTGGGAAAGATCCGCACCCGCGAGCAGGGCTCCCTGGTCTCCATGTCGACCGGGACTGCGATGTCCTATTCCCTTGAGGGACTGGAGGAGCGGGGTCGTCTCTTCGTGGAACCCACCGATGAGGTTTACGAGGGGCAGATCGTGGGAGAGAACTCGCGGTCGGGAGATCTTCCGGTCAATCCCACCAAGGCCAAGAACCTCACCAATCACCGCTCCGCCACCAAGAGTATCGATGAGGGACTGCGCCCGGCGATCAGGATGAGTCTCGAGCGCGCTATCGAATACATCGAACCCGATGAGTTCGTGGAAGCTACGCCTAACCTGATCCGCCTCCGGAAGCGCATCCTCTGTCCACACGAGAGGAAACGAAGCGAGAAGGCAGGATAGAGGCTGGAGTCTCGCCTAACTAAGGCGAGTAGCCCAGCCAGGAAGCGAGCCACTTCTCGCATTCCCCAATGTCCATCCCCTTGCGGCGGGCATAGTCCTCTACCTGGTCCCGCTGCAGCTCGCTGATGGCGAAGTAGCGGCTTTCGGGGTGGGAGAAATACAGCCCGCAGACCGCTGCGCCCGGATGCATGGCCTGGGATTCGGTCAGGTTCACTCCGGTAGCCTCGCTGGCTCCGAGGAGATCAAAGAGGAGGGGTTTCTCGGTGTGGTCGGGTTGGGCTGGATAACCCGGGGCAGGACGGATTCCCTGGTAGTTCTCGTGGATGAGTTCCTCATTGGAAAACTGGTTCGGGCTCTCGATTCCCCAGGCCACCCGCGCACGGTGGTGGAGCAACTCCGCAAAGGCCTCTGCACAGCGGTCGGCAAGGGCCTTGACCATGATGGACTGGTAGGGATCGTGTTCCTGTTCCTCCAGTTCCCGGGCCCACTCGTCGGCTCCGTGGATGCCGACCGCGAATCCACCGAGATAATCAGGAGTAGAGGTATCTTCGCTGAGGAAGTCGGCGAGGGCATAGTGGGGCTTGCCGCTGTCCTTGGCCAATTGCTGGCGCAGGGTGTGCATGCGAATCTGTTCTGTTGAGCGGGTCTCATCGGTCCACACCACAAGATCATCGCCCTCGGAGTTCGCCGGGAAGAACCCGTAGATGCCACGCGCTGTGAAGCGGTTCTCGGCAACGATCTGTTCGATGAGATCCCAGGCCTCGGAGTAGAGTCGGGCAGCCTCCCCGGCCTGGTCCGGGTTACGGGTTCTGAGTTCCTTGGCCTCCGCATCCCAGACCCCGCGGAGCTCCCAGGCATGGAAGAAGGGAGACCAGTCGATGTAATTGGCGAGTTCGCGGATGGACTGGCGCCCGATCACGCGGGTACCGGTGAATTCGGGGACTGGCGGGGTGTAGGTATCCCAGTCACCATTGAAGCGGTTGGACCGGGCATCGGCGAGGGGAATGGTTTTCCTGCGTTCACCGCTGCTGAAGGTGCGACGGTGCTTCTCGTGGCGGGCTTCGTTGGCAGATATGAATTCCTCCTGCTGGTCCTCGCTGAGGAGAGCAGTGGTGACTGGAACAGATCGGGAGGCATCGAGGACATGCACAACGGGCCCCGGGTAGTTGGGAGCGATCTTGATGGCGGTATGGGCCGCGGAAGTGGTGGCGCCACCGATCAGGAGGGGAATCGAGAATTCCTCGCGCTTCATCTCGGAGGCAACGTGCATCATTTCGTCGAGGGAGGGAGTGATCAACCCGGAGAGCCCGATGATATCGGCACCCTCCTCACGGGCGGTGGTGAGGATCTTCTCGCAGGGGACCATCACGCCGAGATCGATCACCTCGAATCCGTTGCACGCCATTACCACGCCCACGATGTTCTTCCCGATATCGTGCACGTCACCCTTCACGGTGGCCATCACCACCCTGCCAGCGGAACGTTGATCGGGATTGGCCGCTTTCTCCTCCTCCATGAAGGGGGTGAGCCAGGCCACGGCCTTCTTCATCACCCGGGCGGACTTGACGACCTGGGGGAGGAACATTTTTCCGGCCCCGAAGAGGTCTCCCACGATTGACATGCCGTCCATGAGAGGGCCCTCAATGACCTTGAGCGGACGTCCGTAGTGCAACCGGGCCTCTTCGGTGTCGACTTCGATGAATTCCGTAATCCCCCTGAGCAGCGCATGCTCAAGACGCTTTTCGACATTTTCCTCCCGCCATCGGAGGTCAACCTCCTCTTTCTTTCCCTTCTGCCCCCTGAACTGTTCAGCGAGATCGAGCAGTCGGTCGGTGGCATCCTCGCGTCGGTTCAGGATCACATCCTCAACGCACTCCAGGAGATTCCCCGGAATCTCGTCGTAGACCTCCAGCATGCCGGCATTGACGATCCCCATGTCCATCCCAGCCTGGGTGGCATGATAGAGGAATGCCGAGTGCATGGCCTCCCGGACCACGTTGTTTCCCCGGAAGGAAAAGGAAATGTTGGAGACTCCCCCGGAGACCTTGGCGTGGGGCAGGTTCTCCTTGATCCACCGGGTGGCCTCGATGAAGTCGAGGGCATAGTTGTTGTGCTCCTCGATCCCAGTGGCCACGGTCAGGATATTGGGGTCGAAGATGATGTCCTCGGGCGGAAAGCACACCCGGTCGACGAGGATGCGGTAGGCTCGCTCGCAGATGCGGATCTTGTCCTCACGGGTTGCAGCCTGTCCCTGTTCATCGAAAGCCATCACTACTACCGCGGCCCCGTAGCGGCGGATGATTCGAGCCTGCTCCATGAAGCGGTCCTCGCCTTCCTTGAGCGAGATGGAGTTCACGATTCCCTTGCCCTGGAGGCACTTCAGTCCGGCCTCGAGGATCTCCCACTTGGACGAGTCGATCATGAAGGGGACCCGGGCCACGTCCGGTTCACCCTGCAGCAGTTGGAGGAACCTGGTCATCATGGCCACTCCGTCGATCAGTCCCTCGTCGAAGCAGATGTCGATGACGTTGGCGCCATTGGCGACCTGCTGGCGGGCGACCTCAATAGCTTCCTCAAGGCGCTCTTCCTTGATCAGTTTACGGAAGCGGGGAGAGCCCGCCACGTTGGTGCGCTCCCCGATCATAAGGAAGTTGGCCTCCGCTCCGTGGACGTAGGCATCGGTGCCGCTGAGACGGAGAGGTCGGGTTTCCGATGACATCATCCTGCGGGGATTGCTGATTCAGGCTGTGGTAGGGGGGCGGTGCCGGGGGGCGTGTTTCCTGACCGCCCCGGCGATGGCGGCGAGGTGTCCGGGTGTGTTGCCGCAGCACCCCCCGGCGATATTGAGCAGTCCGGACTTGGCAAATTCACCCATGCAGGCCGCCATGTCATCGGGTCCGAGGTCGAAACCGGTGGGGGCGAGGGGATTGGGCAACCCGGCATTGGGATAACAGGAGGTGAAGCAGTCCACCGAGTCCGCCAACTCGGCCACGAAGGGTCGTAGGACGTCCGGTCCTTCGCAGCAGTTGAGCCCCACCGCAAGCGGTTGGACATGCTGAATCGCAATCCAGAAGGCTGAGATGCGCTGAGCGGAGATGAGGGTCGCGCCACCGCTGCCTACCGCTGCGGATACGATCACGGGCAGGGAGGATCCTTTCTCCACGAAGAGTTCCTGGATGGCAACAAGGGCGGCCTTGGCATTGAGGGAGTCGAAGATGGTCTCGATGAGGAGGAGGTCACATCCTCCTTCCACGAGGGCCCGGGCCTGGTGGAGGTAGCTTTCCCTTACCTGGTCGAAGGTGATCGGGCGGAAGGAGGGGTCGTCATGATCAGGAGCATTGGTCAACGAAAGGGTGAGGGGACCGATGGCTCCAGCCACGTAACGTCGGCTGCCGCTCTCCTCAGAGAGGCGGTCGGCCTGCTCGCGGGCCAGGCGCGTGCTCTCGAGGTTCAGGTCTTCCGCGAGGGTGCGAAGAAATTCATTCTCGAGGATCTCCTGGAAAAAGGAAGGATCCTTGCGCCCGCCCTGTTCACGGGGATCTTCCACGAAGAACTCGGCCTGCGAGAGAGTGGTAGCCGAGAAGGTATTGGTCTCGATGATGTCGGATCCGGCTTCGAGGAAACGCTTGTGGATGTCACCGATGGTTTCCGGTCGGGTGAGGGAGAGGATGTCCCCATTATTGAGGAGGTCCTTGGGTGCGTCCGCGAAACGCTTTCCCCGGGCTCCCGTCTCGTCGATTTCGTAATCGCGGATGGTCGTTCCCATCGCCCCGTCGAGGAGGGCGATGCGCGAGGCCAGGAGGTCCTGGAGTTCGCTGGTGAGGTCCGGTCTCATTCCGGGCAAACCCTAGGAACAGAGGGGTATATCTGCAATAAACAAATCAACAAATCTCGATATGTTGATATGTTCCTGAAGATATAGAAATGCCTTAAAATCAGGTCTCAGGCGATTCGGGTTCCCCCGGGCGGGCGGATTACTTCACCGGGACAGCCCGGAGGGAGCCCACCGAGATTCCCCCGTCCACCAGGATGGTCTGGCCGGTGACGTAGGCGCTGGCATCGGACGCGAGCCAGATCACGGTACCGTCGAGGTCTCCGGGAGCCCCGGGACGGTTGAGGGGAATGCGCTCTCGCAGGTAGTCGACCCATCCCTCGTCCTCGTACATGACCTTGTTCTGCTCGGTGCGGAACCATCCGGGGGCGAGGCAGTTTACAGTAAGTCCGTGGGGGCCCCAGTCGTGGGCCAGGCTCATGGTGAGCTGCTTCACTCCACCCCGGCTGGCGCCGTAGGGGGCCAGGCCGGCGTAACCCGCCACGCAGGTGACTGATCCCATGTTGATGATACGCCCGTACTGGCGCGGGATCATGCGGCTGGCATGGGCCTGGGCGAGGAAGAAGAGGCCACGGAGATTGGTTTCGAGGACAAGGTTCCAGTCGTCCCAGGTCACCTCGAGAGCCGGTTTACGTACATTACATCCCGCGTTGTTGACGAGGATGTCGACCTGGCCGGCGCGTTCCCAGGCCCGGGCAGTGGCTTCCGTGATGCTTTCCTGCTCGCGCACGTCGAGAGCCACCGTCCAGGCCTGGCGCCCGAGGGACTCGATCTCGGCCTGGGTCTCAAGCAGGGGTCCATCGCCGCTGCGGCTGGAGATCACGACATTGGCGCCCGCGCGGGCCAGGGCGAGGGCAAAGCCCTTGCCCAGTCCACGGCTCGCACCGCTGACGAAGGCGGTTTTTCCGGAGAGATCAAACATGAGGAGAGAGCGGGGATTGGGAGGTGCAGGTTGGGGAATGGGGATCTTAACCGGGACGCAGGATGACCTTGAGGAGGGGTTGGGTGCCCTCGTGGAGACGGGCAAACCAGGAGGCCCCCTCGGCGAGGGGAACGACGCAGGACGTGAGGGCTTTCACATCGATCTCGCCTGCTGCGATGGCGGCGAGGGCATCGGGATACTCGCCGTTGATGGCACAGGAACCGAGGATATCGAGTTCCCGGGTGACTGCGGCCTGGAGGGGAAACTGGACGCTGGGGGCGAGATTGCCCACGAGGCAGACTCGTCCTCCCTTGCGCGCGGCATTGACTGCCAGTTCGACGGTGGGGCTGATCCCGACCACTTCCATGACGACCTCTGGTCCTTCGCCATCGGTCAGGGAACGGATTTCCTCAAGGAGGTCCCCGCGGTCGGAGCGCAGGGCCGCGGAGGCACCCAGTTGCCGGGCCAGTTCCAGTCGTTCGTCGGCGAGGTCAATGGCGATGATCTTCGTGCAACCAGCCCGCTTGAGGGCCTGCACCACGAGGAGACCGATCAGTCCGGCACCCACCACCAGCGCGGATTCTCCCTTCGCGATCCTGACCCGGTTGACGGCGTGGAGGGCCACCGAGACAGGTTCGGCGAAGGCCGCCTCCTCGAAGGGGACCTCGTCAGGAACGCGGTGGCAGATGCGGGCGGGGACGATGACAAAGTCGGCAAAGGCACCCTGCCGACGGAAGTCCGGGGTGGAGACCCCGAGGACCTCCCGGTCCTCGCAGAGATTGACGTGTCCCGACCGGCAGTAGTCGCACTGGCCGCAGTAGATCGTGCTGTCAAAGGTGACCCGGTCCCCCTCGGACCAGTCGGTCACCGCGGCGCCTCGGCGTTCCACCACTCCGCTCGCCTCGTGCCCCATCACGAGGGGTGGGATGCGCCGGCCACTGCTCCCGTCCATGCCGTGGATGTCACTTCCACAGATCCCGCAGGCCTGGACCGCGACGAGGAGGTCATCCGGTCCCGGTTCGGGGACGGGCATCTCCACCAGGTCGAAGGTGGAGGGCGCGATCAGTTCGAGGGCTTTCATGGGAGTGTGGGCGGCAATCACTCGCCCCGGAAATCGTAACAGATGATGCGGGGCGGAGCCCGGGTGAGCAAGTCGGCTTCGTTCTGGGAGACGTAGAGCAGTCCCTTGTGGAGGGTGGGGAGGGTCCAGCTCGACCGGGCGGAGAAGAGACGGGCCTTCTGGACGATTTCCGCGCCCTTGGGACTGACCTTCAGTTCGGCCAGCACGCCGTCCTCTCCCAGGCAGAAGACCCGTCCATCGGCCTGCAGGAGACTGCCACGGAAGAGTCCGTGGGTGCGTCCGGCTTCCTGCCATTGCATGTCCTCTTCCCAGAGGATCTTGCCGGTGGCGGCATGGGCACACTTGAACTGGGTGTCCGGGATATTGCGTCCGGCGAAACCGTAGAGATGACCATCGATCTGGAGAGGCATCATCCAGTGCATCCCGAACCAGCGCTCCTTCCACACCACCTTTGACTTGAGGGCCTTGTCATACTCGAGGACCACCCCGCCCACCCCGTAGCAGTCCCCAAGGTAGATACGGTTGTTGCCGAGAATGAGGGGAGAGGAGGCGAGGACGGACTCGTACTTGTCCGCCCGCCAGGGAAACCGGTCGTGGACCTTTCCCGACTTGAGGTCGATGACGAGGAGTCCGCCATGCGGGGGGCGACTCTCTCCCGCGGCCGCGACCACGGCACATTCAACGCCCTGCAGCTTCGTGATGGTAGGAGAGGCGTAGCTTGCGCCCCACTGGTCCTTCACTTCCCAGAGGGTAGAACCATCCTTGATCGAGAAGGCCGCCACACAGACGCCCTCGCCCTCCCCGGCGGCCCGGCCGCCCACGTTGAGGATGATGCGATCGTTCCAGACCGGGCTGGGACTGGGCCCGTAACCGAAGAAGTAGGTCGGAATGTTATACTCCTTCTGCAGGTTGCGCTTCCAGAGGATGGCCCCGGTCTTGAGATCGAGACAATGGAAGATGCCGGTGACCCCGGTGACGTAAAGGCGGCCCTTGTGCACGACCGGGCTGGAGCGCGGGCCGGGGCTGAAACCGTAGCGATCGAGGTAGGTGACGGGATACTGCACGCGCCAGTGCCGTTTTCCGGTGGCGGGATCGAGGCAGTCGATCGCTTCCTCGCCCGAGCCGATGAGATTGCTGTGGTTGAGGCGATGAAAGTAGATCAGCTTGCCCTCGGCGAAGAGGGGGCTGGAGTAGCCTTCGCCGGTTTCCAGTTCCCAAACCTTTTTTGGTCCTCCCGCCGGCCATTTTCCGAGGAGCTTGGTCTCCAGTGAGGTGGCGTTGTCTCGAACCCCAAGAAACCTGGGCCAGTCCTCCACCACTGCGCCCTTGGCGAGAGGTTTGGGGGCGGCATGGAAAGTCAGTTTCAGTTCCTGGCCCGCACCGGGGAGGGAGGCCAGGAAGAGGACAAGCGAGACGGCGAGGGTGGGTCGGTTCATGGCGATTCGCTTGCGGTAAGCGTCCCACGGGGGAAATGCGGCGTCCAGACGCAATGAAGGGATCCGGGAAACTGTTGCTTCCCTGAGAGGATTGGCTTGATTTTCCTCCGGTGCGCCCGTAAGCCTCCCGCCCACTGCGAAGGAAACCTCCTCATGCTCGGGTGGCGGAATTGGTAGACGCGCTAGATTAAGGATCTAGTGGGGTAATACCCGTGGGGGTTCGAGTCCCCCCTCGAGCACTTCCTTTTTTATAGGGCCAGACGGCCCTGGAGGAAGTTCCGGCAACTCCCTTTTGGGGTGCCGTTTGCGTTTGCGTTTGCGTTTTCGTACGCAAACGGGTTTTGAGATCTGTTAGATCGTCCGATCGCGCACCTAAATTTTTTTCGGAGAGCGCGACGAAGAGCGATTTAATGTCAAAAGTTCTGCTGTGAGTAACTCATGTAATAACAGGATCCTTGCTCATTGTCTGGGATGCAGGAATGCTGGAGGGCAGGACGAATCATGAAAAAGCAGAAGAGTTGGAAGAGCACCGGTAGCCAACACCTTGTTTGGAGACACAACGCAGAAGGTGAAAATGTTTACGGAGC